>NZ_LROY01000002.1:2142500-2442500 GCF_001639145.1 Microbulbifer sp. Q7 | reverse complement strand
TTCGGCCATCCCGCGGTGGTCACGGTCGCCTGTGTGCTGATACTGAGTCGCGGACTGCAGAATACCGGTGCCATGGATGCGCTGGCGCAAAAAGTGGTTCCGAAAAAGGGTGGCATCACCCTCGCCATCGCGGCCCTGACTGCCCTGGGTGCGGGGATGTCCGGCTTTATGAACAATGTCGGCGCCATGGCGCTGCTGATGCCGGTGGCCACCGACCTCGCCGACCGCTATGAGCTGCCCCCCGGCAAAGTACTGATGCCGCTCTCGTTTGGCACCATCCTCGGTGGCATGACCACGCTGATCGGCACGCCCCCCAACCTGATCGTGTCCGGTTTTCGTGCCAGTGCCGGCGCTGGCAGTTACGGCATGTTCGACTTCACCCCGGTGGGGCTGGTGGTCGCCCTGGTGGGGGTGTTGTTTGTGGCGCTCATCGGCTGGCGTCTGGTGCCAGCGCGGCCACAGGCCGGTGCCGGCAGTTTTGACACCGGCAGATACCTCACCGAAGCCCTGGTGGGCGAGAAGAGTGCGGCCATTGGCAAGTCGCTGGCGGAGCTGGTGAAAATGATTGGCGATGAGGATGCGCAGGTGATCGGGCTGGTGCACAACAATGCCCGTGTCTCTACCGCGATGCCGGGACTGCGGGTCCGCGCGGGCGACCTGCTGGTGATCGAATCGGAGCCGGAATCCCTCGCCGCGGTGCTGTCGAACCTGGGGCTGACACTGGCCGCGGACCCGGCAAATGGCGACCGGGAAAAAAAGGCCGCAGCGCAGGCCGAGCCAGCGCTCGAAGATGTGGCTGACACTGGGGAAAATACAAGGCAAAACACAAAGCAAAGCACAAAGCAAAGTGCCGAGTCGGCGGGAAAATCCGGGTCCCTCAAGGCACAGGCGATGCCTGGTCCCGTGCGCAAAATTTCCGACCTGGGGCCCCTCGGTTCCCCACCGCAACAGGCCCTGGAGGAGGGTGGCTCCGCTCCACCCGCAGACGACAGTCGGGATAAAGAAGAGAAGGAAGACCGGCGTTCGCGAGACCGCGCCGAAGTGGTATTGCGTGAGCTGGTGGTGTTGCCCGACTCGTTCCTGATTGGCCGCACTGCGGAAAACCTGCGCCTTGCGGGCCGCTATGAGATCAACTTGCTGGCACTTTCCCGCCAGGGCCACCGATCGGTAAAACGGCTGCGCTCGACCATGCTCAAAGGGGGCGATGCGCTATTGATGATGGGCACCGAAGAAAACCTGCGCAGTTTTGCCAACGAGCAGCGTTGTGTGCCGCTGGCGCAGAGAGATATCACCATCCCCAACCGGGAGAAGGCCTATGTGGCGCTGGTGGCTATGGGCGCGGCGGTGGCCGGTGCCGCCTTTGGCCTGTTGCCCGCGGCGATCTCCTTTGCCACCTGCGTGCTGGCATTTATGGCGCTGAAGGTAGTGCCTTTGCGCAGTATGTACGAGGCGATTGATGGCTCCGTAGTGGTGTTGCTGGGGGCGCTGATTGCCGTGGCGGAGGTGATGAGCACCACCGGGGCCGCGGACGTGGTGGCGGAATCCATGCTGGATAACCTGGCACAGGGCAATCCGGTGTTCGCCCTGGTGTTGATTTTGCTGGTCACCATGACGCTGTCCGACTTTATGAACAATGCCGCAACCGCAGCGGTGATGTGCGCCATCGCGCTCAGTGCCTCAGATCAACTTGGGGTCAACCCGGACAGCTTCTTGATGGCGGTGGCCATCGGGGCCTCCTGTGCCTTTTTGACCCCGGTGGGGCACCAGAACAACACACTGATTCTGAGCCCCGGTGGCTTCAAGTTTGGCGACTATTGGCCCATGGGCCTGCCAATGGAAATCATTGTGGTGGCGGTGTCGGTGCCTATGCTTCTGTGGGTGTGGCCGCTGTAGGCCACACCTTTAGGCCACACCTTTAGAACGCGCCTTTAAAACACGGCTTTACGCCACATCGTCATCGGGTGAACGGGTCAGGTCTGCCAGGTATTCCCCGCAAAAGCGCAGCGCATCCGTCACGGTGACGATGCCGGCCAGTTCGCCCTCTTTCATCACCAGCACCGAGCCGATCCCGGTATTGGCCATGGCCAGCAGGATTCTGTCCAGCGGATCGTGGATATCTGCGATATACGGTCGCCGGGCGCACAGGTCGCGTACATACAGCTGTTGTTCTTCCAGCCGGTGCCCCGGTGACTGGGCGCGGTCGATGTCACCCTGGGATATGATGGTTTCCAGATCGCCCTCTCGGGTCACGGGTAAATGGTGGACCCCGTGCTCCTCCATCAGCGCCACGGCAGCCTCAATGGGCGCGTCGATATCGATGTGATAGGGAAACGGCGTCATCAGTGCGGCCAATGTCGGCATGTGATGGATGTCGCGAGTTTTCGCCATTCGCTTGATACCCCCTGAATAGTGATTGGATCTGGAATATTAGACTCATATCCAGTGAAAAGAATAGAACAAGGCGTGGTTTCGGCGCGCAGTGCTAAAAAGATATCCAAGCGGTTGGCGAAAGAAAAACAACGCAGTATCATGCGCCACGCTTGAGGCCCTGCCCGCGCGCTGTTGGCAATATAGCCAGCGCCGGTGGCCCGATAGCACTGTCCCGACGTATGCTTGAATTATCGGCATATGCCCCCATTTGAGGGTTCATTCGGTAGCGATAAAAGAAATTAATCTGCTTGATTGCCAAGGGCGTATATTCATCCGTCCGTTTTTATCGTTCTATTGCGTTGCTAACACGTTGACCTATATCGATATTTGTAGCGACATTTATAGCGACTGAGGATATTTATCGGGTTGATCCGGATCAATTCCCGATTGGATTCGGTAAATCCATAGCGCGGCAATCAATAATATAAGTGTGTTGGGCGTGGGATATCCGCAAATTAGCCCAGGTTATTTTTATTGGACTATCTTATAAGTATCGGATATCCGCGGGGTATATCCGCCTGGCGATCAGGATGACCTTTTTAAACCAGCCAATGACCTGTATTTCCAATATGCATCCGCTGTGCAGGTAGCCAGTTACCCGCGCGGCATTATTAAAAAACACTATCTAAAACAACAACCGTTTATATCGAGGCTCTAATCACATGTTTCAGGAATACGACCAGATCGAACAACAGATCGCGGAACACCAGGCCAAAATCGAAGAACTGCAGGAGCAGATGGCCAAAGCAGAACGCAAGAAGCAGGGTGTGATCGCTTTTGACAAGGCGCTGATCAATCTGGCGGCTGAATACGAACTGGAAGAGGAAGAGCTCTACAGTATCCGTGGAGAGCAGATTGTCGATTGGCTGGTTGGGCAGCTGAACGATGACAATGCGCCGGATTACGTGCGCACGCTCAAGGCGCGGGTAGCCCGTGCGCTGAAGCGGGAAGGCGAAGCGCCCCGTCGCACCGCCCGCCGCGCTGCCTCCAACAAGCCGGCAGAGCCGAAGCTGGAAACGGGTCACTATCGCAACCCGTACACCAACGCCACGATCGAGAAGAAAAAGCGCAATCCCAAGCAGTTGAACCAGTGGGTGGCCGAACACGGTCTGGAAAAAGTGCAGAGCTGGAAAATCTGATTTCCCATGTCCTGCGCCTGGTCTTGCGATCAGGTAACGAAGCCCCCGCCAGTCCCAGCTGCCGGGGGCTTTTTTTAGCGCCGCATACCATTGGCTGAATGCGCGCCGCTCGTCTGGACATCTGGCAGTAAAGCCCTCCCTAGGCCGCGCAACCCATTCCTTTGCACGTCAATTGGTCCAATTTCGCGAAACTTTCCCGCCCGCATAGGGGAATTCAGCAATACTTTTTGGAGGTCATAAAGTCGACGTTGTCGGTGTAGCGGTAGTTTCCGTTCGGCGAGGAGTGCCCCGTGCCAGGAAGGCTCGTTTTAGCAGTTGTCGTACCCCCTTTCCTGCAGCTGATGCCAGGGTTATCGCGGGCATGGTGCCTACTCCTGTGTCTTTGCCTGGCAGCCTGTGATTTCAGCAGTGACAGCAAAGATTCCAGCGCACGCGCACTGGGCAGCTCTACCAGCTCAAGTAGCTCCGGCGGCACCGGGAGCGGCAGCTCCAGCAGTGGCGCCACTGCTGGCAGCGGCGCGGAAATGAGCGGGATATTTCTGGCCGGACGCGTCGCAGGGCTGGGCTATCGCACACCGAGCTTCTCCGGTATTACCGACAGCGCAGGAACCTTTCGCTATCGCGATGGCGAAGAGGTCGAATTTTTTCTCGGGGGCGTGCATCTTGGCGCGGCCCGCGGTGCAGCGGAGCTGAGCCCCTTTGACCTGGCGGGGACGGCCCCCATCACCGAGGAGGCCGCACTGCGCGCCGCGCTGGAAAATCACCAGCGGGCGGATGCACTGGATCTTGTGTCAAACATGATGCGATTGCTGCTGATCCTGGACCGGGATCAGGACCCCGCGAACGGAATCGACCTGCAGGGCTGGGATACCGAGCTCGCCGACTATGCGGTTGACTTCGCCTACGACCTCTACGCCTTTCCCTGGCGGCGCGGACTGGATTCACTGCCCGCGATAACGACCGCGTTTTCCATTAAGTACCAGCTACCGCTGGATGCCCCGCTTGTCTATCTCTACGACGCGCTGGGTATTGTGGTGCCAGTGCATTTACCGGTGCGCGAAACACGTAATATCGAGGATGACGAACGTATCGAGCAGGAGGTGCGGTGGGAGTACAACGATCTCGGCCTTCCCCGCATCAATTACTTTACGGTATTGCCGGAAACAGCCGAAAACTGGCGGGAGCGGGTGGAGTACACCTATGACAGCCTTGGCCGCTGGGATTTTTTGCTGCGGGAAACCGACAGCGACGAGAATGGATTCGTGGATTTCTTTACGCGCACCGAGCGTTTTTTCAGTAGCCGGGGCTTCCTGAAGCGCATCGTCGAAGAAGAGGGGCGGGGGCTGGTGGGTGAGCGTCTTGTGGTGCGGCTGGATTATGACGACGGCGGCAACAAGGTGTTTTCAGTCGTCGAGCTGGATCAGGGGGTCGATGACATTCTGGACTCACTGCGGCGCGTGGAGAGCGCCTATGACGGGGACGGCTTGCTGGACTGGCGCCTTGAAGAACTTGACCTGAACGCCGATGGACTGGTGGAGCGCCGCCAGCGCTTTGTGTTTGGCTACAACCGCAACGGACTATTGCTGGAGCTGGCGGATACCGTGGATGACGGCGATCTCGCAACGGTCGACGGTATCGCCGATGCCACCATCGAAATTGCTTTTCGTTACAGCAGCGCTGGGCGGTTGTTACGGGAAGTGCAGCGTATCGACGACAACGGGGACGGTGTTGTCGATCGGATAAATACCTACGAATATTTGTACCTGAGCAGTGGCCAGCTGCGCGAAGAGAGCTGGGAATTCGATATTGATGCCGACGGCACGCCAGAATCCCGCCGTACCTTCACCTATCGCTACACCAGTGACGATTGGCTGTTCAGCGAAGAGATGCGGTTTGATAGCGACGCCGACGGTACACCAGAGGCGCGTGAACAGGTTGAGTACCGCTATAACAGCCGCGGGCAATTGCGGGAAACGGAGATCTCTACCTACAACGGTGTGGATGACTTGCAGAGCCGCCTGAAAACCCTCCGAGCCTATGGTGCCAACGGCCAGCTGGTGAGTTGGTATCGCGAGGGCGAGGGGCGCACCGGCACCAGCAATACGCCGATCCGCATACGCTGGGACTACCTTACCTTTGATGATGGCCTGCGCTACCTGGTCGATCACTATCGCTATCGCCAGCCGGCGTATACGGAACCCGGCCTCCCGGAATTCGCTACCCCCGAGCTGGCACTGCCCTGTGAGAACTACCGCTTTGCGGAAAGCGGCACCCTGTGTGCACTGAGCTGGCCGCAGCGCTGGCAATTGCTGTGGGCAGAAACCTGGAAGGCGCCGGGTGTGAACCTGAGTGGCCCAATTGTGGTCCGGCCCTAGCCAGCCAGTTCAGAAACCCAGGTGCCGGTCCGCGCTACAGCAGATAGTGCTTACCCATGGCGCGCACCATCTGCCCCCACTTTACAAAGTCCATCAAATCATTATTAATAAACTTCCTCACAGGCTCAATCACAATAATCAAAACGCCAGGACTCCCCATGCGCCGCATCATTGCCCTTGCCCTGTTCATGCTCACCAGCGCCACCGTACTGGCATTAGAGGCGCCACCACTAAAAGTTGCCACGCTGGACCGCTTTACGCTGGAGAGTGGTGCTGTGTTGAAGGAGGCAAAATTGGGATACCGCACCTCGGGTCGGTTAAATGCGGCCCGTAACAATGCCATTTTGTACCCAACCTGGTTCGGTGGCAGCTCTCAAGACATGTACAACTACGGGGCGATTGATCCCATCGATACCGACAAATTTTTCGTGATTGTGGTGGATGCCCTTGGCAATGGTGTTTCTTCATCGCCGTCCAATCATGAAAATTTTCCCGGCATTACCATCGGCGACATGGTAAAAGCGCAACACCAACTGCTCACACAAACACTGGGTATTACATATTTACATGCGGTGGTGGGTACCTCCATGGGGGGGATGCAGGCGTTTGAATGGATTACCCAGTTCCCTGCCTTTATGGATAAAGCCATTAGCCTTGTGGGCTCACCCCGGTTAGATACTTACGATCGCCTGTTGTGGCAAACACAGCTTGAGGCCATGGCGCTGGCCGAAAAATCTGGCGATATTCAGCATGCCAAAGCGGTTGTTTCCATGATCGATGCACTGGCACTTTACACGCCGGAGTATCATGCCAGGCGCACACCGGTAAGCCAGGCCGAGGAATTTATTCGCACAACCCAAACCAGTGATAAACGCGATATGCGCGACAAGGCGGCACAGCTGCGGGCCATGCTAAGTCACGACATCAGCAGGAATTTTGATGGGTCCATGGCAAAGGCTGCGGCAGCCGTGAAAGCGCAGGTGCTGAATATTGTGGATCAGCAAGATCACATGGTAACGCCAAGGCCCGCTATCCGCTTTAGTGAACAGCTGGGATCCGAAACGTTAGAACTCAGCACCTATTGCGGGCACATCAGCTCGGCGTGCGCCGGTGGAGACATCAATCGGGCGATCCGAAAATTCCTGGCCACGCCATAGCACGTGGCGGTTGTCCAACGAGCGTGCCAGTGGTGCGAAGGCCCGGGTGCTATCCCGGGCGCCCCGATGGCACATAGCCGTAGTGAGCCAGATCAGAAACGCAAGCGCAGGTCCGCGTAGACACTACGCGGCTCGCCTATGAAATAGCGCTCTCCGCCACCGAGGCTGGAATAGTCCGCGCGCTCCGCGTAATCCACATTTGCCAGGTTTTCGATGCGTAGCCCGATCTCGGTGCCTGCGCTCAGGGACTGTTGCACGCTCAGGTGTAGCAGATCGTGCCCCGGGTATCGATGTGCGTTTTCGATATCGGTGTAGTAGCTGCCGGTGTGCTGCCAGCGAAGATCCACCCGGGTTGCGTCAGTTGCCAGCCAGCGCACCCGGAGGTTGTGCAGTGTGCGCGGAGCGGTGTCGATATCGTTGCCATTGCTCGCAATCAGGCCAGCACCGGGCGCACTGACGTCATTGGTATAGCGGTGCCGCGCGAAGGTGCCCGCGGCCGCCAGCTGCCACTGTTCCGACAGCGTCCATTGCCACTCGTACTCCAGGCCATAGTGTCGGCTCTCACCATCACTCAGATTTAACCGATCCGAAGACTGGAACACCACATCAGATTTCTCCATATAGAATCCGGTCACACTTGCGCGCAAATGGTCCGTGTCGTGGCGCAGGGTCGCTTCCAGGCTATCAATGGATTCGGAGTCCAGATCCGCTACCGTCTGGCCATTTTGCAGCCGGTAAAGCTCCGTTGCCTGCGGTGCGCGGAAGCCGTGTGCCATGCGCAGGCTGCCGGTCGTCCCATGGTCAAAGGTGTGCACCAGGGCGGCATTCAACGAGAGGTTGGCAAAGTCATCACGACGATCCTCTGGCCGAGAATAGCGACACCCGATGGCGCCGGTAAAACCACTGATACACACATCGCCATTATCCTTTGTGTCACCACTGAGCATGTGGTTATCGTAATCGTAGTGCAGGTATTCGCCACGGGCGCCCAGGATCGCGGTGGTGGTTTCGCTTACAAACAGTTCCGCCTGGCTAAATGCTGCGGCAACCGCTGCGGATACGGAGTAGTCGTACTGTTTTCCACTGGGGAACACCGAAAACCCGCCCTGCTGGCTTTGCCCCAGCCAGGCCGATGTGTACTCCAGGTCAATGCCGCTAATGAAGGCCAGCCCTTCTTCGTTACCGTGTCGCAGCGCCGTCTGAACGCCGATCCCTTTCTGGCCATTTTTTTCCAGCGGTGTACCCGGCAGGAAATGCATTAAAAAATCCATATCGGTATAACGGGCGTAGGGCGTGACCTGCAAGTGGTCGCCGTTGTCCAGTGTGCGCTCGAACTTAACCTGGGCACGAGCGGACTGGCTGTCTCGAAACGCTTCCGGATTAGGGTTTTCCCGCTTGCGAGCATCGTCCTTGTAAGCGTCCTTGCCGACAACATAGCCGGCGGTTTCCTGATTCAGATTGCTCAGATTGACCAGGGCGCTTACGGACCAGTCGGCCCACTGCCCGTCGTTACGCAATTGTAATTTTTGCTGGTCGTACCCCGAGTCGTCCTTGTAGCCGCCGTCGCGCGCACCGCTGAAGCCGATACGAAAACCGCCTTGTGTGTCGCCGCGGCTGTGTTCCAGACGCACCCGTTGAAAGTCGTTGGCACCCCCCTCGATGGCTGCGCTGGACGCATGGCCGTTCACCGGGGCTTCGCTGATGACATTGATCACCCCGTGCTGGGCATCGGACCCAAACAGCACGGTACCCGGTCCGCGCAACACCTCAATGCGCCCGGCCAGTTCAAAGTGGGTGTCGAACAGCTGGTTCACATTGCAAAACCCGGTGCCGCGCACCGGCACCCCGTCCTGGGTAATTGCAAAAGCGCCGCAGCTGCCGGCACCGGTCAGGACCGGTGAGCGGATCGCGATCAAACTCTCCTGGCCGTTGCCGCGGCTGATCAGCGCGCCCGGCACGGTGGACAGCACCTGGCTCGGGTGTACCGCGTTCACCGATTGCAGGGTGTCATCGTCCAGTACCGTCAGTGCGGCCGGCTGCGCACGCAGGCGCTGCTCGCTGCGGGCTGCGGTCACGACCACCTGTTCCATCGCTGCGTCGAGAACCGGTTCTGCGACGGGGTTTGGGCGCGTATGCGGGTTGGCGGTGGTTACTGTGGTTGCGGCGAGGGAACCCAGGGCGAAAGCGATCAGTGGTGTCATTGCGGTAATACCATGTGTCGGGCAGTCGGGGGCTTATGTACGCGGGGTGGCCGGTAAAGGATCATGTTACCGGCGCGATGTGATGGGGGAAAGCGCCGCCACTGTGGCGGCGCTGTGAATCAATCCGGGCGCAATTGACAGGGGGTCTGTCTGGCTGAGGGTCAGTGCATTTTCAGTCGCGGCTTGACGAAGCGGTTAGCCTGCCCGATCACATACAGCAGCATTGCCTTGGGCCAGCCGTGCAGGGCCGCCAGATGCATGCGATACAGGGAGCGGTAGGCGAGTCCCGCTAGGCGCCCCTCGATGGTAAGGCTGCCTTTCACCAGCCCGCCCATCAGGTTGCCCACGGCGTCGAACTTGGACAGGGACACCAGTGAGCCGCGGTCCTTGTAGGTAAATGGCTGCAGTTCCGCGTCCGGGTTTTCGATCAGACGGATCAGGTTGTCGCTGGCGGTTTTGGCCATCTGTTGCGCCGACTGCGCGCGGGGTGGCACTTTCTGGCCGTTGGCGTCTTCACAGCCGGCACAGTCACCCAGAGCGAAAATGGCCGGGTCGTCCTTGCTGCGCAGGGTCGACTCTACCTCGATCTGATTCTGGCGGTTGAGGGAGAGGCCATCCATGGATTTAAGAAAGTCCGGTGCCTTCACGCCCGCCGCCCACACGCGGATGGCCGCGGGTATTTCCTCGCCGTCCTTGGTCACGAAACCGGTGGCGGTGGCTTCGGCAACCTGGGTCCCGGTGAGTACCCGTACGCCGATTTTGCTGAGTTCTTTTTGCGAACTGTTGCCGAGTCTGGATGGCAGTGCCGGCAGCAGGTGTGGGCCGGCCTCGATCAGGGTGACCTTCAGATCGCCATTTTTGATACGGCTGTAGTGGCCCATCTCATGCACTGCATCCACCAGTTCCGCCGCCAGTTCCACGCCGGTGGCACCGCCGCCGACAATCGCAATGTGTACCTCTTCTGCAACCCGGTTTTCCAGTTGTAAGAATTGATCGAGCAGCTTGGTGTGAAACTTCTGCGCCTGCTCGGCGCTGTCGAGAAACTGACAATGTTCGCGCACGCCGGGGGTATGAAAATCGTTGCTCTGGCTGCCCAGGGTAACTACCAGGTAGTCGTACTCGAGATTGCGCGGGGGGACGAGTGGTTGACCGTCGCTATCGCAGACCTCGGCGAGCTCGATGGTTTTTGCCGCCCGGTCTAGCCCGCGCAGGCTGCCGAGTTCGAAATGAAAACCGTTGGCACGCGCGTGTACCTGGTAGTTGAGCGCGTCCAGGCTGGAGTCAAGCGCGCCGGTGGCTACCTGGTGCAGCAGGGGTTTCCAGATATGGGTACGGTTTTTATCCACGAGAATGACTTCCGCCACCGGGGATTTATTGCGGCGGTGAAATCGGTTGAAGGAAAAGTGGCGCCCCAGGCTGGTGGCCAGTTGTAATCCACCGGCGCCACCACCAACAATGACGATTCTTTTCATGACAGAGATTTCCTTAGAGCTAAAAAAATAGGTGCTCTTCGCGCGCCCTTGCATGACCGGGCTTCGCCGGTGGGACAATCGGGTGTCGAATGATAGGCAGTCGGGCGGCGGTCTCTGTGAAGACCCGGCAGGAGGGCTTTAATGCCCCTTTTGATTCTATGGGCGCAATGTTAACGCACCCAGCTCCGGTGGCAATGGAAACTTGGTTTCACCAGAAAGCGTTTTTCCGCGGGGATGCGCTGGTGCGCCCTGAAGGACGCTACCGCGTTCAGGACGTCACGGCGCTCGGTCGTTGCGCCAGACTGTTCCAGTCGCCACCTTTTACCAGATGAATGGGCTGCGTGGCATAAAGCCGTTGCCCGCTGGACTGGGGTAGTTCGTCGACAACGCCAATGATTGCCGCGTGCCGACACCCGGCCGCCTGTAACTCCGCCAGGCAGCTCTGGGCATGCTCGGCGGGAACAGTTGCGAGCAGTCCACCGCAGATTTGCGGGTCCACCAGCAGTGGTAGCAGAGGGTCTGCGCGCCAGGGTGTGGGGTTTTGCAAAGCATCATAGGCGCGGGCATTGTGCTGGTGTTGCGCAGAGAGAAAACCGTGTCCCGCACAGCAGGTGGCGCCGGGCAAAAACGGGAGGGCGTCTGTTAACAGCTGGGCGCCTAGGTGAGGTGCGGTTGCGTGTGCGCCGTGCTTGCCGTGGGCTGCTCGGTGGTTGCGCCACTTGAGCAGGGTCAACAGTTCACCCAGTAAACCCGTATCGCTGATGTTGTGCAGCCCATGGGCGCGATGGTCGGCAAAGATATCGGCGGCGGTGGCATTGCTCTGCAGCATCATCTCCAGGGCCTGCTGTATCCAGCGGCCGCGCGCCTTGCCCTGGCATTCCGCTGCGAACAGAGCGCCGGTGCCGAGCGGCTTGGTGAGAATCAGGCAGTCCCCGGCGCGCGCGCCGAGGTGGTCGGGCTGGTGCTGTTGCGGGTCGATGGTACCGTTGACGGTCAATCCCAGTTGCAGTGCACTGCCGGTACTCGCGCTGCCGCCGTTCAGGGCGCAGTTATGCTGGTTGAGTTCGCGCGCGGCGCCGTCCAGCAATTGCTGCAGGTCCCTTGCCGCGATCTCTGGTGCCCCCGGTGGAAGCGTGACCAAAGCCTGTGCGGTACACGGTTGCGCGTGTGCGGTCAGCAGCGACGTGAGCGCATGCAATGCACTCAGTCGGCCGTACAGCCAGGGGTCCGCGACGGGTGCGGTTATCTGGCTCGAATGCTGCAGCAGCGATTGATTGGCGGGCAGGGTGATCGCCGCAGTATCGCGGCCGCGGGCGAGCGTCGACACGATAGGCTGGGGCTGAGGCAGCGACGCCAGGGCGCGATCCAGCAACCTAGCCTCGCTCGTCCTCGAGGGACTGTGATGGCGCAGACCGGCAACGGACATGTTATTGCGCTGGTCAAGACCGCAGGGCGCCGGTTGCATCAGGGTGCGCCACAGGGCAGACAGGCGCGTGGGAATCCGTTGCCGGGCCGATTCGGCGTGTGCCGCCGCTGCCCCTTCAAAGGCGTGCATCAGGCGGCGGTCGTGCAGGTCCTTCCAGTGCCACATCAGGCTGCCCACCGCCGCAAAGCCACCGCGGGCGACAATGGCGCGCTGGCTGCCGCAGGCAAGCTGGTGGAAAAAACGTCGCGTTTCCCGGTAGGGCTTGAGCGGTTGTTCCAGCAGCGTGGCACGCAGGTTGTGAAACAGCGCTGGGCCCTGGTTCAGTGCATTCCTGGCGGATTTGCGTTGGCGTTGGCGCTTCCCGCCGGACGCCGGGCTGGCGACGTCACCGGCGGCAAATACCGAGGGGTGTTGCTCTGCGCGCAGGTACTCGTCGACGCGCACAAAACCCTGCTGGTCCAGTGCCAGCCCGGACTGCGCCAGCCAGGGGGGCGCCCCGGCTTCGGTGCACAGCAAAACTTTGTCCAGTGCCAGGAACTCTCCCTCGTCGTTGTGCACGCCGCACGGGGTAATCTCCGATACCCGCCAGTTGCGGTGCGCCCGTACCCCCAGTCGTCCCAGCTCCCGCGCCACTAACCTGCGGCCGAGCAGGGAAAATTCCTGAGGAAGCTTTCCACTTGCCTGCAGCAGGTGTATTTCCACGCGACCGCTGTACACCGGCTCTTCCAGTGCGCTGGCCATGGCCATGGCCAGCTCGCAGCCGCCCAGGCCGCCACCCACCACGCCGAGGCGCAGCGGCTGGTGCTGGCGGTAAACCTGTTGTCGCAGTTGTTGCCAGTAGCGGTGGAAGTGGCCGACGGGTTTAACGGGGATCGCCAGCTCCGAGCCCGGTATCTGGCGACAGGGGGTGGCGCCAATGTCGAGGGAAATCAGGTCGTACTCCAGATCCGGGCGTCCCAGCAGGGAGACGGTTTTCTCCACCGGATCGATATGGTGTGCGCACGCCTGCACGAAACGTGCGCCGGCCGCCCGACACAGCCGCGGCAAGTCGATGTGGATATCGCTATAGCTGTAGTGGCCGGAAATCATCCCGGCGAGCATGCCGGAATAGGTACTCAGTACTTGCGGCGACACCAGGGTCACCCGCACCCCGGGTAGCGGTTTTTTTGCCCACAGCTGCAGGAACACACTGTGGCTGTGACCGCCGCCAATCAGCACGATGTCCTGATAGTGAGTATGCGCTCCCGTGGGCTGCTTTTCTGACTGTTTCACCGACACCTGCCCCAACCGCTAAGGCTGTACCAAATTGATTGAAATATAAACAGTGTAACGGTGCTTCGGGGTTTAGCACGGCCCGCGGGTGACGTAGCGAGGCAAGTGGCGCCGGAATGTTTGGATACGGCGGCGCAGGGTTCGTCGCCCGGAATAAAAATGCCCGGTTGCGGTATTTCGCGACAGATGGGGCGAGTCTGCTGGTCTTTACTGTAGAGGGCGTGCAGCTGCTAAATGAACCAAACTGGCTGCGCGAAATTCCTTGTGCGCCGAGTTTAGATGTCCACATCGTCCGCGAATCCGTCAGCAGAATACCGGGGTGCCCGCCGCCTGTTGTGGCTGCTGGTATTTACCCTGTTGCTGATTGGCGCGCTGAATATTCTGGTCGCGGTAATGCTTCCCGGTGCAGTGCAGCGCTGGTTACAGGAGCGCGGTCTGGAAGCGCAGATCGAGCACATTGATGTCTCCCTGCCGCGCCTGCGTACACACCTGCGGGGCGTATCCGTGCGCAACGAATCCGATCGTGGATTCAAGGTAAGGGAGGCCACGCTGGGGCTGAGCTGGTGGCAGTTATTGCGGGGCAAAATCCACGTTAATCGGGTGGAACTGGATGGCGCCTATCTGGACCTGGTGTCGTTACCCGGCGAACACGGGCGGGTGTGGGAAATTGGTGGCTGGCGATTGAAAGAGGGCGGGGAGAAAAAGCCCAGAAACTGGCGGGTGGATCTGGCCGCCGGCAGCTTGCGTGACACGGTCGTCTGTTACCAGCACAAACCCCAATGGGCGTCCCCCAGTTGCGCGCGGATTGGTGCACTGGAAACGGAGGATTTTTATGTCGGCGGGCGTCGCGAACTGGTCGATGAGCCACTGCAGTTTTTGATCGGCGCGGACAAGATGGCGCTGGATAACGTGCTGGTCTGGGACGAGCTGCACGGCGAAACCGCGTCGCGCGGATTGGGCGCTAAAACCGGGGAAACCGGCACGGGTGACCGGCGCAAGTCGGCGCAGGAAAATCCGGTACTTGCAGTGGTGCGATTCAAAACCCGGCAAGTGCGTTTCGAGCGGCCCGCCAACCGCCTGAGCCTGTCGGAGGCCACCACGCGGAAATTTGCCGCCTGTCTATCTGAGCGCTGGGCCGAAGCGATACCAGGCCTGCGCCGCGTGACCAGCCACTGTGGCACCACGCGACGTCTACAGGTGCGCGGGCCGGCGAGCTTTTCATTTGGCAAGCAGTCGGAGGTGGCCTGGTACCGGATCAACGGACAGGAAGTGCGGCTGCGCTATCAGAACCGACGTCATCCGAATTGGCACGCGGAAACCATTGCCATCAATGACTTTGACTTTGTGCGGGATGCCAAATCCCTGCAGTGGCAGAGCGCCGGGGCCAGCGGTTTTTCCTGGTGCCCCAATCGCCTGCGCACCGGGACCTCCCAATCTGGCCGCCACCACTACTGCATTCGCGCGGGCAGCCTGCGGCTACCCCAGCCGACAACCTTTGCCTGGCAGGACGGGTTTCGCGCAGACCTGGCGGAGGCGAGCCTGACCCAGGGCACTGTGGTGGACCTCGACGCACCGAGGCCACCAGCAAACCCTTTCACCGCGAATAATCTGCGCCTGGCAAGCCTCCAGTACCGCAACGACCGGCGTCGCCTGGCGATTGAAAACCTGTCGCTGGACGGCGCCTCCGGCTGTATTCCCGCGCAGCTCTGGGGGCGCGTGGACCATTGTGTGCAGCTCAATCAATGGCAAATCCCAGAAAGCGTAAATCTCCAGTTCGCCCGCGAAGTTCCTCGGGAAAATCAGCCGGCACAATCCTGGGCCGTGGAGAGCGGACCATTTTCCCTGAAGAAGCTCAAGCTGTGGCCCGCCGATGCTGCGCCCGACGATGTGGAAAACCAGCTGTTGCTCGCCGATCTCGATTGGCGCCGGATGGAATTGTCGCCCCGTGCGCAGCGCTACCTGCTGGAAGATCTTCACCTGCAGACACTGCAGGGATGTGTGCCCGATGGCTGGTTGTCGCAACGCCTGTCGCCGCTGTGCGGCCATCTGCAGCGGCTGCGGTCAGAGGGCGACTTTGTGTTTACGGGCAAACCGCAGCCCTCGCTGGTGCTCGGCAAACTGGCGGTGGATTCCCTGCTGCTCTCCGATCACCTGAGCCGGGACCCCAAGGCGCAGACCGGATTGGTGTTGCAGAAACTGAGCACCGGCAACGGGCTGTTCCGCCTGCGCCGTCAGACATTGGCGCCGGGCGAGTATGTCGCCAGCGGTGACGCGTTTGGCTGGTTTGCCGAACAAGCCCCAGTGGACGATGCGCAGGACGAAGGCGTGGAAAAAGGCCGCCTGCCGGAGGGCGCGCAGACACAAGGCGCGCTGCGCGACGCTGGGCGTTCGTCGTCGGGATCCGGCCATTTGGCGGGCAAGCCAATCGGCCGTGCGGTCGCTGTGCGCACCCTGGAACTGGAGCTCGACGCCCTGTCACTGGCCGCGCTCGATGGTTGCCTGCCGGTTTCGTGGCGGGCCGCCACCGGCGGCGGGGGTAACCAACGGCGGCCGGCGTGTTTTGCGGTACACAATCTGCAGCAGAACAAGCCACTGCAGCTGGCCGTGGCCCGCCAGTGGGGCGCGGGTGATGGGGGTGATGAGGATACCGGCGGCGAGCGTGACCGCCGCGCATCGCAACTGCGGGTGCTGTTTGCTGCCGCCGATCTGAGCCTGGAGCGCGCGGATGTACACAGTGCAAATCAGCAGCCGCTGCTGACGTTGTCACAGCTGCAATTGCCAAGTGCCGATTTCCGTTTGCAATCGCACCCTGCCCGCCTGCGCCTCGATCTCCCCGGCGCCGCACTGGACAACGCCAGTTTCTGTCTCGCCGAGGGCCGTTGCGTCGCGGCAAAAACCCTGCGCACCGGCACGCAATTCGCCGTGGATTACGGGCGCCATCAATTCAACGCCAATATCAACGAACTGTCCGTCGATGCCTTTTCCCTGAGCGGCAGCGCGCAGGACACCACCCTGGATGTTCGCAAACTGTCGGGGCTCGAGCTGGCGGCAAAACTGCCGCGTACACCCGGTGCGCGCACCGACTGGAAAATCCAGGTGCTCACCGCGGAGGCGATTGACCTGTGCCTGCCCCTGGGCGAGGGCGGCGACCGGATGCTGCCTCGCTGTGTACGCGGACGCCAGCTCAGCTCGGCAAACGGCGGCCTGTCCGTGGCCAACCTGACCCTGCACCACCGTCTCGACGACCCCGCACAGTTGCAACTGGGGGCATTGAGTGTGGAAAAAGTCGGCATGGTTCAGGTGGCGGACCCGGGGCATCCGCTGGCGCTGAATCTGCATAACCTGCGACTGCAGAGCGCGGATGGGTGCGGCCTCAAGGACTGGCTGGGAGCTGCGGCCATACGTGCCGACAGCAGCGCGCGCTGGCGCGGTTGCCTTTCCACCGGCCGCGTGCAATTGCGCGGTGACAATCTTGTGAGCCTCGGCAGTGGCGATCACTTCAACGACGGTGAGATAGAACGGCTCGCACTGGGCCCCTTGCAGGCCTCCAAACTGCAACTGTCGCCCGTGGCGGGCACCCCGTTGAAGCTGAATTACCTGGAGTGGCAATCCATGCGCTGGTCCGGTGGCGCTCGGGTGCAGGTGGAGGACCTCTTTGCGCGCGACTTCGCCGGCTGCTTGCCGGAGCAACGTCGCGACCGCGCGGCGGTAGGTAAAGAACCCCTGTGTTTTTCCTTCGCTGCACTGCGGATTGATGGCAAACAGCAGCTGGCGATCGAGGACGCGCTGCGGGCTTCGGGGCGCATCGCCATGGAAGACTTTGCGTTCCACCAGGGGCAGCGCAAGCGGCTGGGTTTTACCCATCTGGGACTCAACGGGTTGGCACTCTCGCGCGACACACTGGCGCTGAACCGCGGCGAGGTCACCGGGCTCAGCGGTTGCTTCAGTGCTTTTCGGTTTGGGGAAAAGCCGCTCGCGCCCTGTTACGAGGTGGGCAAGATCACCGTCGGCAGCGAACACCGGGTGCAGCTGGGGGATCTGCGCAGTGGCCTGGCCCAGCGCCAGTTTCGCGATATCAAGGTCGATGGCTTGCGGGTGACGCAACGGGATTTTCCCCAGGGTTTACCTTCCGAGCTACTGCATGTGGCTGCGCTGCAGGCGGACGTGCTGGGCTTTGGGCAGCAGGCACTGGAAGGGAAAAATCTGCAACTGGAAAACGTCAGCAGCTGTATTCCGCAGGGGTATATCCGCGGGGTACGCAACTGCGTCCACCTGGACAGCGCGCGCACCTCCGGAAAGTTCAGCTTCGAACAGCGTCGGCTGGATTTACCGCTGGCGCAGCTTGAGGGTTTGATGGTGATCGATATGGATGGTGACCAGCTGCTGGAAACCGCCTATATCGAAATGCGCGAGCTGACGGTGGCCAAGTCCCTTGTGCGCATGCTGTTTCTGGAAATCGCCGACAGCCGCCTGTTGCGCCGCGATGTGCGCGCCCAGGAATACGTCAATCATCAGTGGAATACGGAGATTGAGTCGCTGAGGGTGAGCCAGTTCGAGTATTTCCCGGCGGATAAAATGCTGCAGATCGACACCGTCGACGTGATTCGGCCGCGCAGTATTCTGGCGCGCGGTCGCGAGGGGAGGCTGGGTGCCTGGGAGCGTTTTCGCGACCAGGGCCCAGACCTGCAGCGTTTCCGGTATCAGCGCGCCGATAGGGCCCGAAACGCGAACCGCTTTCGCTACCGGGTGCGCCAGCTGTACGTAGACCGCGGGCATTTTCTCTGGCTGGATAATACCCATGAGTATCACGCCCACCTTCCGGTACGCCAGATCAACCTGTTATTGCAGGGGGCGAGCAATTATCACGAAGACCCGCCAGCACTGATTGTGTTCAATGCAAGCCCCGGCGGCTTCAGTGAAATGCACCTCGCGGGCCAGATCAATCTGTTGGAAGACAAACGTTGGGATGCGGGTGTGCTGGGCTATGTGGAGGGCGCCAACCTGATTCCGGCGACCCCGTATATGGCTGGTTTGCTGGGCTACAAGATTCTGCAGGGGCAGCTGGATGCGGTGGTCAACATTGCGGTGGACGACAACGCGGTCAATGCACTGGCGAAAATGGATCTGCAAAAGATCAAGGTGCGGCGGGTGCGTGACGCTGACCATCTCGCCGTCAAGAAAAGCCTGATTCCCCTGGGCCTGGCACTGGCACTGATGAAGGACGGTGACGGCGACGTGCGTTTTGATATGCCGGTCACCGGCGACTTGTACGATCCCAAGTTCTCTTTCAGCTTTATCTTCAGTGACCTGTTGCAGCGGGCCATCCTGGAGGCGTTGTTTGCTTATTTTACTCCGGTCGGTTTCTACAGCCTGGCGAAACTCGCATGGGCGCGTTTCCGCGCCGTCGAATTTTCTGACCTTGAGTTTACCCCGGGAAGCGATACCCTGAGTGAGACGGCCAAAGCGCAGCTCAACGGCATGCTGGAAAAAATGCGCGACAACCCGAAAGCACGCCCTGGAATCTGTGCTGTGGCAACGGCGCCAGATCTCGAAATCCTGTTCCCCCATGAGGCCAGTGCCATGCGCGGCGCAGGCGAGGCGCGTGAGAATTTTTACAAAGACCCCCCGCGGGGTATGCGCGAAGAACTGTCGCGGCTTTCCAACCGACGCAGCCGCGCCGTGCAGAAGTACCTGATTGAGGCCGGGCTGGATCAGGAAGACTTCATTCAATGTGCCCCCGACTATATTGGAACGGATAACGATGCCCCGTATGTCGAGTTTTCCAACTGAGTGCATGCCCACTCAACGTGGAAACAATCGGATGTGCTGGGCCACTCATGGAATACAGGAGCGACGTCATGGCAAAGAACCTCACCCGGCAACTCATCGAGCAGCACCTGGTCAGTGGCACCATGAAGCCCGGCGAAGCGGTAAAGCTCAAAATTGACCAGACCCTGTGCCAGGACGCCACCGGCACTATGGTGATGCTCGAGTTTGAGGCGCTGGGCTTGCCGCGGGTCAAGACCGAACTCTCCGCACAGTATGTGGATCACAACCTGATTCAGGCGGATTTCAAAAATGCAGACGACCACCTGTTTTTGCGCAGCGCCTGCCGCAAGTGGGGGCTCTGGTTCTCGCGGCCGGGCAACGGCATCAGCCATGCGGTGCACATGGCCTGCTTTGGTGTGCCGGGCAAGACACTGCTGGGTTCCGACAGCCATACCTGTGCCGGTGGGGCCATGGGCATGCTCGCCATGGGGGCGGGCGGATTACAGGTGGCGCTGGCGATGGCCGGCCTGCCGTATTCCCTGACCATGCCAGAGGTGGTCGGCGTCGAGGTCAGCGGCAAGCTGCCCCCGTGGGTGAGCGCCAAGGATGTGATCCTGGAAATGCTGCGGCGTTACGATGTGAAAGGCGGTGTGAACAAGGTGTTCGAATACTACGGCCCGGGGCTCGACAATCTGACGGCCATGGATCGTCACGTCATCGCCAATATGGGGCAGGAAATGGGCGCGACCGCCAGCGTGTTCCCCGCGGATGACATGCTTCGCGCGTTTCTCCGCCAGCAGGGGCGCGAGGATGACTTCGTGGAACAAAAAGCCGAGGAGGGCGCCGACTACGATCACCGCGAGCAGATAGACCTTTCTGCGCTGGAGCCCATGATTGCCTGCCCATCCAGCCCGGGCAATGTGGTGACCGTGCGCGAGGTGGCGGGCAAGCCGATTTACCAGAGCTATATCGGCTCCAGCGCCAACCCCGGCCTGCGGGATTTTGTAGTGCCGGCAAAAATGGTGGCCGGGAAAAATATTCCCGAAGAAATTTCACTGGATATCAATCCCACCAGCCGCCAGTTGCTGGAAGAGCTGAGTCGTACCGGTGATCTCAACCGCCTGTTGCAGGCGGGTGCGCGTCTGCACCAGACCGGCTGTAACGGCTGTATCGGCATGGGCCAGGCACCCGCCAGTGGCCGTATCAGCCTGCGCACGGTGCCGCGCAATTTCCCCGGGCGCTCTGGCACCAAGGAAGATCAGGTTTACCTGTGCAGCCCGGAAACGGCCACCGCCAGTGCCCTGACGGGGGTGATTACCGACCCCCGCGATATGGATATGGACTACCCGGCGTTCGCCGAGCCGGACACTCTCAACGACATGCGCCCGCTGATGCTCGCACCGCGGGATACCAGCAACGAAATACCCGTAGAACTGGAGAAAGGCCCGAACATTCAACCATTGCCGGATTTCGAAGCGCTACCGGATGCCCTGAGTGGCCCCATTCTGCTCAAGGTGGGGGACAATGTTTCCACCGATGAAATTCTGCCAGCCGGTACCGATATCCTGCCGCTGCGCTCAAACATTCCCGCCATCAGCCATTACACCTTTTCCCGCGTTGACGAATCCTTTTACGACCGCGCGAAAAAGCTCGACGGCGACTGCTTTGTGATCGGTGGGGAAAACTACGGGCAGGGCTCCAGCCGCGAACACGCGGCAATCGCACCGCGCTACCTCCGTGTGCGCGCGGTGATCGCGGTTTCCATGGCGCGTATCCACCGCCGCAACCTGATCAACTTCGGCGTGGTGCCGCTGCTGTTCAAAACACCTGAGGATCTTGCGCGCCTGAACCAGGACGACACCCTGGCCTTTGAGGATCTGCCGGGGCAGCTGCGCAAGGGTAAGTCGGTGAAGGTGCAGCTGGCCGACGGCAACACACTGGAAGTCACGCACAATATGAGTGAGGAAGAGGTTGCCACAGTGCTTGCGGGTGGGCTGATCAATGAGGTGCGGAAAAACCACCTGGAGTGATCTCCGCCTGTGCGTCAGCAGCGCCAGCGCGCCTCGCGGCTAGCTGGCCAGGCGGTCCAGCCGCAGCCTCTCGCGCCGGTCGAACAGGCGCCGCGCGCACAGTGCCACTGCCGCGAAGGTGCCGAAGCCGGTGCCGGCGGCGATGGTGAACATGATGAGTATCTGGTACTTCACCGCCAGAGCCGGCGAGCTGCCGGCAAGAATCTGGCCGGTCATCATGCCCGGTAGCGACACGATACCCGCCGCCGCCATGGCGTTGATGGTGGGCATGAGACCGGCACGCATGGCGTCGCGGCGCAATTGACCGCTGGCCTGGTGCCAGGTTTCCCCCAGCATCAGGCGGTTTTCGATTTCACCGCGCCCGCGCCGCGCGCCCTCCGTCAATCGTTCCAGCCCCAGGGCGACACCGGTCATGGTGTTGCCCAGTAGCATCCCCAGCAGGGGAATGGCGTACTGCGGGGTGTACCAGGGCTCGGGGCCGATGATGACCACCAGCGTCAGCACGGTAACCGCAAACGCGGAAATGAACATGGACAGGGTGCCGATGCCGAAACTCCAGCCCCCGCGCAGGGGATGATTCTGCCGGGCCACCACTTCGCGGCCGGCCAGCAGCAACATGGCAATCCCCATCAGCGCCACCCACCCCAGGCTGCCCGCGGTAAACAGCGTCTCCAGCACCAGGCCGATCAGCGCCAGTTGAATGGCGGTACGCGCGGCCGCAATCAGTAGTGATTTACCGATGTTGAGTTGTGCCAGCCAGGTGCATACCGCGAGTGCCACTACCAGGCCGGCGGCAATACCCAGCTGCCACCAGCTCAGATCGATGACATTCATACTGTGCGCTCCTCCATACTGCCTTCGTCATCGAGGTGGAAATGCCGCTGCGCCACACGTGTAATCTGTGCGCGGGCATGGGCGACCCACAGCACCGGTAGTTGCCGGTTTTGGATTTCCTCCTGCAACCAGTGCTCCACCTGTTCGGTGGTGTCTTCGTCGAGGTTTGCGGTGGGCTCGTCCAGCAGCAGGGCGCACGGGTCTCGGGCGAGGGCGCGCAGCAGCGCCAAGCGCTGCTTTTCCCCGGAAGACAGCCGGGACACCGGCCACATCATGCACTCTTCCGCTAAACCAAGGGCGTCGGGCACGGTGGTACCCTCCGGAAAATGTTCCCCGACCGTTTCTCCCCACCAGGCACTGTCTGCCGGCACCATCATCACCGCCTGGCGCCAGCGGTGCGCGGGCATGGCTGCGCGCGCCTGGTTTCCCAGATGCACCTCGCCACTATGCAGCTCCATGTCCGTGATGGCGCGCAGCAGTCGGCTTTTGCCGATACCGGAGGTGCCCGACAAGCAGACGATTTCGCCGGGTGCAATTGTTAGGTCGACCGGTTTGAGGTCGCCAATAGCCAGTTGTGCAATGTCCAGCGAGTTTGCAGTGTTCAAGTTGGGTTGCCTGGATCCGTTTGAAAGCCGTGGGCCACGGGCCATACACGGGGTGGGGGAACGCTGTTTTTAGCAGCAATGGTACCGCCACCGCAATCCGCGATTGCCGCAGGTATGGGGTGAAATGCACGGGTAGTGGACGGGGGTCTTTGAACCACTGGCGTCTGTCCGCCATAATCCCCCCCAACTTCTACCTTCATTTCGAACAGAATAACGAGACTCTCGCAGTATGACCGAGCCCTCCGTCTTTGACGCATCCGAACGCCAGCACCTGGCGGAGTATACCGAGAAGGCGTACCTGGACTACTCCATGTACGTGATTCTCGACCGCGCCCTGCCCAATATTGGCGACGGCCTCAAGCCGGTACAGCGCCGCATTGTCTACGCCATGAGCGAGCTGGGGCTGAAGAATACCGCCAAGTACAAGAAGTCTGCGCGCACCGTGGGCGACGTGATCGGTAAGTACCACCCGCACGGCGACAGCGCCGTGTACGAAGCCATGGTGCTGATGGCACAGCCGTTCAGCTACCGCTACCCGCTGGTAGACGGCCAGGGCAACTGGGGTTCGCCGGACGACCCGAAATCTTTTGCCGCCATGCGTTACACCGAATCTCGCATGGGTAAATACTCCGAGGTGCTGCTGTCGGAGCTGGGTCAGGGTACCGTGGACTGGCAGGCGAACTTCGACGGCACCATGGATGAGCCGGCCGTGCTGCCGGCGCGGGTGCCCAATATCCTGCTGAATGGCACCACCGGCATTGCCGTGGGCATGGCCACCGACATTCCCCCGCACAATCTGCGTGAGGTGGTGGATGCCACCGTGCACATGCTGGAAAACCCCAAGGCCACCGTGAGCGAGCTGTGCGAGTTTATCCAGGGCCCGGATATGCCCACCGAGGCGGAAATCATTTCGCCCCGCGCCGATCTGCAAAAAATTTACGAGACCGGCAAAGGCTCGGTGAGAATGCGTGCGGTGTGGAGCAAAGAGGACGGGGACATCATCATCACCGCGCTGCCTTATCAGGCCAGCGGTTCCAAGGTGCTGGAGCAGATTGCTGCACAGATGCAGGCCAAGAAGCTGCCGATGGTCAGCGACCTGCGCGATGAGTCGGATCACGAAAACCCCACCCGCCTGGTGATTGTGCCCAAGTCCAACCGGGTCGATCTGGAGCAGGTGATGAACCACCTGTTCGCCACCACGGACCTGGAAAAGAGCTACCGGGTCAACTTGAACATGATTGGCATCGACGGCCGCCCGCAGGTGAAGTCCCTGGACAAGATCATCGCCGAGTGGCTGAGCTTCCGTACCGTCACCACACGGCGGCGCCTGCAGTTCCGGCTCGACAAGGTCGAGCGCCGCCTGCACCTGTTGGATGGTTTGCTGATCGCGTTCCTGAACATTGATGAAGTGATCGAGATCATCCGCACCCATGACGAGCCCAAGCAGGAGCTGATGCGCCGCTTTGAGCTGTCGGAAGTGCAGGCGGAATATGTGCTCGACACCAAGTTGCGCCAGTTGGCGCGCCTCGAAGAAATGAAAATTCGCGGCGAGCAGGCGGAACTGGAAAAAGAGCGCGACATGCTCACCAAGACCCTGGAAAGTGCCCGTCGCCTCAAGACCCTGATTAAAAAAGAGCTGCTGGCGGCCGCGGACGAGTTCGGGGATGAACGCCGCTCGCCGATTGTCGAGCGTGAGGAAGCCCGCGCTTTCAGTGAAACCGAGCTGCTGTCCAGCGATCCGATCACCGTGGTACTGTCGGCCAAGGGCTGGATCCGCCAGGCCAAGGGTCACGAAATCGACCCCGAATCCCTCAGCTATAAGGCCGGCGACGGCTTCAAGTATGCCGCCCGCGGCAAGAGCAACCAGCCGGCGCTGTTGCTCGACAGCACCGGGCGCAGTTACGCCATCGCCGCGCATACCCTGCCGTCGGCGCGGGGTCAGGGTGAGCCGCTGTCCGGGCGTATCAACCCGCCGTCAGGGGCGACCTTTGAAGGCCTGCTGATGGGCGGCGACGAACAGAAAGTGCTGCTGGCGTCCGATGCCGGCTACGGGTTTATTGCCAAATACGCCGACCTGCAATCGCGCAACAAGGCGGGCAAGGCCATGCTGAGCCTGCCGAAAAACGCTCGCGTACTGCCGCCGCAGGAAATTGAAGATCCGGAAAATGCGTTGCTCGCGGCGGTTACCAGTGAGGGGCGCATGCTGGTATTCCCGGTAGCGGAATTGCCGGAGCTGTCCAAGGGCAAGGGCAACAAGATCATCAATATCCCCGCCGCCCGCGCTGCCAGCCGCGAGGAAATCGTGGTCGGGGTTGCGGTACTGGAGGGTAAAGACCAGCTTCTGATTCATGCGGGCAAACGCCACACCAAGATCAAGATTGCCGAGCTGGAGCACTATCAGGGAGAGCGTGGACGGCGTGGCAATAAATTGCCGCGCGGTTTCCAGAAGGTAGACCGGGTGGAGGTGGAGCGGAAGTAAAATTTCGCACTCACTCGCAGTAATAAAAAAAGAGGGCATATTGCCCTCTTTTTTTATTTTCTGAGCCTGGCTCGGAATCGATTACTTGGCCGGATACCAGGTCTGGGTGCGGTAGAAAAAGCCGAGGTAGCCGCGGACTTTCAGGTTGCCGCCTTCCTCCCACATTTTACAGTCGTACACCTTGCCCTTGGCCGGATCGAGGATCTGGCCGCCCTCGTAAACGTCGCCCTTTTTCACCATGTTGGTGATGATGTTCATACCCACAATCTGTTTGCCCTTGCGATCGCCGGGGCAGGCGTCACACACGGTGTCGTCCGGCTTCATCAGCAGGTCGACCACGCGACCGTAGTATTTGCCACCCTGTTCGTAAATCTCGACGATGGACTTTTTCTGTCCGGTTTCGTCGTCGATGGTCGTCCAGCGTCCGACCACATCAGCGAAGGCGAGTTGGGTAGAAACGAGTAATGCAGTAATGGCAAGCAGTAGAGTTTTCATAAGAGGTCCATCGCTAGAATAAGGTGTGACCATAACACCATATTCGGTCTATTTCTGCCCTGAGGCTTCCATTCTAGTGTAGATGCTTGGGGTCATGGTGCAGCAAGAAAAGGCCGCGGGAATTCGCCGAAACCACCGCGCAGGAAAATATACCGCCAGCGGTTCCTGTACCGTCAGGCCGGCGCCGGTCTCACGAGGAGCAGCTGATCGGCAGGTGCTTGCCGGATTCCGCCGGTGCGGCAGCCCAGTCATCAAACCCGGGATGTTCCTCGAATGGGGACTGCAATAGCGTAAAGAAGGTGGCCAGGGGCTGGTAGTCGCCGGCCTGCGCTGCCTCAATCACGCGTTGCGCAAGATAGTTGCGCAGGATGAACTTGGGGTTGGTGCCCAGCATGGCGTGCCGGCGCGCTTCGGCGGGCCGGGTTTCTTTCTGCAGCCGCTGGTCGTAATGGTGCAGCCAGTCGGACAGGGCCTGGTGTTGTGCCGGAGCCACCAGTGCCGCCAGTGCGTCGGCCGGCCGCTCGCCGGTATAGCGGCTCAGCGCGCGAAAAAACAGCGAATAGTCTGCCTGTCCCTGCTCCAGTAACTGCAGCAGATCGGCGCACAGTTGCTGGTCGTTTTCGTCGTGTATTGCCAGGCCCAGCTTCGCGCGCATCAAGTTCGCATAGTGTGTGATCAGCAGAGGCTGGTACTCGCCGAGGCAATCTTTCAGTGTCTCGGTGTCCAGCAGAGAGGAAAACGCGTGCGCCAGCGCGTTCAGGTTCCACAGCACCACGCCGGGCTGCGCATCAAATGCGTAACGCCCGGTGTGATCTGAATGGTTGCAGATGAAGCCCGGCTCGTAGTCGTCGAGGAATCCGTAGGGGCCGAAGTCAAACGTATCACCGATGATCGACATATTGTCGGTGTTCAGTACGCCGTGGGCGAAGCCCACCGATTGCCAGCCCGCGGCCAGCTCGGCGCTGCGCTTTACGGTGAAGCGCAACAGGGCCTCGGCCTGCGCCGCCGTGGGCTGGTCACTCACCTCCGGCAAAAACTGTGCGCAGACGAACTGCACCAGCTGCTTCTGGGCTTCCAGCTGGCGCGTGTAGAACAGGTATTCAAAATGGCCGAAGCGGATATGGGTGCGGGCGACGCGAATCAGTGCGGCGCCGGTCTCCATGGTTTCCCGGGCCACAGGTTCGTCACTGCCTACGATGCACAGCGCACGGGTACTGCGGATCCCGAGCGCGGTTAACGCCTCGCCGGCCAGATACTCGCGAATGGTGGAGCGCAATACGGCGCGGCCATCGCCGAAGCGGGAGTAGGGCGTTTTACCGGCGCCTTTCAGGTGCAGGTCCCAGTGCTTGCCGTGATACTCGATTTCCCCGAGCAAAAGTGCACGGCCGTCGCCGAGGTCGGGGTTATAGCCGCCGAACTGGTGACCGGTATATTTCATGGCGAAGGGGGCGCTGCCCGCAAATAGTTGCGCGCCACTGGCGAGCTGCGCCCACTGGGCACTGTCTGCCTCGCGCGGGTCGATGCCCAGCAGTGCCAGTACCGACGGGTTCACGTGGATGGTGTGCGGCGCGCGCAGCGGGGTGGGCGCGGTGGGGGTGCCGAAGACCGCACCCAGGTCGGCGAAGCGGTGCTGCAGGTGCACTTTGTCGAGGGAGCGTGCATTGAGGGAAAGTGCATCGGGGTAAGTTGCGCTGGGGTCGGTTTTGCTCACGGGTCGCCTAAGTCTGTTTTACCGTCAGTTTGATTTGTTTGTCTTCCCAGCATTCCACCTCCAGCTCCAGCAGGTCCTCGATGGCGGGATACTGATACATCCAGTCTTCGGGAACGTGCAGGCGATAGCCGGGGCCGTCTGCCGACAGGCTAAGGCCTTCGATGCTGCGGTCTACATGGTCCCGGTGCACGATACAGGCCAGACGCAGGCACAGTAGCAGCTCTGTTCCGGGGTGGAAACCGTAGTGCTCTTTGACTTCTTTGATGTCGCCGCGCTGGTTGCGCACCAGGTACGCCAGGTTTTCCTGTTCGCTTTTACTGAACCCGGCCATGTCCGCATGCTCGATCATGTAGGCGCCGAGCTTGCGGAAGCTGCTGTGGGACAGCGCCAGGCCGAGTTCGTGCAGGTCGGCGGCCCAGCGCAGCAGGCGCCGCTGGGAAACCGGGGCATAGGGGTTTAACTGGCCGAGAAATTGCAACGCCGTATTGGCGACCCGCCTGGCCTGTTCGGGATCGACGGCACCGTGCTCCATCAGGGCCAGCACCGTATCGGCGCGACGATCGCCACCGGCGGCGCGACCCGCCAGGTCATGCACAATGCCCTCGCGGATGGCGTAAGGCGAAACCTGCATCTGCTGGATATCCAGCTCGCGAAAAATGCCGTGCAGAATTGCCAGCCCGGCGGCAAACACCGGGCGTCTTTCCGGGTTGAGATGGGGCAGGCCGATGGCGTCGACGGTTTTACAGCTCGCCACCTTGTCCGCGAGTCGATCGAGCGCGTCGCGCTGAATGGGCAGTAGCTCGCCGTCATTCAGTACCCGCGCTACGGATTTGACCGTGCCAGAGGCGCCCATAACCAGGGCATCGTCGGCCATATGCCGTAGCTCCTGCAGCTCCGCCTGCGCGGCGCGGCGCGCGCGGATAAAATTGTTGCGCTTGCCCGCATCGATTTTTCCGCTGTCGAAAAAGCGTCGGTTGAAGCCTACGCAGCCCATGTTCACGCTGTGCAGCTGGCGGGGATGTTCCACCCCGCGCACCAGTTCCGTCGAGCCGCCGCCAATATCCACCACACAGCGCAGCTGGGGGGCGCCCTCTGCCGCGGCCATGACCCCGGAATAGATCAGCCGCGCTTCTTCGATACCCGAGATGATTTCGATGGGGGCGCCCAGGATGGACTCGGCGGCTTCCAGAAACCCGTCCGCCCGGGAACTCGCAGCCCGCAGCGTATTGGTGCCCACCGCCCGCACGTTTTCCAGTGGCAGGTCCTGGATCACGGGCGCGAAACGGCGCAGGGCTTCCAGCGCGCGCTCCGCCACCGCCGGCGCCAGGTTGCACTCGCGATCAAGGCCTTCGGCGAGACGCACCATGGCGCGGTCGGTGTGCAGGCGCACCATGCGCTGCTCGCGAAATTCTGCCAGCAACAGATGAAAACTGTTGGAACCCAGGTCGAGGGCGGCGTAACGTTCGTGCGTGGCTTCGGTATCGGCGGTCATGGTTATGGTTGTCAAATTCTCGTAACAAAAATGTAGCAAACTATGCAGTCATCACCTATGGCTTTCTAAAGCACCGATGCCTTCGCAAGCGGCGACATGCTCTGCCAGCAGGCAACTGCCACCACGGCGTGAATCGCGCGGAATCCCTTTCCATGGAGAATGCAGTAGAGAGTATGGCAAACGACATTCCCCTGTACCCCAAGGAGCTCAGCTGGCTCTCCTTCAACGCCCGTGTCCTGCAGGAAGTTGAAGACGACAGCGTGCCCATTATTGAGCGGGTACGCTTTCTTGGCATCTTCTCCAACAATCTCGATGAGTTTTACCGGGTGCGGGTGGCCGATGTTCGCCGACTGGCCACGTTCACCAAGGGCAGCAAGAGGAAAGACCAATTCTCCGACCTGCTGGGGCAGATCAATGAAAAGGTGCTGCGCCTGCAGGCGCGCTTTGGCAATGCCTACAACAAGGTGCTGGAAGACCTGGGCCGAAACGACATTCATGTGATCAACGAACGCCAGCTTACCGACAATCAGCGCGCCTATGTAGAGGAATATTTCCACCGCGAGGTGTTGCCGGAGCTGGAGCCGTTTTTCATCGATGACCGGGATACCATGCCGCTGCTGAATGAAGCGAGTATTTACTTCGGGATCTATCTGGAGCTGGAAGACGGCAGTCTGCGCTTTGCCGGACTGGAGTTGCCTACGGATATCCTGCCGCGCTTCGTGGCCATCCCGCATCGGGACAAGCACCGCGAGAAGGTGTATATCGTCCTCGATAATGTGATCCGCGCGTGTCTGGTGGATGTGTTCCGCTATGTGCTGCCGATCGACAAGGCCGCCGCTTATACGTTCAAAATCAGTCGGGATGCAGAGCTCGAGCTGGGTGAGCACGTTACCCAGAATATTGTCGATCGGGTGGCGAAGTCCCTGAAGAAGCGCAGGCAGGCAGAGCCGGTACGCCTGGTTTACGACTCCACCATGCCGGAAGTACTGCTGCAGCTGATCAAGAAAAAGCTGAAAATGGGGCGCTACGACAGCTATACGCCCGGGGGGCGCTACCACAACTCCAAGGATTTCATGCGTTTCCCGGCCGACAGTCGGCAGCACACCTACCGCAAGATCAAACCACTGCCCACACTTCCGGATAGTGCCAACATTTTTGACTGGCTGCGTGAGGGCGACAGGCTGTGCTATTACCCGTACCACGACTTCCGTGTCATCACCAAGTTACTGGCGTCTGCGGCCATCGACCCCAGGGTGCGGGAAATCCGTATCAACCTGTACCGGGTTGCGCAGAATTCGCGCGTGGTAGCGGCGCTGGTCAATGCGGTGCGCAACCAGAAGCAGGTCACGGCGGTGGTGGAACTGCAGGCGCGGTTTGATGAGCAGGCCAACATTCACTGGTCCAACGAATTGAGCGATGCGGGCGTCGAGGTCATTTATGGGGTGCCGGGCCTGAAGGTGCACTGCAAGCTGATTTCTATCCTGCGTGAAGAGGGCGGGCGCGATCGCTATTACAGCCACTTTGGCACCGGTAATTTTAACGAGAGCACCGCGCGTTTTTACTGCGACTTCAGCCTGCTGACGAGCGATGACAAGCTGGGTGAAGATGCCTACCGGGTATTCGATTTCATCAAGCAGCCACATTTACAGCCGGACTATCACCACGTGTGGATGTCGCCCCATAGCAACCGGCCCAATATTCTGGCGTGTATCGAGCGGGAGATTACCGCGGCCGTAGCGGGTGAGCCCGCGGAAATTATTATCAAGTGCAATAACCTGGTGGATTCTGAGGTGATCGAGCACCTGTACCGCGCCGATGCGGCGGGGGTGCGTGTGAGAATCATTGTGCGCAGTATGTGCGCCCTGCTGTGCCAGACCCGGGGGCTGTCTGACAACATCCAGGTGTTGAGCCTGGTGGATAAATACCTGGAGCACGCGCGGGTCTATGCCTTTCACAACGGTGGGGATACCCAGGTGTATCTGTCATCGGCAGACCTGATGACCCGGAACCTGGACCACCGGGTGGAAGTCACTTTTCCTCTGTTGTGCGCAGCGCACCGGAAAACCGTGCTGGATATTCTCGAGCTGCAGTGGCAGGACAACCAGAAAGCGCGGGTACTGGATGCGGACCAGAGCAACAGCCGCATCGCCAATTCAAAAGCGAAGCGCAGCGTGCGTTCGCAGGATGCGATTTACCGATACCTGAAAAAAGCAGACGTGTGAGGCGCTCAGTTTCGGCTGAGCCCGACCAGCTTGCCGTTTTTGATGGACAGCCGATAGCGCTTGCCGATTTTCAGCTGGTCCTTGCAGCGGGATTCGATGGTAATGCGGGGGAACTGCGGTGTGACCACCCAGGTGGAAAAATCGTCTTCCGGCCCGCGTTTGATCATCCAGTAGTGGTCGCCGTGCTGGCAGTTGCCTTTTTGCAGGCAATTGTCGTAGCCCCACAGGTAGGCTTGCACGTCGTATGTATCCGGCAGGTTCTGCGCGGGGCGGAACGGCTCGCGGGGGTCCCCGGTGACCGTATAAAGGTCGTCAAAGTTGAGCAGCTTGAAGCCCTTGGCGCGGGTTTCGCAGTTGGCGGTGTGTACAACAACACCCGCGGCGGCCCCCGGTTCTGGTGACTTGCTGGTTTTGGCTCCTGCATCCATTTCACTGGGCAGGTAGCCGCAGCCACTCAGGGACAGGCTCCACATCGTCACGACGACGCTCAGGGCGCCACAGCCGAAATACCGCACTTCTTACCTCCATCGGTACCAAACCGCTCTTGTAACTATAGCCGGTGATTAGCTGCCGGCAGCAGGCGTGCCGCCCTCGTTGCCCCCGGGCGGCCTTTGCGTGTGCCCGCGTTTGATGGGAATGCGGTGAAAACGCACCTTGCGGCGGTAGGGGAAGGTGCTCTCCACGCGGCCTGCGCGAATCCGTTCCTGCAGGCGTTGCCAGTAGCGGTAGTCGTAAAGGTCGCTGTGCTGGGCTTCAAAGGCGTTGCGGGCCACCGGGTTGCCGGAGAAAAACAGGCGGAACTCCTCCGGGAAGACATCCGCCTCCGCTACCGTATACCAGGGGCGGTCGGCCAGTTCCTGCTCTGCCGTACGGGGCTCGGGAATCTTGCGAAAATTGCATTCGGTGAGCGGGCAGAGTTCATCGTAATCGTAAAACACCACGCGGCCGTGGCGCGTGACGCCGAAGTTCTTCAGCAGCATATCGCCGGGAAAGATATCCGCCGCGGCCAGCTGTTTGATGGCGTTGCCGTACTCTTCCATGGCATCGATGGTCTGCTGCTCATCCGCCTGGTCCAGATACAGGTTGAGGGGCTCCATGCGCCGCTCCACATACAGGTGCTTGATGATGACCCATTTGTCATCCATGTGGAGCTTGGAAGGCGCCAGCGTCTGTAGCTCGTGCAACAGCTCGTCACTGAAGCGGTTGCGGTAAAAAATGAAGTTGGTGTACTCCTGGGTATCGGCCATGCGCCCAACCCGGTCGGCACGGGATACAAATTTGTACTTTTCCCGGACGATTTCTTCGGTGACTGTCTTGGGGTTATCGAACTTGTCCTTGATGACCTTGAATACCACCGGGTAGGAGGGGAGGGTAAACACGCTCATCACCATGCCCTTGATCCCGGGTGCAATGATGAATTTGTCGTTACTCACCTTCATGTGCGCCAGAATATGGCGATAGAACTCGGTTTTGCCGTGCTTGTGGAAGCCGATGGAATTGTACAGCTCGGATTTTTCCTTCAGCGGCATGATGGTGGAAAGGAAGCGCACGAACCGCGAAGGGATGGGCGCATCCACCATAAAGTAGGAGCGCGTAAAACTGAAAATGATGCTGGCGGAATCGTTGTCGTGGATCAGCGTATCCACAAAAATGTTGCCGCGGCCATTGTTGAGGCAGGGCAGGATCAGCGGAATGACCTCCCCGGCGAACATAAGGCGTCCCACCAGGTAGGCGGCCTTGTTGCGATAAAAAACCGATTCCAGCATATCCACCCGCAGCCGCTGCTCGTCGTCTTCCTCGGTCAGTTTGTCGGCCAGTGGACCTTCGCGGAGGCTTGTGCAGATATTGGCTACATCCCGCGCCATATCTTCCCAGGGGATGGAAAAGCTGTAGTCGGCGAGGATGTCTTCGATCATCGCCGCCAGCCCATCGCGACCGCTGTAGCTGATGTAGATGCTGTAATCTCGCAGGGGTTTGTCGTCCAGTGCGCGAGAGGACTTCACAAAAATGTGGCTATCGTGAATATGTGCGTGCTGGAACTGGCTGCAGAACACCGAATTGAAAAATGTCTCGGCAATTTCGTAATTATTGTTGTTGGCGATCAATTGTGCGTAGGTGGCCTTGGCCTGCCCCCACAGCTCCAGCTGGGTCGTATCCTTGCTGGTCACCGAGTGCACCAGCTTCAGCACCTGGTTGACCTTGACCTTGTACAGGTCGATGCGCTCCTTGTTGGTTTCGCGCACCGCTGCCCAGGCGGCGGTTTCAAAGCGCGCCTTGGCACCGAGGGTAATGTTCTGGAAATCGGCAAAATAGGCATCAAAGCCATTGAGAATTGTTTTTGCGATACGCCGGGCCGTCGGGGAATGGTTTGTCATGCACTAGACTCTTGTGGATTCCTCTCCTTGCATATTGCCGATACTAGCACGGGCTTACAGGTTACCCATTGAACGATTGGATCAGTAGCTTTGTCTTTTTCTTTGCGGTGATTGACCCGGTGGGCACCCTGCCGGTGTTCATTGCGGTGACCAGCCGCCACAGCGAATGGCAGCGGCGCAAGATTGCATTTCTGGCGGTGATCGTTGCCACCGTGATTCTGATGCTGTTCCTGCTGGCGGGGCAGTATCTGCTCGAGGCCATCGGGGTGCCGCTCTCTGCCTTCCAGGTGGCGGGCGGGATTGTGCTGTTCCTGTTCGCGCTCACCATGATCTTTGGCGAAGGCAAACCCGAGCACGAGGTGGAGATTATTCGCGGCGGGCATGAGACCGCCATTTTTCCCTTGGCGGTGCCGTCGATCGCTTCCCCCGGCGCCATGCTGGCGGCGGTGGTGCTCACCGACAACCACCGGTTTGATCCGATTCACCAGGTGAATACCGCCACCGCCATGCTCGCGGTGCTGGGGATCGTTTTGGCGCTATTGCTGACTGCCAACTGGATTCACCGCTGGATTGGCGACGCCGGTGCCAGTATCGTCAGCCGGGTTATGGGGCTGATTCTCGCTTCCGTAGCAACCACCAATGTGCTCGTAGGGCTGCAGCAGTTTTTTATGACCTGACAACACTTTTTCATTGCGCTCATCGTGATTGGATCGCGCCTGCCGGTTCCCGATCGCGCATAAAAAAACGCCGGCAGTCCGGCGTTTTTCAGGGTACCCCGGGTTCCGGGGTGCGGCATATCGCTATGGTCCGCGGCCCCGTACCAGGCGCACAATCAGCAGTATTACCGCAATCACCAGCAATACGTGCAGAAAGCCACCCATGGTGTAAGAGCTCACGAGCCCTAGCAGCCAGAGCACGACGAGAATGACAATGATTGTCTCAAGCATGTTCGCTACCTCACTAGGCCAGTTGGGGGGTTGGCCGTGTTGGGCCAGGGACCACTGCTTCACGAAGAAGTGGCGGTGGAGTTAAAACATTAGCCTGCGAATGCCGATCCCACCAAGAAAAATGTTCCCCATTACAATTGGCAATAATCGTGAACGAACCTATCTAGAAAGGTTCTTAGAACCGCCAGTTAGCGTCTTGCCGGGCTAGTATCCGGCGAGCGTCGCGCGTGCCCTCGCCATGAATAATCCAGCGATGTGGGCTTTACGATGTGCGATGCGCGAAACCAAATACACCGCGCGGCCGTAGCAAGTGTAAGTCTGGTCCGGTTTCCGCGACTATAAATGCTATACCCCCCGTCTGGAGAGAACACGTGCTGATCAAGTCACCCAAGTCGCACACGCTGCGCGAAGCGCACATCACCCCTGAAACGGCGTATGTCTCCCGTCGCCGTGTCCTGGCCGGGCTGGGTGCCGGCATTGGCAGCCTGCTGCTGGCGCGTCACGCTCACGCCCTGGACCTGCTTGGCGGGGAGTCCCGGCAGGCAGCACCGCGCAAGCCGTTGACGTTTACCGCGGACAAACCGGCGCCGGAGCTGATCCTGACGCCGGAACCCAAGGTAATTACCTACAACAATTTTTACGAGTTTGGCACCGGCAAAACGGACCCGGCGGAAAACAGCCAGCACCTGAAAACAGAACCCTGGACCCTGCGCGTCGAGGGTGAGGTTGAAAAGCCCGCCACCGTAGACGTATGGAAACTGATGAATGAGATCGGGCTGGAAGAGCGCATCTATCGCATGCGCTGTGTCGAGGCCTGGTCCATGGTGATCCCTTGGGTGGGGTTTGAGTTGGGCAAGTTCCTGCAGCGGTTCGCCCCCACAAGCCGCGCCAAATACGTGGCATTTGAAACCCTGTACGATCCGGAACAAATGCCGGGCCAGCGCAATCGCTATGTGGGGGGCGGCGTGGATTATCCCTATGTTGAGGGGTTGCGTATGGACGAGGCGATGCATCCGCTGACCATTCTTTCTGTGGGGCTGTATGGCAAAACCCTGCCCCCCCAGAATGGCGCGCCCATTCGTCTTGTGGTGCCGTGGAAATACGGCTTCAAGGGCATCAAGTCCATCGTCAAAATCAAGCTGGTGGAGCGCATGCCGCCCACCAGCTGGAACAAGCTGGCGCCCCAGGAATACGGCTTTTATGCCAATGTAAACCCCGCCGTGGATCACCCGCGCTGGTCCCAGGCCAGCGAGCGCTTTATCGGCCCCGGCGGTCTGTTTTCGGTGAAGCGTCAGCCAACCCTGCCATTCAATGGCTACGGTGAAGAGGTCGCCGGCCTGTACTCGGGAATGAACCTGAAAAAGTTTTACTGATGACCCGCTCAGTACCGGGCGCCGGCTGGCGCAAACCACTGGCGACCACCTTACAGATAGGCGTGCACCTCGGGGCGCTGCTGCCCCTGCTGTGGCTGTTCGTGGCGATCAGTCAGGGGCGCCTCGGCGGCGACCCGGTGAAGGAGCTGATTCATTACCTCGGCATGGGTGCCATCCGTCTGCTGCTGCTTACCCTGCTGGTCTCTCCCCTGGCAAAGTCGCTGCACTTTGGCCAGCTAAACCGTCTGCGTAGGCCACTGGGGCTCTGGTGCTTCGCCTGGGCCACGCTGCATTTTCTTACCTGGCTGGCGCTGGATCTCGGTCTCGACTGGTCGCTGATCGGCGGTGAGCTGGTAAAGCGCACTTATATACTGCTGGGTTTTTCCGCCTGGCTGATGCTGCTGGCTCTGGCAATCACCTCATTTCCCGCCTTGCTCAAAAAAATGGGGCGCAACTGGAAGAAGTTGCACGGGCTGCTGTATATCGTGGTACTGCTCGCCTGCTGGCATTTCTGGTGGTCGGTGAAAAGCGGCTGGATAGAGCCCGCGGTTTACTTTGGTGTGGCGATTATTTTATTGGCGTGGCGCAGAGATTCGGTCCGTCGATGGCTCAAGTCCTGGTGAGGCTGGTAGCCACTACCGCAAGACATTTCTATCCGGCCCAACGACTTAACTACCCACGGCGCCGCCATCGGTACGACGGATGGCCAATACCGATGGCCGTGGCGGCAGCCGTGGGTCGTTGTCCGGCCAACGGTGCAGCGGGCTGTCAAACGTTGAGTTGTCTGCGTCCGCCGGGTGCTGTACCGAGACAAACAGGGTGTTGCCGTCCGGGGTGAATTCCGGGCCGCACAGCTCTCCGCCTTCGGGGCAACCAAAGAAGTGTTTGGGGGCCGCGCGCTGCTCTCCCTCGGTGGCCATCGCCCACAGTCCGTCGTGAAAGCCGAAGCGCTCGCAGCCATCGGTGGCAATCCACATATTGCCGCGCTGGTCGAAGGCTACATTGTCCGGGTTGGCAAACCAGCCGTGGGGCGAAATCGTGCCGCGCTGCGACTGGCCGTAAGCGCCGCGCTCCGCCGGGTCTTCCGCATTGGGATTACCACCGAGTAAAAAGGTATTCCAGCGAAAGGTGTCACTGACATGATCGCGGGCGCCGTTGCGACCCGGCGGCACGATTTCCAGTACGTGGCCCGCGGTATTGCGCGCGCGGGGATTGGCCGCGTTGACGTCCTCCGGTTTGCGCTGCTTGTTTTTGGTCAGCATCACATAGGTGCAGTCATTGACCGGATTGGTTTCCACATCCTCCGGACGATCCATCGGCGTCGCGCCCAGCAGTTTAGCCGCGCGGCGGGCATCCACCAGCACGTCTGCCTGATTGTGAAATCCGTTCTCTCCAGTGAGCGGCCCCTGGCCGTGTACCAGCGGTAACCAGCGTCCGCTGCCGCCTTCGGAAAACTGCGCGGCGTACAGGGTGCCCTCGCGCAACAGGGTGCGGTTGTGCCGGTTGTTCCCCGGGCGGTAAATATCGTGCGATACAAAGCGGTAGACAAACTGGTGTTCATCGTCGTCGCCGCCGTAGGCGACAACCGGCTGTCCCGGCTTGCTCACCAGGGTGAAGCCCTCGTGCTCGAAGCGTCCGAGGGCGGTGAGCTTGCGTGGCTCGGATTGCGGGTCGTAAGGGTCGTATTCCACCATCCAGCCAAACCGGTTGGGTTCGTTGGGCTCCACGGTGATGTCGAAGCGCTGATCGAAATCGCCCCAGTTGCGGTTGCCGGGCGAAATGCCAAAGGCATGGTGATTGCGGGCTTCGGTTTCATCCGCCACATTGTCCGGATCCCCCTGAAACGCGCCGCCAAAACCTTCCTCCGCAATCAGCACCGTGCCCCAGGGTGTCTTGCCTCCGGCGCAGTTACCCACAGTACCGAATACCCGTGTGCCACTGGGGTCGGCACCGGTCTGCAGGCGGCGGTCGCCGGCGGCGGGACCGACGATCGTCATCGGCGTGGTGAGCGACAGGCGACGGTTGTAGGGGCTGCCCGGTATCGGCTGCCAGCCGTGCCCGGTTTTTTCCACTTCCACAACCGTGTGACCACACGCCTGTTGCTCGATGGCCACATGCTCGTCTCGAGTGCCGCGATGGGCGCTGTCTTCGCTGTAGCCACTGAACATCAGGTGCGGCTGGGTGTATTCGTGATTGACGCACAACAGGCCGCGCTCGCTGTTGCGGCTCAGGCAGTGCTTGTCGCCCTCGCCGGGTCCGGCATTTTCGGCCAGGGGCATAAAGGCAATGAAATCATTGTTGTAGCCAAAGCGACGTGCCTGTTCCCGGGCGTCCAATTTCTCCGGAATAAAATCTCCGCCAAATGCATCCAGCGGGTCTCCCCAGCTCAATACCCGGTCGGCTACGTAGCCCTGCGGCACATGGTGGGTGAAATCAAGGCGGTGTGGTATTTCGGCGAAGCCCAGGTTCTCTTGCGCGCCTGACGCGGTTTTCCGCGTGCAGCCGGGCAACAGCGTGGCACCGGCGGTGGCCGCGGTGACTGCGCCGATTGCTTTGAACAGGGTGCGTCGTTCGGGGCTGCATGGTGATTGTGGCGATTGCGGCGAATGTGGTGAACGATCGGATGGTTTGTGGTCTGTCATAAGCATTCACCAATTATTCATTGTTGTAAGCGGCCTGCATCGGGTGTTTGGCGGTAGGCCGTTACCCATCAAGCCTAGCGCGGCAATGTGACAAATTTAAAAAAAGCGTAACCCAAGCTTCATATCCCAAGACTAGCCTGCGTCCACATAAACAGGTCGGGCGTGGCGTTTGATTTATCTCCGCGGTCCATCGGTCGGCCAATGGCGTTTGCCAGCAAAACCTCTGCTCAAACAGCACTACTCAAACAGCACTACTCAAAGGGAACGGGGATTTATGATGAAGTCAGGATTCAGCTTGAAAATGATGGCACCGCTTGCCGCCGCAATCATCAGCGTCAATAGCGCGGCACAACAGCCATCGGAACAGCATCGCGAGGCGATAGAGACCATCGAGGTCACGGCCCAGGCGGCCAATGCCCGCAGTGATATCCAGCGCCAGCGGGCATCGAATAAAGTGGTGGCGGTGCAAACCTCCGAGGCCATCGGCGAATTGCCCGACGCCAATGTGACCGAAGCCCTGCAGCGCATGCCCGGTGTGTTTATTGCCCGCGACCAGGGCGAGGGCCGCTTCGTCGGCGTGCGCGGTATCGATCCCAACCTGAATGCCGCCACCATCAATGGTGTGAGCCTGCCGGCACCGGAAACCGACAGTCGCGCGGTGGCCCTGGATGTGATTCCTTCCGATCTGTTGGCCAGTCTGGAGGTATTCAAGACCCTGACTCCGGACATGAGCGCCGATTCCATCGGCGGCGCCATCGAGATCAAGAGCATTAATGGACTGGATCACGACGGCCAGACCTACAAGGTGACCGTGGAAAACGGCTACGGCGAACTGCAGGGTGAGAACAGCCCGAAACTTGCCGCTACCTACACCAACCAATTTTCGCTCGCTGGCCGCACCCTGGGCGTCGCCGTTGCGGCGTCCCATCAGCAGCGCAACTTCGGTTCCGAAAATATCGAAACCGACGGTGTTTGGGAGCAATACACGGCGCTTGATGGCAGCGTCGGTGTCACCGCTGCGGAGATCGAGCAGCGCGACTACACCGTAACCCGCGAGCGCACCGGGCTGGCAGCGAATTTCGACCTGGAGCTTGTCGATGGCAGCCAACTCTATTTGCACACCCTGTACTCGGATTTTGCCGATGATGAAGAACGCCAGCGCAATTCCTTCAAGCTGGACGAGGAAAACGACAGCCCGGACACTATTTCTGCGAGCGGCGTGACCTGGTCTGACGCAGCGCTGGAAAAAGAGTTGAAAGATCGCTTCGAGGAACAGCAGGTCCTGTCGGTAGTGGCCGGTGGTTCCCACGACCTGGAAAGCTGGGGTGTGGAATACGCACTGGGTTTCTCTCGCGCGGAAGAGACCGAGCCTGATCGTCGCGACACTACATTCGTGCAGGAGGGGCTAGAGCTGGGCTATACCCGCGCGGGCAAGATCCCGAAGATGTTTGCCGCCGATGCCCGCGCAATGGATGCCGCCAGCTATGCGCTGGACGAACTGGTCGTCGAAAACAACTTCACCGACGACGAGGAGGTCAGCGTGCGTATCGACTTCCGCCGCGATATCGATGTGGCGGGCTACCCGTCTGAACTGAAATTTGGTGTGCACGAGCGTCGTCGGGAAAAGACCGGCGACCTGAATGCCACCGTATACGATGGCTTCGGCAGCGACTTCACCCTCGCCGACTTTGCCAATGGCGGGATTGACTACGGCCTGGGTGATTTCGGCCCGGGCGTGAACAAGGGCGCCCTGAATGCCTTTATCAACGCCAATCTGGACAGCTTCGACATCGACCAAACCAGCACCGCGCTGGACTCGGCGCGCGATTACGTGATGCACGAAGATATCTCCGCGCTCTACCTGATGAACGACATTGATTTCGGCCGCACTAACCTGACCTACGGTATGCGCTACGAGGCCACGGATTTCACTGCTGCGGGCTACCGCGTGGCGGAGTCGGGCGAAGCGATTCCGGGTTCTGAAGAAATCGCCGACGACGTGTATGTCTCAGCGGTGTCGTACCAGCGCGACTACCGCAACCTGTTCCCGAGCGTGAACGTCAAGTACGACTACAGCGACAACATCGTACTGCGGGCGGCGTACACCGAGTCCCTGTCCCGGCCTTCGTTCGGCGACCTGAATCCGTCAGCCGCCGAAATTGAATACGACGAGGGAGAGTTGGAGGTGGCCGCGGGCAATCCGGCGCTGGATCCGTACGAAGCGCGCAACTTCGATGTGTCCTTCGAGTACTACACCGACGCCCTGGGTATTCTCTCCCTGGGTGCTTTCCACAAGCAGATCGAAAACTTTGTGGTGACCGCAGACGTGGCCAGCACCGCCGACTACCGCCAGTATGTGGGCAGCCTGGCGGTGCAAGAGGCGGAAATTTTCCAGCCGATCAACGGCGACAACGCCTCCCTGAGCGGTGCCGAGCTGGCCTGGACCCGCGGTTTCGATAATGGCTTCCTGCTGCGTGCCAACGCCACCATGACGGACTCGGAAGCGGACCTGGGCCTGGGCGCAGACGCCGGGCGCGGCAACAAAATTTCCCTGCCGTCCCAGGCGGACCTGGTGGCCAATGTTGTTGTCGGCTACGAGCGCGACGCCCTGAGCCTGCGCCTGTCCGCCGCCTACAAGGGCGAGAGACTGCTGGAGGTAGACCTGGAAGATGACGTGTTTGACCTGTACGAAGACGCACACATGCAGCTGGATTTTTCCGCCAGATACCGTTTCGAAAATGGCATGCAAATGTTCTTCAGCGGGGTAAACCTTACCGACGAGCCGTTTTACGCCAACCGCCGCGGCTACAACGGCCAGTACGAAACGTACGGCCCGGCCTACGTGCTGGGCGTGACTTACTCGTCCTTCTGAGTGCGGGCCGGCCGCGCAAGCGATTCAGGAAAAAAGTAGGAGCGGATGGCCTGGCGCCGGTGGCAACCCAGGCTTTCTGCTATTTTTTAAAGAGGATTCATTGGTCATCGGTGTACCACTTTGCTGACCCGGGTGGCGGGTTTTTGCTCCCGCGTGCCGGCCGAGTGACAACAGATCAGTCAAAGAACGAACGTACTATGACGTATAAAACTTTTTTGTATGGCGCGCTGGTGTCGTCCCTTGTGGGGCTGATGAGCGCCTGTGGCCCCCAGATCGAGCAGGCGGCTGCCCCCAAACCCATCACCCCGCAGAATGCACTGGCGTTGCAGGATGTGGTCTCCAGCCAGCTGGCGCCATTGCAGTTGGGCGGTGGCGATTATCTGCTGCTGGCCAGCGAGAAGCGCGGCCTGGTTCTGGTCGATGACAGCGGTCGCGAGCGGCTTGCGCTGGACGGCGGCACGGTGGAGCGTTTTGCCCTGCAGCAGCTGGCGCAGGACAACTGGCTGATTGCGGTCTACGACGAAGACAATGGTGAGCTGCAATTGCGCCTGCTGGACCTGGAAGAGGGCAGCCCGCGTATTCGTTACCTGGCGGCCATGGCCACCAGCGCGCCACAGGTGGCCCTGTGCTTCTCCCGACAGGCGGGCCGCACTCATCTGTTTGCCATCGATGAAAGTGGCCTCGGCCACGAGTATGTGGTGCACCCCCGTGAGCAGGCGTGGCAGTTCACCGAGGTGCGTCCACTGTATTTCGGTGAGCAGGTCTCGTCCTGCGTGGTCGACGATCGCAGCGGCAAGTTGCTTGTGGCCCAGCCACCGCTGGGCATCTGGAGTCTGAATGCCGATGCGGAAATGGATGAGGCGCGGGAAGTCTTTGTTGCCGCCAGTGCGCTGCCTGGAGCAAGCTTTGGCGGTTTATGGCTGGATGCCGGCAGCAGCAACCTGTGGTTGACCGCGGACGACAAGGTTCTGGCATTTAACATCCATGCACCGGAGCAGGGGCCGCATTTTGTCGAGGCTCTGGCCGAGATCAAGCCTGTATCGGCTGCGGTGCAGCAGGGCGCCCTGCTGGCACTGGAAGAAGAGAGCGACCGCGTGCATCGCTTTGCGGTGACGCTGCCCGAGCCCGCCGCCGAGCTGCAGGCATTCCGCGGCCTGCTGGAAATCCCGCGGGTGCGTGCCAGCGCACAGACCGCACCGGTGACCTCCGGTGGCGACGCCGCGGATGACCCGGCGATCTGGGTCAATCCGGTCAATCCGTCCGCGAGTCTGATTCTCGGCACGGACAAGAAAAGCGGTCTCAATGTGTATGACCTGAACGGCAAACTGCTGGAGCACTTCGCCGTGGGCCGGGTCAACAATGTGGACCTGCGCCCGATGCAGCACGGCAAGTTTGTCGCCATCGCCGCCGCCACCAACCGCACGGACCCCGGCGTCAGCCTGTTCGGTATCAGCGCGGCCGGTGAGGTGGAGTACCTTGGCCTGCGGAATCTGGCCATGGAAGATCCCTATGGCCTGTGCGTCTACCGCAAGGGGGCCGACCTGATGGCCTGGGTGTCGGACAAGGAGGGCGCGGTGCAGCTGCTGCAGATTGTGCCCGGTGCCGGCAATGTGGACTGGAGCCTGCGGCAACTGGCGACCCTGGAGGTGGAAAGCCAGGTGGAAGGCTGTGTGGTAGATGACGAAATGCAGCTGCTGTTCTTTGGCGAGGAAGACGGCGGCATCTGGCGTCTGGATATTGCCGCCTTCCTCGGCGGCGAAGCCGGGCCACAGCTGATTGCGGCGGTGGACGGCGAACGCCTGGCGGCGGATGTGGAAGGCATGGGCTTCTACCACGCCGGTGACAAAAGTTATCTGGTGGTATCGAGCCAGGGCAACAACAGCTATGCGCTGTTCAGTCGCGATGGCAGCCAGTTTGTGGGGCACTTCAGGGTAGACATCAATCTGGACAAGAGCCTGGACGGCAGCTCGGAAACCGACGGCCTGGAAGTGTCCAGCGCGGCGCTGGGCAGTCAGTATCCGCAGGGTCTGCTGGTGGTGCAGGACGGTCGCAACCGCATGCCCAGCCAGTCGCAGAACTTCAAGCTGGTGTCCTGGGCCGATATTGCCGAGACACTGAATCTGCCGTAAGCCTGCTGCGGGGGAGGAGCACTGGACTCCCCGGCCGTGCGAGAATCCGCTGGTATCGTCTGAACCAGCGGATTTTTTTATGCAGCGCATCACTTCCCCTCTCGTCCCCGAACTGTCGCTTTCGCGTATTGCCTTTGGCCTGTGGCGATTGACCGACTGGGGCTACACCCCCGCCGAACGTCTGTCGCTGTTCGAGCAGATGCTGGACCTGGGGGTGACGACCTTTGATCTTGCAGATATATACGGCGACTACCGCTGCGAGCAGTTTTTTGGCGAGGCCCTGAAGCTGAAACCGCAGTTGCGCGCGCGCATGGAAATTGTCAGTAAGTGCAGCATCCGCCTTGCCGGCGAAGCGTCTGGTGCGCGGATCAATCACTACGATACCGGTGCGGCGCATGTACGCTCGGCGGTGGAGACCAGCCTGCGGGACATGGGTATTGAGCAGATGGACCTGCTGTTACTGCACCGCCCGGATCCGTTGATGGATGCGGACGCGCTGGCTGGTGTTCTTGAGACCCTGGTGCAGGAAGGCAAGGTAAAACACCTGGGCGTTTCCAATTTCCTCCCGCACCAGTTTGACCTGTTGCAGTCCCGCCTGTCTTCGCCGTTGGTTGCCAATCAGATCGAAGTTTCCCTGCTACATTCCCTGCCCATGTTTGATGGCCAGCTGGATCACTGTCAGCAACACAAGGTGATCCCCATGGCCTGGTCACCGTTTGCCGGAGGACGCCTGTTCAGTGGCGACGACGCAGATGCGATGCGGGTACAACAGGGGTTAGCTCGCTTGAGTAAATCCTTCGGGCTGGATTCTGAAAACGGGCCCATGCAGTTGGCGCTGGCATGGTTACTGAAACATCCCTCGCAAATGCTTCCGGTACTGGGAAGTGGTAATCCCAAGCGGCTGGTTGCTGCTCTGGCCGCGCTGGAAATGGAACTGGATCGAGAAACGTGGTTTGAGTTGCTACGTGCTGGGCGTGGCAGAGACGTGGATTAGTTTGAGTTTGGTGGTATTTCTTCTTACGGCCCCTCAGTGGCGCTGGAGCACTGGGGTGTTGTATTTGGAACCGCTGTGAATACATCCCTGTACGCTGCGTCGCAAACGTCCCTGTTTGCGACGCTTCCAAATACAACACCCCAGCACTCCAGCTTCAATTTGAACTGGTGTGCTTCGTAAGCGAATGTTGATTCGGGGTAATTTAGTCAGATGTGAAGGTGTCGACGGTGGGGGAAGTTCGCGAGACCTTCAAAAACAGGATGTTTTTGCAGAGCCCCCAGGGATGGGTTCACGGCGTGTCTCGCGAACTTTCACCGCCGGCGGCGCCGCCACTGGAAGTGCTACGAAGTAACGTAGCAAAAACCTCAGAGGGTTAAATCATCCTGCGTAAGCGTTATCTGGTACCAGATCGTAATTCACGTCGCCAAGGTCAAACTGCTCGAGCGGCGCCAGTTGCATGGGGACGCGGTAGCAGCGCAGTACGTCGCCGTTGCGGCAATCCATCACATCGAGGTCTTCCCCAGCAATGCTGTGCAGCAGGCGGTCGAATTCGGTGACCGCCGAGGCGATGACCGATTTGTATTCGAGCTCATCCCCCAGCTTGATGTAGCGGGCGTCGCCGTCGGCGGTCTCAATGCGCAGCCAACCGGGGCCGCGCTCTGCGCCGGCAACACCCAGTACCAGCGCACCCTGCTGATCCTGGCACAGGGGTGTCAGGTCGTGCACGCACGGCTCTGGGCTCACCTCATTGCCAACCCACACCCAGCCCGGCAGGCCAATACGGGTCAGGTGCCACTCGGAGAGCCATACCGTCTGGTCGTCGTCCACCCGGAACTCGCTGTACTCCTTCTGCCCGCCGCGGCTGGCGAGATTTACATTCGCATCCGGATTTTCCTTGCGGAAAATGTGCAGCTGCTGGGTCATTTCGTAATTCACTTCCCAGTGCTTGCACAGCCGCCATTGCATCGGGTAATCCCCCCATTCCACCAGGTACTCCTCGCGCTCGCGAATCGTCTCCGCAACGCGCCAGAAGGCACCATCAATCAGGATGCAGGTATCGCCCGGCTTGCTGCCGGGGGCAATGATGCTGTGTTCGGGGGAGGCCTCGGAGGCATTGACCACGTGCTCACTGCGGCCCTCGATCACCTCGTACCAGGGGAAGCCATGGCGCAGGGGTGGGGGGAAGGCGAGGGGAGGACGGCCGGCCAGCAGGCGGCGAAACAGCACCGACTTTTCTATTTCCAGGTCGGACAGGGTGTAGCCTTCCTTCTGGGTAATTTGTCCCCAGGCAAAAGCAGCCCGTACCAGTTGTTTTTCTCTATCTGAAAAGCTCATGCGGTGGTGTGTATTAATTATTCAAAAGCGCAGCGACCGCAAACCTTACCACTGTGTGGCACAGTGTGCTATCGCAATTCACGGGCGCGCAGCCGCGGAGCGGGGGCTGGCTAGAGCGGTGGCGTAAAAAGTTCGGTAGACTGCCGGGGATTGACGGAAAAATTCAGGAGTAGATTCGTGGAAGTAAGGAAACATCCAGGACGTGCACACTGGCGCCGACTGGCCGCCGTGCTGGCCCTGCCACTGGGGATGGTTGGCGCAGGCCTGGCGCAGGCGCAGTCGCCGCAGCCCACCCTGTCCGGAGGGGGCAGCGACATACCCGCGTCGAGCCCCTGCTATCTCGATGGCTGGTCGGAATCCCTGCACTGCTACCAGATTGCGGTGGAAGGCAATACCCGGCTCTCGGTCAGAGTTGCGTCGGCGCTGAGCGGCGGCCAGCGCGAGCCTCTGTACATGCTTGCTGGTGGGCCGGGGCAAGCGGCCAGCCAGCTGGCAAAACTGCTGAACCCCCTGCGCAAGCTCAATCGCGAGCGGGACATCGTGTTTGTGGATCGCCGGGGAGCCGGCTATTCCAACCCGTTCGATTGCGGTATGGACGAAGATATGCCAGCGCAGCTGCAGGACTTTGTCGAGCAGCTGGCCAGCTGTTACCAGGCGCACCCGGAGCGCCCCAAAACCCTCAACAGTCGCCAGACGGTGGAAGACCTGGAGGTGGTGCGCAAGGCGCTGGGGCACGGCCGCATTTCCCTGTGGGGTGGTTCCTGGGGCACGCGTACGGCGCTGCTGTATCAGCAGTGGTATCCGCAATCCCTGCAGAGCCTGGTGCTGGATGGTGTCGCCCCCATCGATACCAAGGTGTTCCTGACTGCGCAGGCGGCAGAGGCATCGCTGCAACAACTGGTGGAGGCCTGTGCGGTCGACCCGGTCTGCGCCGATTTCGGTGACTGGCGCGGCGAACTCGATGCGCTGCTCACGGAGTGGACGCCAGAGCAGGCGGCGCGCTTTCCGGATCCATTTACCGGGGTTCCGGGCGAGGAGCCCGTCGAGGCCTGGATGCTGGCCAGCGCGGTACGCACCGCACTGTACGATCCCGGGGCGGCTGCGCAGCTACCTTTTGCCGTACATGAAGCACGCCGCGGCAATCTGTTGCCGTTGTCGGGTATCTTTGGCCTGTTTGCGCAGCTCGAAGGCAGTATGTCCATGGGGCTCACGTTCTCGGTTGCCTGTGCGGAGGAAATGCACCGGGTGTCTGCGGATGAGATTGCCTCAGACAGTGCCGGGACCTTTATCGGTGAGGCCTTTGTGCGCACCTTTATTGAGGGCTGCAAGCGCTGGCCGGTGGCGCCACGCCCCTATGCCGAACCCGCGCCGCGGGATCACCCGGTGCTGCTGATTTCTGGTAGTGCCGATCCGATTACGCCCCCGGTTTATGCCGATACCCAGCTTGAATACCTCCCGCACAAGCAGCACCTGGTAGTTGCGGGTGGAGGGCATATCAATTCTGCGCGTGGCTGTATTCCGGACCTGATCCGTACGTTCCTCGATACGCCGGACACCACACTGGATGCATCCTGTGTGGCGGACATCGAGCGGCCGCCGTTTATGGCCGCCGCCTACGGTCCAGCCATTTCCCCGCCCACACTTACGGCTCAACAGGGAGGGGCAGAGCAATGATTCGAGTAGACAATGTGTGTAAGTCTTTCGCCGGTAAGCCAGTGCTACAGGCGCTGAGCTTCGACGTGCCGGATGGCAAAATTACCGCGCTGCTGGGGGCGAACGGCGCCGGTAAAACCAGCTGCCTGCGTATCATCTGTGGTCTGTTGCAGCCGGCATCCGGCCGCGTTCTCGTAGGCGGCATTGATCCTGCCGTGGACCCGCAGGGGGCGCGGCGTCAGCTCGGCGTTGTGGGAGACCGCGAGGGTCTGTACGAACGCCTTACCGTGGCGGAATACCTGAAGATTTTTTCTCAGATGCAGGGCCTCGGGGGGAAAGACCTGCAGGATGCCCTGACCTCGGTGCGCGAGGAGCTGGAGCTGGGGGCACTGTGGGATCGACGCATGGGCGGCTTTTCCCAGGGTGAGCGCATGAAGGTGTCCCTCGCCCGCGCTCTGGTGCATCGCCCGCCGCACCTGATACTGGATGAGCCCACCCGCGGACTGGATGTGCTGGCGGTACGCCTGTTGCGCAAGACCCTGCTGCGGCTGCGGGCGGCCGGCACCACCATCCTGTTTTCCAGCCATGTGATGCCGGAAGTGGCCGAACTGTCGGATACGGTACTGGTGATGTCGGCTGGGCGCATTGTCGGCCGCGGCACACCGGCGGAGCTCGGCCGTACCACCGGGTGTGAATCACTGGAAGACAGTTTTGTCGCCCTGGCCTATGGCCGCCAGCAGGCGCAACAGGAGATGGAACCCGCATGAATCAGTCTTCGTGGATAGGTAACCTGGGGCAAATATTGCCGCTGCTGAAAAAAGAATTTCTGGAGGCCTGGCGCGATCGCCGCGCGTTGCTGACGGCGGTGAGTTTCTCCCTGCTGTTCCCGGTGATGTTGGCCGGCGGGACGGTGATGATGGTCAAGAAACAGACCGAGGAAACCGCGCGGGTTGCCCTGATCGGTGCTGAAGCGGCGCCGCTGCTGGCGGAAAAGCTGGTGGCGCCGTCGCTGGAAGTGGAGCAGCGCGCGGAGGGGGATCCCAAGGTGCTGCTGCAGGAGGGCTTTGATCTGGTGCTGGTGGTGCCGGAAGATTTTGCCCGACGCTACCAGGATTTCCGTGCCCCGCGGCTCTATCTGTATGTGGACAGCTCGGATACCGGCGCCAGGCGCGCCGAGCGTCAGGTGCAGCAGCGCCTCGCGGCCATGCAGCAATTGGTGGTCAATCAGCGACTGGCGGCGCGTGGTGTGGCGCCGCAACTGTTGGCCCCGTGGCAGGTGGAGATGCGCGACGTGAGTACACCGTCCATGCGCGGTGCGCTGATTCTCGCCGCGGTGCCCGGTCTGCTGATCCTGACGTTGTTTGTGGCCAGCCTGGCCACCTCGGTGGATACGTCTGCCGGTGAGCGGGAGCGGCTGAGCCTGGAGACGTTACTGGTGCAGCCGTTGCCCGCATGGCAGGTCATCACCGCGAAAATGCTGGCGGTGGCCAGTCTTGGCTGGTTGGGTTCCCTGCTGGCGGTCACCGCGCTGGTGTTGATGATGCCGTTCATGCCACTGGCGGAGCTGGGCATACAGCAGGCCACCACGCTGGGTGGCGTGATTGCCATGGGGTTGGTGCTGTTGCCCCTGGCGCTGCTGGTGGCGGTGTTGCAGATCCTGTTGGCGCTGCGCTCGCAGTCGTTCAAGGATGCACAGACGCAGCTCAGTATTTTTCAGATCGCGCCACTGGCGTTGCTGGTGATCCTGGATGCCGCTCAGATCGAGCTGGCCGATACCTGGCAGCTGTTGCCGTTGATCGGCCAGCAGCAGTGGCTCAAGGGCTTACTGGTGGGCAGTGCGGTGTCACCGGCCTGGATGCTGGCGGGATCGCTGGTCACCCTGGGGCTGGTCGCGGCGGCGGTCCTGGTCGGTGCGCGGGCATTGCGCCGCGAAACTCTGCTTTCAGCGGCCTGAGGGAGTGAGACCCGTGGATGAAAGTGGTACCCCTTTGGCCCATGATGCGAGCGAAGGCCTGCTGATCATCGATACCGGTGCGCTGGTGGACAACTATCGTGTGTTGCGCGGGCGCCTGCGCGCTGGCAGCCGCTGTGGTGCGGTGGTCAAGGCGGATGCCTATGGCCTCGGTGTCGTCCGGGTGGTGCCGGCGCTCTACGCTGCAGGATGCCGAGACTTTTTCGTTGCCACCCTGGCCGAGGGGAAGGTTGTGCGGCCCCTGTTACCGGGCGATGCCCGTATCGTCTTGCTGACCGGCGTACGTCCCGGCTTGGAGCGCGCCTGTGCTGAGGCTGGGCTCGTGCCGGTGCTGGTGACCACCGCGCAGATTCAGTCCTGGGTGGAGGCTACTGCGCGTGACGGTGTGGCGGCGCCCTGTGCGCTCAAGTTGGATTCCGGAATGACCCGCTTGGGCATGGAGCCCGCTGAGTTTCGGCGGTTATTGCAGCTGCCACCGCTATTGCAGTCGGCGAATATTCAGTTGTTTCTCAGCCACCTGGCCTGCGCGGATGATGCACGACACCCGCAGAATCGGCAGCAGTTGCAGCACTTTAGCGACGCCTGCAGTGCGCTGCGGCAGGTCTGCCCGGAGGTGGAAACCAGTCTCGCCAACTCCTCCGGGATCTATCTCGGTGAGTCCTATCATTTCGATGTGGCGCGACCGGGCGCGGCGCTGTACGGCGTCAACCCTACTCCGGAGTTGCCCAACCCCATGCGCGCGGTGGTACGGCTGCAGCTGCCAGTGTTGCAGGTGCGGCAGGTAGAGTGTGATAGCGCGGTGGGCTACGGTGCTACTCAGCAGGCTCGCGCCGGCAGCTGGCTGGCGGTGGCCCGTGGTGGTTATGCGGATGGCGTTCTGCGTACCCAGAGCGGCCGCGGGCGCGGTGCCGCGGTGATCGGAGGGGCGGCTTGTGAGTCGGAGCAACGCGTCGTGGTGCCGATGATCGGTCGGGTTTCCATGGACAGCTGTGTGTTTGATGTCAGCGCTCTGAGCGAGGAGCAGCGCGGGCGGCTGCAGGCCATCGAGCTGCTCAATGATCAGCTTACGGTCGACCATATGGGTGCCGCTGCCGGTACCATCGGCTACGAAATTCTTACCAGTCTCGGCCGCCGATACGGCCGCTGCTATTTGTAAAAGGTGCGGGTTTTGCCTGATTACACATCGCCAGAAAGCAACGCTTTTACGCAATTGCGGCCACTGTTGTTGCTGTTGGCGGACGGTGCGGTCCATTCCGGTGAATTCCTGGGCGAGCGCCTCGGGGTAAGCCGCGCGGCCGTCTGGAAGCAGCTGCAGAAGCTGGAGCAACTGGGGGTGGAAGTCTCCTCGGTCAAGGGCCGCGGTTATCAATTGCCTGGCGGCCTCGAGTTGCTGGATGCGGATGCCATCGGCTTGGGGTTGTCGGATCCGGCGCGCATGCTGATCGGCGATCTGGACCTGTATGACCTGGTCGATTCGACAAATGCGCGCACACTGGAGGCGCTGGAAGCCGGACGCGGCCACGGCAAGGTGGTGCTGGCGGAGCAGCAGAGTGCCGGGCGTGGGCGCCGTGGGCGTCAATGGACCAGTCCGTTTGCCAGTGGCGTGAGTCTGTCTGTCGGCTGGCAGTTCAACGGTGGGGTGCCGTTGCTGGAGGGATTGAGCCTCGCGGTTGGTGTCGCGCTGGCCCGTGCGCTGGCGCAGTTTGATGTGCCGGGCGTGCGCCTCAAGTGGCCCAATGACGTGTGGTGCCGTGGACGCAAGCTGGCCGGTGTGCTGTTGGAGTTGAGTGGTGACCTTACAGACCGCTGTGCGGTGGTAGTGGGAATTGGCTTGAATATGCGACTGCCAGCGTCCGCCGCAGAAGCCATTGGGCAGCCGTGGATTGACCTTGAAGCGGTGCGGCCGGGTATCTCCCGCAACGCGCTGGTGGCGGCAATGCTGAATGAGCTTCTGCCGATGCTGGAGACCTACCCCGAGTCCGGGTTCGCCCGTTGGCGTGAAGCGTGGCTGGCGTTGGACCAGTTTGCCGGTGCCGAGGTGTGCCTGCAGTCGGCCCAGCAGCGCTGGTGTGGCATTGCGCGCGGCGTGGACCGTAGCGGTGCGCTGTTACTTGAAATCGATGGCGAGCCGAGGGTGTTTCACGGTGGAGAAGTGTCCTTGCGTCCGGCCAGTGGCGGTTAGAGAGCGCGAATATGACGATCCTCGAACTGGACCAGGGCAATACGCGCGCCAAGTGGCGCCTGATTACTGACGCCGGTGATGGCGCTGTCTCGGTAGTCGAGCGGGGAGTGCTGGGTCCCGGCGAGTGGTGGCTGGGGGATACCTTGCCGGCCGCGTGGCGGACGCATGCGCCGCAGCGGGTACGCGCGGCCAACGTGGCCGGCGCGGGTGTTGCGCAGGCGATCTCCGCGTGTCTCTATGACGCGCTGGGCCTGAATGTGGCGTTCGCCCGCGTGCGTGCCGAATGCGGAGGCGTCCGTTGCGCATACCGGGACATTTCCCGGCTCGGGGTGGACCGCTGGCTGGCGGTGCTCGCTGCGTATCGGCGCGCCCCGTCACCGGCACTGGTGGTGGATTGTGGCAGCGCGGTGACCCTCGATCTGTTGGGTGCCGGTGGCGAACACCTGGGGGGCTACATAGTCCCGGGGCTGGGTTTGATGCGGCGGGCGCTGTACGCCGATACCGACGCGGTGAAAGTAGCACCTCCGGCGAGTGCGATTAGTTCACTGGCGCCGGGGTGTGACACGGCCGAGGCGGTTAACCACGGCCTGCCGTTAATGGTACTGGGGGCCGTGGAGCGCGCCTACGACGGCCTTGTCCACCGCTGTGCGGTGGAGGGGCATTCTGCGCCGCGCCTGCTGTTCTGCGGGGGCGATGGGGCTGTGCTTGCCCGCTGGTGCGATCGCCCGAATGTAGTGATTGAAGACCTGGTGATGGAGGGGTTGGCGCTTACCAACCCGTAGCGATAATGCTCCCCGGCTGCCGCAATGGTGTTCAGTCGAGCCTTTTGGTGGCGTTGCCGCTACCGGGTGCGGTCTTGCGAGACACGCGGTAAACCCATCCATGGGGCTCTGCACCGCCATCCATGGCGGTGAAGGTCCCGCAAGACCGCACCCGGCATCGTCACCTTCGCCCGTGGCTGTGTTAGGTGAACACCACTACCCCGGTTACCGGTGTTTTTGCCTGTGGTGTGCGCCAGTAGCCGTCAGGGAATGGCGGCGGTTGGCTAGAATGCCCGTTATTTTGCCGAGGGGTGCGATGTCGCGCCCCTATTAACTGTTTGTTTCAGTGGCTCAGAGAAATTATGCGTTGGATTTTTATTCTATTGGTACTGGCTAACATCGGGCTCCTGGCCTGGTTTATGTCGAGTGGCGACCCTGCTCCGGTGCGGGTTGCCCCCGCCGCTCAGGACGAGCGTGCCGCCAGTATCACATTGCTAAGCGAAGCGGACCCCGCATCGCTGGTTGACGCCGACGAGGCGCCGACGTCTCCGAAAGTTTCCGAGCCGCCCCCTTCCTCCGATCAAACGGCTTCCGCTTCCGGCGGGTTGTGTACGCTGGTGGGCCCCTTTGAGCTCGCCTACCAGGGAGAAGACGTGGCGCAGCGCCTGAAGGCGCTGCAGCTGGAGGCTTCCCTCGAAGAAATAGAAATGCAGGGCCAGATGCGCTACTGGGTTTTTCTCGCGCCGCTAAACTCTTCGCAGGAGGCGTTTCGCAAGTTGAGGGAGTTGCAGGCCGCCGGCATCGATAGCTACGTCATACCCAAGGGTTCTCTGGAGAATGGGATATCCTTTGGCATCTTTTCCGAGATCGAGCGTGCCGAGGCGCTCAAGGAAGAGTTGAATGAGCGCGGATTCGCCGCCGAGTTTCGCGAAGAGCCGCAGACCTATCTCGAGCGCTGGGTGGTTCTCGGTGTCTCGGATGGCGGGCGTCTGGAGGATGTTGTCGCCGAGGGTTTCTGGGATCAGCTACAGCGCGACTACCCGGATGTCGAGCGCCGCCAGAACCTGTGTAGCGAGATTCGTCGCGGTTCCGAGGAGTAATTTAACGGCCGGATTCATCGGGGTGAAGAAAAGCGACAATCCCCTGTTGCGTGTCGCGGACACTTCCCCTAGAATCCCGCCTCCACTTAAGGGGGAGGTCAACAACCCCGGGTGGTCTTGCTGTCTTAACGGGCGGCAATATGGGGCGCTGGCGTAGCTCAGTTGGTAGAGCAGCTGACTTGTAATCAGCCGGTCGGGGGTTCGACTCCTCTCGCCAGCTCCATTCTTTCTCGCTTCATGTGCTTTTGAAGAATTTCAGGTAAGTATGTGAATTTGAAAGAAAAAATGTTGACATCGAAGAGGTTGCTGTAGAAAATACGCACCGCTTTCGAGCAGGGGTTCCCGAGTGGCCAAAGGGATCAGACTGTAAATCTGACGCGCAAGCTTCGGTGGTTCGAATCCACCCCCCTGCACCATTATTCAGATGCCTGTGTGCTGGCATCGAAGGTAGAAGAAGTTGTTTGGTCTTCTATCGTGGAGGTTTTCGCACGCGGTTCGCGGGCATAGTTCAATGGTAGAACCTCAGCCTTCCAAGCTGATGATGCGGGTTCGATTCCCGCTGCCCGCTCCATTCGCATGTGTGGAGCCCGGTTAGTTTGGTAGGAAGTCATTCGGCCCTGGGTTGAGTGCAAAGCAGGCGGCCCCGCCTGCGTCGGCAGCAAGCTGCTGGCACTGGAGTAAGCTCATGTAGCTCAGGGGTAGAGCACACCCTTGGTAAGGGTGAGGTCGGCGGTTCAAATCCGCCCATGAGCTCCATTATTCGTAGCCGCGGTGACCTGTGTCTCCGCGGTTATTTGTATCCGGCTTTTTTGCCTTTGGGCGGGTCTGGGTGCATTGGTTCCCGGGCAGGTTCCTGGCGGGAGCTGTTCTTGGGTAAAGTCGCTAGTTCGGCTCACGCTTATATTGGGAGGCCCGCAATGGGAAAAGAAAAGTTTGAACGTTCCAAGCCCCACGTAAACGTGGGCACCATCGGTCACGTTGACCACGGTAAAACCACCCTGACCGGTGCGCTGACTCGCGTATGTTCCGAAGTGTGGGGCGGCGCTGCCGTTGCCTTCGACGGTATCGACAATGCTCCGGAAGAGCGTGAGCGTGGTATCACCATCGCCACCTCTCACGTGGAATACGAGTCCCCGACCCGTCACTACGCGCACGTAGACTGCCCGGGACACGCCGACTACGTGAAGAACATGATCACCGGTGCTGCTCAGATGGACGGCGCTATCCTGGTATGTGGCGCGACCGACGGTCCTATGCCGCAGACTCGCGAGCACATCCTGCTGTCTCGTCAGGTGGGTGTACCTTACATCGTGGTATTCCTGAACAAGGCTGACCTGCTGGCAGAAGACTGCGGCGGCGTAGGCTCTGAAGAATACACCGAGATGCTGGAACTGGTTGAAATGGAGCTGCGCGAGCTGCTCGACCAGTACGAGTTCCCGGGTGACGACACTCCGATCATCGCTGGTTCTGCCCTGATGGCCCTGAACGGCGAAGACGACAACGAGCTGGGCACCTCTGCAGTTAAGAAGCTGGTAGAGACCCTGGACGAGTACATCCCGGAGCCGGAGCGTGCCATCGATCAGCCGTTCCTGATGCCGATCGAAGACGTATTCTCCATCTCTGGTCGCGGTACCGTAGTAACCGGTCGTGTAGAGCGTGGCATCATCAATACTGGCGACGAAATCGAAATCGTTGGTATCAAAGACACCACCAAGACCACCTGTACCGGTGTTGAGATGTTCCGCAAGCTGCTGGACGAAGGCCGTGCTGGTGAGAACATCGGTGCGCTGCTGCGTGGCACCAAGCGTGACGAAGTTGAGCGTGGTCAGGTCCTGGCGAAGCCGGGCTCCATCACCCCGCACACCAAGTTCGAAGGTGAGGTGTACATCCTGTCCAAGGACGAAGGTGGTCGTCACACCCCGTTCTTCAAAGGCTACCGTCCGCAGTTCTACTTCCGTACCACCGACGTAACTGGTGCGGTTGAGCTGCCGGAAGGTACTGAAATGGTAATGCCGGGCGACAACATTCAGATGTCTGTGACTCTGATCTGCCCGATCGCCATGGAAGAAGGTCTGCGCTTCGCGATCCGTGAAGGTGGCCGTACCGTTGGTGCTGGCGTTGTAGCCAAGATCATCGAGTAATCGTTGTATCAAGGGTGGCCGCCAGTGCGAATTGGTGGTCACGCTTGCAAACGTTGGGGTTGGTGGTATGATCCGCCCCTCGTTTTTTCCGGTACTGACATGTGTGTCATGTATCCGGGTGTTTCAGGCCAGTAGTTCAATTGGTAGAGCACCGGTCTCCAAAACCGGCTGTTGGGGGTTCGAGTCCCTCCTGGCCTGCCAACTTTCAGATGCCCGCAAGGGGCCTGCAGTTGGGCTATCCTGTACTGCTGTCGCTCTTTGTGGTCGTTGGCAATAAAGGCGCCTCGCAGTTTTGGCGCGCTAAAGGCTTCTTTGTATGAACGCTAAAGTAGAGGCGAAAACCTTTCGTCTTGATGGCCTCAAGTGGCTGCTGGTAGTGCTATTGGTTGGCGCTGCCGTTGCCGGCAATTCCTACTACGCCGAATTCCCCCTGCTGTATCGTGTGCTGGCAATCGTTGTGCTCTGCCTGGCGGCGGTGTTTGTTGCGGTCCAGACCGAGAAGGGCAATGCGCTCTGGACTCTGGTGCGGGAAGCGCAAAATGAAGTGCGCCGGGTGGTGTGGCCGACCCGTCAGGAGGCAACCCAGACCACTTTGATCGTGGTGGTGTTTGTGCTGCTGATGGCAGTCATTCTCTGGGCGCTGGACTCCGGTCTCGGTTGGGTCGCCTCCAAGATCATTGGCTAAAGGTTAAACCATGGCAAAGCATTGGTATGTAGTTCAGGCTTACTCCGGCTATGAGAAGCGTGTGAAAAACACTCTCAAGGAGCGCATTGAGCTGCACGAAATGGACCACCTCTTTGGTGAGGTGTTGGTTCCCACCGAAGAAGTGGTGGAAATGCGTGCCGGCCAGAAGCGTAAGAGTGAGCGCAAGTTCTTCCCTGGCTATGTGCTGGTGGAGATGGAGCTGAACGATGACACCTGGCACCTGGTGAAAGAGACCCCGCGTGTGCTGGGCTTTATCGGTGGCAAGGCAGACAAGCCGGCGCCGATTACCGATCGCGAAGCTCAGGCTATCCTGAATCGCATCGATGACTCTGTCGATAAGCCCAAACCCAAGACGCTGTTCGAGCCGGGTGAGATGGTGCGTGTTATCGACGGTCCGTTTAATGATTTCAACGGTGTGGTCGAAGAGGTCAACTACGAAAAGAGCCGTCTGCGTGTGGCGGTGTTGATCTTCGGTCGTTCTACACCGGTAGAGCTGGAATTCGGCCAGGTAGAAAAGAGCTGAGTTCGAGCTGAAAGGATTCGGCCCTCTTTCACTGTTTGTGGAAGGGGGCTTTCGCGTCCCTGAAAACCAAGTTGTGTGTTTTTCGGGCAAACAGGGGAGCTGAGCGTTGCACGTTTGTATGAGTGTACAGCGCAGGCGTTAGAACCCAGTTAAAGAGGAAGCTGTAATGGCTAAGAAAATCGAAGCTTACATCAAGCTGCAAGTAAAGGCCGGTCAGGCCAACCCGAGCCCTCCCGTTGGTCCTGCACTGGGTCAGCACGGCGTGAACATCATGGAGTTCTGTAAGGCGTTCAACGCACAGACCCAGAATCTGGAGCCGGGTCTGCCGGTGCCGGTTGTGATCTCTGTATACAGCGATCGCTCGTTCACCTTCATCATGAAGTCTCCGCCCGCCGCGGTTCTGCTGCGCAAGGCTGCCAAGATCAAGAGCGGTTCCGGCCGTCCGAACACTGAGAAGGTCGGTAAAGTGACCCGTGCTCAGATCGAAGAGATCGTGGAAATGAAAAAGGCAGACCTGACTGCATCGGATATGGATGCAGCTGTACGCACTATCGCTGGTTCCGCGCGCAGTGCCGGTATCGAAGTGGAGGGCGTGTAAGTGGCTAAATTGACCAAGCGTCAGCGCGCGATCGCTGAAAAAATTGAAGCTGGCAAGGCATACGGCATCGATGAAGCTGTTGCTCTGCTGAAGGAATTCTCCAACGTCAAGTTTGCGGAAACTGTTGATGCTGCCATCAACCTGGGCATTGACCCGCGCAAATCTGACCAAGCTGTACGTGGTGCGACCACCCTGCCACACGGCACCGGTAAAGAAGTACGCGTTGCCGTATTTACCCAGGGTGCTAACGCCGACGCCGCTAAAGAAGCAGGCGCCGACCTGGTGGGTATGGACGAACTGGCCGCTGAAGTGAAAGCCGGCAAAATGGATTTCGACGTGGTTGTGGCTTCCCCGGACGCCATGCGCGTTGTTGGCCAGCTGGGCCAGATCCTGGGCCCGCGCGGCCTGATGCCGAACCCGAAAACCGGCACCGTAACTCCTGATGTTGCGACTGCGGTTAAGAATGCCAAGGCCGGTCAGGTGCGTTTCCGCGCTGACAAAGGCGGCATCATTCACGGCGGTATCGGCAAGGTTGCCTTCGACGCAAACCTGCTGAAAGAAAACCTGGAAGCACTGGTTGCTGACCTGAAAAAGGCCAAGCCGGCTTCCGCGAAAGGCGTGTATCTGAAGAAGATCACCCTGAGCACTACCATGGGCCCGGGTCTGACCATCGACCAGGCCTCTCTGGACGTTAAGTAACTTTCCCGGAAAGTTACCGCGTTCAGTAAAAAGAACTTTGGGGTTCGCCACTTTGCTTGCAGGGTGGCGGGTCGTCAAAGACCGTAGGTGCGGTGTGTTTTTGAGGTTTAAATGCACCCCGCTTAATCCACTCTCTGGCCAGGCCGGCCGTTAAAGAGAGTGAGCCTACGCAGACGGTGTGCCCAAACCAGTATTTTTACTGGATTTGAGCTTTAAGCACCGGAACGGATCGGGTTCATGATGTCCCGATCTTTTTTCAAATCCAGGAGTGACACTATGGCTATTGGACTCGTAGACAAGAAAGCGATTGTCGCGGAAGTCCAGCAGGCTGCTGAGGGTGCTCTGTCTGCGGTTGTTGCGGATTCCCGTGGCGTAACCGTGAATGACATGACCACTCTGCGCAAAGAGGCTCGCGAGAACGGCGTTTGGTTGAAAGTCGTCCGCAATACTCTGGCGCGTCGCGCTCTGGCCGGTACCGAATTCGAATGTCTCATTGAGAAATTCGTCGGTCCCAGCATTATTGCCTTTTCCAACGAACATCCGGGTGCCGGCGCGCGTATCCTGAAAGAGTTCGCCAAGGGCAATGACAAGCTGGAGCTGAAAGGTGCCGCCTTCGAAGGCGTAGCGACTGACGTTGCACTGTTGGCAAGCCTGCCGACTTACGACGAAGCTATCGCCAAGCTGATGAGCGTTATGAAAGAAGCCTCTGCTGGCAAACTGGTTCGCACTATTGCGGCCGTTCGCGACCAAAAAGAGCAGGAAGCTGCGTAATTATTTCGCGAGAGCGAAACGACAGTTTTCATTTAACTCTTTTTTACATATGAATTTATGGGCAGTTTTCTGCTCACACGAAATCAGGTACTAACTCATGTCTCTGACTAAAGAAGATATCATCAATGCGATCGCTGAAATGTCCGTTAAGGACGTTGTTGAGCTGATCGAAGCTATGGAAGAGAAGTTCGGCGTAACTGCGGCTGCTGCTGTTGTTGCTGGCGGTGCTGCTGGTGGCGAAGCTGCTGCAGAAGCAAAAGACGAATTCGACGTAATTCTGACCTCTGCTGGCGACAAGAAAGTGAACGTGATCAAAGCTGTTCGCGGTCTCACCGGTCTGGGCCTGAAAGAAGCCAAAGCTCTGGTAGACGGCGCTCCGAGCCCGCTGAAAGAAGGCGTGTCCAAGGACGAAGCCGAAGCAGCGAAGAAAGAGCTGGAAGAAGCTGGCGCTTCCGTAGAACTGAAGTAATTCGGATCTACACACCACCGTCAGTGGCTGCGTAATCAACCACTGACGGCAAGGCTGGTGGACATGTGTCCGCCGGCCTTTTTGCCGTTTGCGGCATGGGGCTTTTTTACGCCAAAGGCGAAGAAAGTTACAGGCCGTAGTCGACACCGAAATCGAGAGGTTTGCGCACAGGGCGGTGCAGTTTTTAACCACCTGTTTTAAGCGTAGCGCAATGTGCAGAGACTTCTCGCCCGAATGGGCTGCGTATCGTCAGAAAACTGACCGCAGCTCTGATGAAGTCTTGTCACCGATCAAGCTGGGGAATATGAATGGCTTACTCATACACTGAGAAAAAACGTATCCGCAAGGATTTTGGCAAACTGCCTAAGGTCATGGACGTGCCTTTCCTGCTTGCGATACAGCTGGACTCGTATCGCAAATTTACTCAGGCCGACACGCGCCCGGATGAGCGCCTGGATATTGGCCTGCAGGCGGCGTTCAAGTCTGTATTTCCGATTGTCAGTTACTCTGGCAACGCCGCTCTGGAGTACGTGAGCTACACCCTCGGCAAACCTGCGTTCGATGTCAAGGAGTGTACTCTGCGCGGCGTGACTTACGCATGCCCGCTGCGGGTGCGTGTTCGCCTGATTATTTACGATAAGGAATCAGCGAATAAGTCCATCAAGGACATCAAGGAACAGGAAGTGTACATGGGCGAAATCCCGCTCATGACCGAGAACGGTACCTTCGTTATTAACGGTACCGAGCGTGTTATCGTGTCTCAGTTGCACCGCTCCCCGGGTGTATTCTTCGATCACGACAAAGGCAAGACCCACTCCTCCGGTAAGCTGTTGTACGCCGCGCGGGTGATTCCCTACCGCGGATCCTGGCTGGACTTCGAGTTCGACCCGAAAGACCTCGTGTACGTGCGTATCGACCGTCGTCGTAAGTTGCCAGCGACCATCCTGCTGCGCGCCCTGGGTTTCACCTCCCAGGAAATGCTGGACATGTTCTTCGAAACCAGCACGTTCACCCTCGAAGACGATACCGTCAGCCTGGAGCTGATTCCGTCGCGCCTGCGTGGTGACGTTGCCTTCTTCGACATCAAGGACGGCAAGGGCAAGGTGATCGTTGAAGAAGGTCGCCGCATTACCCCGCGCCACATTCGCCAGCTGGAAAAAGCCGGCGTGGAGAATCTGGAAGCGCCGCTGAATTACCTCAACGGCCGAGTGCTGGCGCACGACATCATTGACGAGACCACCGGTGAAGTGGCGGTGGAATGTAACACCGAAATCACCGATGAAGTTGTAGCCAAGCTGCGCCTCCTGAACGTCAAGACCATCCACACGTTGTACACCAACGACCTGGATTGTGGTCCGTTTATTTCCGACACCCTGCGTGCGGATCCGTCTCGCACCCAGCTGGAAGCTCTGGTAGAAATCTACCGCATGATGCGCCCGGGCGAGCCGCCCACCAAGGAATCAGCAGAGTCTCTGTTCGAGAACCTGTTCTTCTCCGACGAGCGCTACGACCTGTCTGCGGTTGGCCGCATGAAGTTCAACCGCCGTCTGGGCCGTGAAGACGAGACCGGACAGGGCACCCTGAGCAAGGACGACATCGTCGACGTGCTCAAGACCCTGATCGAGATTCGTAACGGCCGCGGCATGGTGGACGATATCGACCACCTGGGTAACCGTCGTGTGCGTTCCGTGGGCGAAATGGCCGAGAACCAGTTCCGTGTGGGCCTGGTGCGCGTCGAGCGTGCAGTGAAAGAGCGTCTGTCCATGGCAGAGTCCGAAGGCCTGATGCCGCAGGACCTGATCAATGCCAAGCCGGTGGCCGCGGCGGTGAAGGAATTCTTTGGTTCCTCCCAGCTGTCCCAGTTTATGGACCAGAACAACCCGCTGTCGGAAGTGACCCACAAGCGCCGCGTATCCGCGTTGGGCCCGGGTGGTCTGACCCGTGAGCGTGCCGGCTTTGAGGTGCGAGACGTACACCCGACCCACTACGGCCGTGTGTGTCCGATTGAAACCCCGGAAGGTCCGAACATTGGTCTGATCAACTCCCTGGCCACCTATGCCCGCGCCAACCACTACGGCTTCCTCGAAAGCCCGTATCGGAAGGTGATTGACGGTCAGCTGACCGATCAGATCGAATACCTGTCTGCAATCAACGAAGCCAACTACGTGGTTGCACAGGCGTCCGCCGCGGTGGATGAAAACGGTCGCTTTACCGATGACCTGGTCAGCGTGCGCTACCAGTACGAATTCACTCTGAAGACCCCGGATGAAATCCAGTACATGGACGTGTCCGCCCGTCAGGTGGTGTCTGTGGCTGCGGCAATGATTCCGTTCCTGGAACACGATGACGCCAACCGCGCACTCATGGGATCGAACATGCAGCGTCAGGCGGTTCCAACCCTGCGCGCTGAGAAGCCGCTGGTGGGTACCGGCATGGAGCGCACCGTAGCGCGCGACTCCGGTGTGTGTATCGTGGCCAAGCGTGGCGGTGTAATCGAGCGTGTGGATGCCAGCCGTGTGGTTGTGCGTGTGCACGATGACGAAGTAGAGGCCGGTGATGCGGGTGTGGATCTGTATGGTCTCACCAAGTACACCCGCTCCAACCAGAACACCTGCATCAACCAGCGCCCGATCGTGAAGACCGGAGACGTGGTTGCGCGCGGCGATATCCTCGCTGACGGCCCGTCTGTGGACCTGGGTGAGCTGGCGCTGGGCCAGAACATGCGCATCGCGTTCATGCCCTGGAACGGTTACAACTTCGAGGACTCCATCCTCGTCTCCGAGCGCGTGGTACAGGAAGACCGCTTCACCACCATCCACATTCAGGAACTGACCTGTATTGCCCGTGATACCAAACTGGGCAGTGAGGAAATCACCGCGGATATCCCCAACGTGGGTGAGTCTGCGCTGAACAAACTGGATGAGTCCGGCATCGTGTACATCGGTGCGGAAGTAGGTGCTGGCGACATTCTGGTGGGCAAGGTGACTCCGAAAGGCGAAGCCCAGCTGACACCGGAAGAAAAACTGCTGCGCGCAATCTTCGGTGAGAAGGCCTCCGACGTTAAAGACACCTCCCTGCGCGCGCCATCCGGCACCCGCGGTACCGTGATCGACGTACAGGTGTTCACCCGCGACGGTCTGCAGAAAGACCAGCGCTCTCTCGCTATCGAGAAAGCCCAGCTGGACGAAGTGCGCAAGGACCTGAACGAAGAGTACCGCATTGTTGAAGGCGCGACCTTTGAGCGTCTGGCGGCGGCACTGGACGGCCAGAAGGTTGCCGGTGGCAAGGGCGTGAAGAAAGGCGACGTACTGAACGCTGAAGTCCTCGCCGGCCTGCCGCGCGAAGACTGGTTCAAGCTGCGCATGGCCGAAGAGAGCCTGAACGAGCAGCTGGAAAAAGCCGAAGCCCAGCTGAAAGAGCGTCGCAAACTGCTCGACGAGCAGTTTGAAGACAAGAAGAAAAAGCTGGAGTCCGGCGACGACCTGGCACCGGGCGTGCTGAAAATCGTCAAGGTATACCTGGCGATCAAACGTCGCATCCAGCCGGGTGACAAAATGGCCGGCCGTCACGGTAACAAAGGTGTTATCTCCGTGATCAAGCCGGTGGAAGACATGCCGTACGACGAAAACGGTGAGCCGGTAGATGTGGTGCTTAACCCGCTGGGTGTACCGTCCCGTATGAACGTCGGTCAGGTGCTGGAAATGCACCTGGGTATGGCGGCGAAAGGCCTCGGTGTCAAAATCGATCGCATGATCAAGGAGAAACAGGAAGCAGCGAAGGTTCGTGGTTTCCTGGAAGAAGTCTACAACTCCACTGGCGGTCGCAAGGAAGAGCTGGACGAGCTGTCCGACGAGGAAGTTCTGGCCATGTCCGAAAACCTGCGTCGTGGTGTCCCCATGGCAACGCCGGTCTTCGACGGTGCCGCAGAGCCCGAGATCAAGAAGCTGCTGCGTCTGGCGGACATTCCGGATTCCGGCCAGATCACCCTGTTCGACGGCCGTACCGGTGACTCCTTCGAGCGTCCGGTCACCGTGGGCTACATGTACATGCTGAAGCTGAACCACCTGGTAGACGACAAGATGCACGCGCGTTCTACCGGTTCCTACAGCCTGGTTACCCAGCAGCCGCTGGGTGGTAAGGCGCAGTTCGGTGGTCAGCGGTTCGGTGAGATGGAGGTGTGGGCACTGGAAGCATACGGTGCCGCCTACACCCTGCAGGAAATGCTCACGGTCAAATCCGATGACGTGGAAGGTCGTACCAAGATGTACAAAAACATCGTGGATGGCGACCACCGCATGGAGCCGGGCATGCCCGAATCCTTCAACGTACTGGTCAAGGAAATCCGCTCGCTGGGTATGAACTTCGAGCTGGAAAACGAATAAGACTGGTAACAATCGGATTTAGTAGACAGAGACCGGTGGTGTCGATTCAGAAATCGCATGCCACCGGCGCTCCCGGCCCCGAAAGGCAGTTGGCCGGGTTGACTACCCCCTAGTGGAGGAAAGGCCTTGAAAGATTTGTTAAACCTGGTGAAAGCCCAGGATCAGCTGGAAGAATTTGACGCTATCCGTATCGGTCTGGCATCGCCGGAGATGATTCGTTCCTGGTCCTACGGCGAAGTGAAAAAGCCGGAGACCATCAACTACCGTACCTTCAAGCCGGAGCGCGAAGGCCTGTTCTGTGCCAAGATTTTTGGCCCGGTGAAGGACTACGAGTGCCTGTGCGGTAAGTACAAGCGCATGAAGCACCGCGGCATCATCTGTGAAAAGTGCGGCGTAGAAGTGACCAAGGCCAAGGTGCGTCGTGAGCGCATGGGCCACATCGAACTGGCGAGCCCGGTCGCGCATATCTGGTTCCTGAAGTCCCTGCCGTCCCGTATCGGCCTGCTGCTGGACATGACCCTGCGTGATATCGAGCGCGTGCTCTACTTCGAATCCTACGTGGTAACCGATCCGGGTATGACGACCCTGGAGCGCGGCCAGCTGCTGAACGATGAGCAGTACTTTGAAGCGATGGAAGAGTTCGCCGACGAGTTCGAAGCCAAGATGGGTGCCGAAGCCATCCAGGAGCTGATGAACGACATCGAGCTGCCGTCCGAAATCCAGCGCCTGCGCGAAGAGATTCCGGCGACCAATTCCGAGACCAAGATCAAGAAGCTGTCCAAGCGCCTGAAGTTGCTGGAAGCCTTCTACAAGTCCGGCAACAAGCCGGAGTGGATGATCATGCAGGCACTGCCGGTTCTGCCGCCGGATCTGCGTCCGCTGGTACCGCTGGACGGTGGCCGCTTTGCGACTTCCGATCTGAACGATCTGTACCGCCGGGTGATCAACCGTAACAACCGTCTGAAGCGCCTGCTCGAGCTGAACGCGCCGGACATCATTGTGCGCAACGAAAAGCGCATGCTGCAGGAATCTGTGGATGCACTGCTGGATAACGGCCGTCGCGGCCGTGCCATCACCGGTTCCAACAAGCGCCCGCTGAAATCCCTGGCAGACATGATCAAGGGTAAGCAGGGTCGTTTCCGTCAGAACCTGCTGGGTAAGCGTGTCGATTACTCCGGTCGTTCCGTGATCGTGGTTGGTCCGACCCTGCGTCTGCACCAGTGTGGTCTGCCCAAGAAAATGGCCCTCGAGCTGTTCAAGCCGTTCATTTTCGGCAAGCTGGAAGCCCGTGGCCTGGCCACCACCATCAAAGCCGCCAAGAAGATGGTTGAGCGTGAAGAAGCGGTGGTGTGGGACATCCTCGACGAAGTGATTCGCGAGCACCCGGTACTGCTGAACCGCGCCCCGACCCTGCACCGTCTGGGTATCCAGGCGTTTGAGCCGGTGCTGATTGAAGGTAAGGCCATCCAGCTGCACCCGCTGGTGTGTGCGGCGTACAACGCCGACTTCGACGGTGACCAGATGGCGGTACACGTACCGCTGACCATTGAAGCGCAGCTGGAATCCCGCGCGCTGATGATGTCCACCAACAACATCCTGTCTCCCGCCAACGGTGAGCCGATCATCGTACCTTCCCAGGACGTGGTACTGGGTCTGTACTGGATGACCCGTGAGCGTGTGAACGATAAAGGCGAAGGCATGTTCTTCTCCGATATCAAGGAAGTGAGCCGTGCCTTCTACGCCAAGCAGGTGGGTCTGCAGGCGAAGATCAAGGTGCGTATCGACGAAGTGTCCGTCGGTGAAGATGGCGAGAAGCAGGTGACTCGCACCATCTACGACACCACCGTCGGTCGTGCGCTGCTGTGGAACATCGTGCCTGAAGGCCTGCCCTTCGAGTACGTGAACCAGCCGATGAAGAAGAAGTCGATTTCTCGTGTGCTGAACGAGTGCTACCGCAAGGTGGGTCTGAAGGCGACCGTGATCTTCGCGGACCAGCTGATGTACACCGGTTTCGATTTCTCCACCAAGTCCGGTTCTTCGATTGGTGTGAACGACTTCGAGATCCCGGCGGCCAAGGCTGACCTGATCGCTTCCGCGGAAGAGGAAGTGAAAGAGATCGAGACCCAGTTTGCCTCCGGTCTGGTGACCGCGGGCGAGAAATACAACAAGGTCATCGACGTTTGGTCTCGTACCAACGATAAGGTGACCCAGGCGATGATGGCGGGCATCAAGAAAGAGCCGGTCATCGATCGTGACGGTAAAGAGACCGAACAGGACTCCTTCAACTCCGTCTACATGTACGCGGATTCCGGTGCTCGTGGTTCTGAGGCGCAGATTCGTCAGCTGGCCGGTATGCGTGGCCTGATGGCGCGTCCGGATGGCTCCATTATCGAAAACGCCATTACCGCGAACTTCCGTGAAGGTCTGAGCGTACTGCAGTACTTCATCTCGACCCACGGTGCACGTAAAGGTCTGGCGGATACCGCACTGAAAACCGCTAACTCCGGTTACCTGACCCGTCGTCTGGTAGACGTGGCGCAGGACGTGGTGATCACAGAAATCGACTGTGGCACCGACGACGGCCTGACCATGGCGCCGGTGATCGAGGGTGGTGACGTGATCGAGTCCCTGGGTGACCGTATCCTGGGTCGTGTAGTGGCCCGTGACGTCATCAAGCCTGGCAGCGACGAAATCGCCGTTCCCGCAGGCACCATGATCGACGAAGCCTGGGTAGAGCGCATCGAAGGCATGGGTATCGACGAAGTGATCGTACGCTCGCCGATCTCCTGTGAAACGGCGCACGGTATCTGTGCCCAGTGTTACGGCCGTGACCTGGCCCGCGGCCACCGCGCCAACCCCGGTGAGTCCGTGGGTGTTGTGGCGGCACAGTCCATTGGTGAGCCGGGCACTCAGCTGACCATGCGTACCTTCCACATCGGTGGTGCGGCGAGTCGTGCTTCTGCCGCGGACAGCATCCAGGTGAAACAGCCGGGTACTGTACGACTGCACAACCTGAAGACAGTTAAAACCGAGGGCGGCAACCTGGTAGCGGTGTCCCGTTCCGGTGAGCTGGCGGTAGCCGACCCCGCGGGCCGCGAGCGCGAGCGCTACAAGCTGCCTTACGGTGCGGTGATTACCGTCGATGAAGGTTCGACCATCGACGGCGGCCAGATCGTGGCCAAGTGGGATCCGCACACCCACCCGATCATTACCGAGGTGGCCGGTTGGGTGAAACTGTCCGGTATGGAAGATGGCCTGTCCATTCGCAAGCAGACCGACGAAATCACCGGTCTGTCTTCCATCGAAGTAATCGATCCGGCTGAGCGTCCGGCGGCGGGTAAAGACCTGCGTCCGGCGGTGACCCTGGTGGATGAAAATGGTGAAGAGCTGACCCTGGTCAACTCCAACGCACCGGCGCACTACGCGCTGCCGCCGCGCGCGATCCTCAGCCTGAAGGATGGCGACAAGGTGAACGTGGGTGACATCGTTGCACGTATTCCGCAGGAATCCGGCGGTACCAAGGACATCACCGGTGGTCTGCCGCGTGTTGCCGACCTGTTTGAAGCGCGTAAGCCGAAAGAGCCGTCCATCCTGGCGGAGATCTCCGGTACCGTTTCCTTCGGTAAAGAGACCAAAGGCAAGGTGCGCCTGCAGATCACCCCGAAAGACGGCAAGCCGCTGGCCAATGGCAAGGATCATTACGAAGTACTGATTCCGAAACACCGCCAGCTGACCGTGTTCGAAGGGGAAACCGTAGAGAAGGGTGAGGTCATCTCCGACGGGCCGTCCAACCCGCACGACATCCTGCGTCTGAAAGGCGTGGAAGAGTTGGCGCGCTACATCACCAACGAGATCCAGGAGGTTTACCGCCTCCAGGGTGTAGGCATCAACGATAAGCACATCGAGACCATCGTGCGTCAGATGCTGCGTAAAGTTGAAATCCTGGAGATGGGTGACTCTGAGTTCATCAAGGGTGACCAGGTGGAATACCAGCGCGTCGTGGAAGAGAACGAGCGCCTGCGTGCCGAAGGCAAGCAGCCGGCTCAGTTCGAGCGTCTGCTGCTGGGTATCACCAAGGCGTCTCTGGCGACCGAGTCCTTCCTGTCCGCGGCCTCCTTCCAGGAGACCACCCGTGTACTGACCGAAGCGGCGGTAACCGGCAAGGAAGACAGCCTGCGCGGCCTGAAGGAAAACGTGGTCGTTGGCCGCCTGATCCCGGCCGGTACCGGTCTGGCCTACCATGCCGAGCGCAAGCGCAGACGCACCCAGCAGTTGACCCAAGGCTATGCCGAAGGTCCTTCTGCAGAAGAGGTGGAAGCGGCGCTGACCGAAGCCCTGAAATCTTCCGGGGACTGAGGTCGAAGCGACGGAGTAGTCTGACCAGAGGTTTCTGCTCGTGAAAGAGGGGTCTTTGGTCTGTTCCGCATCGCAATTGCCTGTCGAGGTGAGTATTTACTTCGGCAGGTGATTGACTCGGGGTTGCCGCGCTTATAGAATGCGGCCCCCGCTAATGGGGTGCGATTGTCCGCTGATCCTCGGATTGGGTGGATGTCGCGCACTGACGATAGGCCCTCACTGCTGTCAAGGTGGGGGCGTTTTATTTTTGGAGTGATTTTTAATGGCAACGATCAACCAGTTGGTTCGTAAGCCGAGAAAACGCAAAGTTGAAAAAAGCGACGTGCCTGCACTGCAAGCTAGCCCGCAGCGTCGTGGAGTTTGTACTCGTGTGTATACCACTACACCGAAGAAGCCGAACTCTGCACTGCGTAAAGTTTGTCGTGTGCGCCTGACCAACGGCTACGAAGTAACTTCGTACATCGGCGGTGAAGGCCACAACCTGCAGGAGCACAGCGTGGTGCTGATTCGCGGCGGTCGTGTAAAAGACCTGCCGGGTGTGCGCTATCACACTGTGCGCGGTGCACTTGACTGTGCCGGCGTAAACGATCGCAAGCAGGGCCGTTCCAAGTACGGCGCCAAGCGTCCTAAGGCCTAATAGCTCTTAAGACAACATTGCGTTTCGGTTTAACGAATAACCGGAGTAAGGCTGAGCTCGCCGAGTTGTATTTGTTTACGGCGGCGTCTCGGAGTAACCCTGAAGAGAGGCAATCCCATGCCAAGAAGACGAGTAGTCGCCAAGCGCGAAGTGCTGCCCGATCCCAAGTTCGGGAACGTGACTCTGGCCAAGTTCATGAACCATGTCATGATCTCTGGTAAGAAGTCCGTGGCAGAGAGCATCGTATATGGTGCACTGGATCTGGTTTCAGAAAAGCTGAACAAAGATCCGATTGAGGTTTTTGAAGAGTCCCTGGAAAACATCGCCCCGATGGTGGAAGTAAAATCCCGTCGTGTTGGTGGTGCTACTTACCAGGTGCCGGTAGAAGTGCGTCCCGCACGTCGTACCGCGCTGGCAATGCGCTGGCTGGTAGATTTCTCCCGTAAGCGCGGTGAGAAGTCCATGGCCCAGCGCCTGGCCAATGAAATGATCGATGCGTCCCAGAACAAGGGCGGCGCGGTCAAGAAGCGTGAAGACGTGCACCGTATGGCGGAAGCCAACAAAGCGTTCTCTCACTATCGTTTCTAAGATAGTGACGCTTCTAAGTCTGATGATTATTTCCATCGGAAAATAAAATCGAAAGGCAGCAAGGAAGGTAAAACTCCGCGCTGCCTTTTGCCGTTATATCGAGGATACAACAGTGGCACGTAAAACGCCTATCGAACGCTATCGCAATATCGGTATCTGCGCCCACGTAGACGCCGGTAAAACCACGACTACCGAGCGCGTACTCTTCTACACCGGTCTGTCCCACAAAATTGGTGAGGTGCACGAAGGCGCAGCCACCATGGACTGGATGGAGCAGGAGCAGGAGCGTGGTATTACCATCACTTCCGCAGCAACCACCTGTTTCTGGGCTGGTATGCAGCAGCAGTTCCCGCAGCACCGCGTAAACATTATCGACACTCCCGGACACGTTGACTTCACCATTGAAGTAGAGCGTTCCCTGCGTGTACTGGACGGCGCCGTCGTCGTTCTGTGTGGCTCTTCCGGTGTGCAGCCGCAGACCGAAACTGTATGGCGTCAGGCCAACAAGTACGAAGTGCCGCGCATGGTATTCGTCAACAAAATGGACCGCGCCGGTGCAGACTTCCGCAAGGTAGTCGGCCAGCTGAAGACCCGTCTGAATGCGAACGCTGTTCCGCTGCAGATGACCATTGGCTCCGAAGACGAGTTCAAGGGTGTGGTCGACCTGGTCAAGATGAAGGCCATCCTGTGGAACGAAGAAGACATGGGTATGACCTTCGACTACGCCGACATCCCGGCTGACATGCAGGACGAGTGCGAAGAAATGCGCGAGTTCCTGGTGGAAGCTGCGGCGGAAGCGACCGAAGAGCTGATGGAAAAATACCTTGAAGAAGGTGAGCTGACCGAAGAAGAGATCAAGTCAGCCATTCGTCAGCGTACTCTGGCCAACGAAATCGTACCGGTTCTGGGCGGCTCTGCGTTCAAGAACAAGGGCGTACAGGCCATGCTGGACGCGGTCATCGAATACCTGCCGGCGCCGACCGAAGTTAAAGCGATCGAAGGTACTCTGCTGGACAAGGCTGAGACCGTTGAGACCCGTGAAGCGGACGACAACGCGCCGTTTGCTGCGCTGGCGTTCAAGATCGCAACCGACCCCTTCGTTGGTACCCTGACCTTCTTCCGTGTGTACTCCGGTAAGCTGGAAAGCGGCACTGCGGTGTACAACTCCGTGAAGGAGAAGAAAGAGCGTGTCGGCCGTATGGTGCAGATGCACTCCAATGATCGTAAAGAGATCAAGGAAGTACTGGCGGGTGATATCGCGGCCGCGATTGGCCTGAAAGATGTGACCACTGGTGACACCCTGTGTGCTGAAGACGCGAAAATCGTTCTCGAGCGCATGGAATTCCCTGAGCCGGTAATCTCCGTAGCGGTTGAGCCGAAGTCCAAGCCGGACCAGGAAAAAATGGGTATCGCTCTGGGCAAGCTGGCTCAGGAAGACCCGTCTTTCCGTGTGAAGACCGACGAAGAGACCGGCCAGACCATCATCTCCGGTATGGGTGAGCTGCACCTGGACATCATCGTTGACCGTATGCGTCGTGAATTCAACGTTGAAGCCAACATCGGTAAGCCGCAGGTGGCCTATCGTGAAACTATCCGTAACACCTCTGAGATCGAAGGCAAGTTCGTTCGTCAGTCCGGTGGTCGCGGTCAGTACGGTCACGTATGGGTCAAGTTCGAGCCGGCGGAAGACGAGTCTGGTGAAGGCCTGGTCTTCGAAAACGCGATCGTGGGTGGTGTGGTTCCGAAGGAATACATCCCGGCGGTACAGAAAGGTATCGAGGAGCAGATGCAGAACGGTGTTCTGGCTGGCTACCCGCTGCTGGGCCTGAAGGCTACCCTGTACGACGGCTCCTTCCACGATGTGGACTCCAACGAAATGGCATTCAAGATCGCTGGCTCCATGGCGACCAAGAAGCTGGCAGATGTTGGCGGTGCAGTACTGCTCGAGCCGATGATGAAAGTGGAAGTGGTTACCCCGGAAGAGAACATGGGTGACGTGGTTGGCGACCTGAACCGTCGTCGCGGTCTGATCCAGGGTATGGACGACAGCGCCTCAGGCAAAATCGTTAATGCCGAGGTGCCGCTGGCGGAAATGTTTGGTTACGCTACTGACCTGCGTTCTGCAACCCAGGGCCGTGCAACCTACACCATGGAATTCCTGAAGTACGCCGAAGCGCCGAAAAACGTCGCTGACGAAATTATCGCGAAAAACAAGGGTTAATTTCCTTATTTCTTTTAGCTAGAGGATATTGAAAATGGGAAAAGAAAAGTTTGAACGTTCCAAGCCCCACGTAAACGTGGGCACCATCGGTCACGTTGACCACGGTAAAACCACCCTGACCGCTGCGCTGACTCGCGTATGTTCCGAAGTGTGGGGCGGCGCTGCCGTTGCCTTCGACGGTATCGACAATGCTCCGGAAGAGCGTGAGCGTGGTATCACCATCGCCACCTCTCACGTGGAATACGAGTCCCCGACCCGTCACTACGCGCACGTAGACTGCCCGGGACACGCCGACTACGTGAAGAACATGATCACCGGTGCTGCTCAGATGGACGGCGCTATCCTGGTATGTGGCGCGACCGACGGTCCTATGCCGCAGACTCGCGAGCACATCCTGCTGTCTCGTCAGGTGGGTGTACCTTACATCGTGGTATTCCTGAACAAGGCTGACCTGCTGGCAGAAGACTGCGGCGGCGTAGGCTCTGAAGAATACACCGAGATGCTGGAACTGGTTGAAATGGAGCTGCGCGAGCTGCTCGACCAGTACGAGTTCCCGGGTGACGACACTCCGATCATCGCTGGTTCTGCCCTGATGGCCCTGAACGGCGAAGACGACAACGAGCTGGGCACCTCTGCAGTTAAGAAGCTGGTAGAGACCCTGGACGAGTACATCCCGGAGCCGGAGCGTGCCATCGATCAGCCGTTCCTGATGCCGATCGAAGACGTATTCTCCATCTCTGGTCGCGGTACCGTAGTAACCGGTCGTGTAGAGCGTGGCATCATCAATACTGGCGACGAAATCGAAATCGTTGGTATCAAAGACACCACCAAGACCACCTGTACCGGTGTTGAGATGTTCCGCAAGCTGCTGGACGAAGGCCGTGCTGGTGAGAACATCGGTGCGCTGCTGCGTGGCACCAAGCGTGACGAAGTTGAGCGTGGTCAGGTCCTGGCGAAGCCGGGCTCCATCACCCCGCACACCAAGTTCGAAGGTGAGGTGTACATCCTGTCCAAGGACGAAGGTGGCCGTCACACCCCGTTCTTCAAGGGCTACCGTCCGCAGTTCTACTTCCGTACCACCGACGTAACTGGTGCGGTTGAGCTGCCGGAAGGTACTGAAATGGTAATGCCGGGCGACAACATTCAGATGTCTGTGACTCTGATCTGCCCGATCGCCATGGAAGAAGGTCTGCGCTTCGCGATCCGTGAAGGTGGCCGTACCGTTGGTGCTGGCGTTGTAGCCAAGATCATCGAGTAATCGCTGGTCTCGTCGGTTCGGGCCTCGTGCCCGACCTGACACCAAAAAGCCGCAGCAGTCACTGTTGCGGCTTTTTTTGTGCGCCGCAGGTGCTGACCGACCGGACAGTGGTTGTCCGGTCAGTTCCGTGCTCTACCGGCTCGGCGGGGCCGCTGCGGCAACTGGTTAAAAAAATGCCAGTCTGCCTTGACAGCTACCCGGTCTGACCGTAGACTTCGCGCTCCTTTTCGCCCGCCCTCGGGGCTGCGTAAGAGGACGTTCTTTAGATTTAATTGGAGTTTGATTCCATGCAGGGTCAACGCATTCGAATTCGCCTGAAGGCGTTCGATCACAAACTGATCGACACGTCTACCCAGGAGATCGTAGAGACGGCTAAGCGCACTGGCGCCCAAGTACGCGGTCCCATTCCGCTGCCGACTCGCAAAGAGAAGTACACCGTACTGATCTCTCCGCACGTCAACAAAGACGCGCGCGACCAGTACGAAATCCGTACTCACAAGCGTTTGCTGGACATTGTTGAGCCCACCGAGAAAACCGTTGACGCGCTGATGAAGCTCGATCTGGCGGCCGGTGTTGAGGTTCAGATTAGTCTCGGCTAACACTTCAAATTAACTACCGAATCCCGAACGAAAAAGGTTCGGGTAGTGTAACGCTCTGAAATTGGGCGGCCGCAGTGGGTTAAAGCCCCGTGCACTGAGAGGTTGAAAAGATGACTATAGGTATTGTCGGCCGCAAGAGCGGCATGACTCGCATCTTCACTGAAGATGGCGCGTCTATCCCGGTAACTGTTATCGAGGTAGCTCCGAATCGCGTCACTCAGGTGAAAACTCCGGAAACTGACGGCTACTCCGCGGTTCAAGTAACTGTGGGTGCTCGTAAAGCTTCCCGTGTCTCCAAGCCCCAAGCGGGCCACTTCGCCAAAGCCAACACTGAGGCTGGCTCTGCTCTTTTCGAACTGCGTACTGACGGTTCTGAAGAGTCCTTCGAAATCGGTTCTGAGATCACTGTTGCCAGCTTTGAAGCTGGTCAGAAGATTGACGTAACCGGCACTTCCAAAGGTAAAGGTTTCCAGGGCGGTATCAAACGCTGGAACTTCCGTATGCAGGACGCTACCCACGGTAACTCTCTGTCTCACCGCGCACCTGGCTCTATCGGCCAGTGTCAGACCCCTGGTCGCGTGTGGAAAGGCAAGAAGATGGCCGGTCACATGGGTGCTGAGCGTGTTACCACGCAAAACCTGGAAGTCGTTCGTGTGGACGCTGAGCGTAATTTGCTGCTGGTCAAGGGCGCCGTACCTGGTGCACCCGGCGGTAACGTTATCGTTCGTCCGGCCGTTAAAGCCTAAGTCTGAGGGGAAATAGATATGGAACTGAATATCGCTACTCCCGAAGGCGCTAAAGGCACTGTTGCAGTCTCTGAAGTGGCTTTCGGTCGTGAATTCAATCAGGACCTGGTACACCAGGCAGTCGTCGCCTACATGGCTGGCGCGCGCCAAGGTACCAAGGCTCAGAAAAACCGCGCAGCGGTTTCCGGCGGCGGCAAAAAGCCGTGGCGCCAAAAAGGTACTGGCCGTGCTCGCGCCGGTACCATCCGCAGCCCGCTGTGGCGCTCTGGTGGTGTAACTTTCGCCGCTGAGCCGCGTGATCACAGTGTAAAGCTGAACAAGAAAATGTACCGCGCTGCACTGCGCTGCATTCTCTCCGAGCTGGCTCGTCAGGAGCGTCTGGTTGTAGTTGAGTCCTTCGACGTGGAAGCGCCGAAGACCAAGCAGCTGGTAACCAAGCTGGCACAGTACGACTTGTCCGAAGCGTTGATCGTGACCGAAGAGGTAAATGAAAACCTCTACCTGGCCGCGCGCAACCTGCACAAGATCGATGTTCGTGACGTCCAGGCTATCGATCCGGTAAGCCTGATTCGTTTTGACAAGGTCGTGGTTACCGTTTCTGCACTGAAGAAAATTGATGAGGTGCTGGGATGAACCAAGAGCGAATCTACAAAGTACTGCTGGGCCCGGTAATTTCCGAGAAAGCTGCTGTGCTGGCGGATGCCGCCAACCAGGTAGTGTTCAAGGTGACCACCGACGCTTCCAAAGCCGAAATCAAGGCCGCGGTCGAAAAGCTGTTCAATGTTTCTGTTGAGCAGGTTCGCACCGTGAACGTTAAAGGCAAAACCAAGCGCACCCGCTACGGCATGGGCGTGCGCAACGATTGGAAAAAAGCCTACGTTCGTCTGGCCGAAGGCAGCGACATTAACTTCGAAACTGCCGACGTTACGGCGTAAGCTAGGGGAAAGTTGCAATGGCTATTGTAAAAACAAAACCGACCTCTGCCGGCCGTCGTCACCTTGTAAAGGTTGTTAACTCCGACCTGCACAAAGGTGCGCCTTACGCGCCGCTGCTGGAGAAGAAGTCCAAGACCGGTGGTCGTAACAACAACGGTCGCATTACCACCCGTCATATCGGTGGTGGACATAAGCATCACTACCGCGTGGTGGATTTCAAGCGTAACAAAGATGGCATTCCGGCCACCGTTGAACGCCTGGAATACGATCCGAACCGCAGCGCGCATATCGCACTGGTGTGCTATGCCGACGGTGAGCGTCGTTACATCATTGCGCCGAAAGGCCTGAAAGCCGGTGCAAAAATCCAGTCTGGCGATGCTGCGCCGATCAGCGTGGGTAACACCCTGCCGCTGCGCAACATTCCGGTTGGTTCCGTGATTCACGGTATTGAGCTGAAGCCTGGTAAAGGTGCTCAGTTGGCCCGCTCCGCCGGTGCCTCTGTACAGCTGGTTGCCCGTGAAGGTCAGTACGCGACTATCCGTCTGCGCTCTGGCGAAATGCGCAAAGTTCTGACCGAGTGTCGCGCCACCCTGGGTGAAGTGAGCAACTCTGAGCACAGCCTGCGCAAGCTGGGTAAAGCTGGTGCCAAGCGCTGGCGCGGTGTTCGTCCTACCGTTCGCGGTGTGGCGATGAACCCGGTAGACCACCCGCACGGCGGTGGTGAAGGTCGTACCTCTGGTGGTCGTCACCCTGTGACGCCTTGGGGTGTGCCGACCAAGGGTAAGAAAACGCGTAAGAACAAGCGCACCGACAACATGATTGTACGTCGTCGCGGCAAGTAATTCTCAGTAGAGAATAGTCGCGCGATGTGTGAGCAGCTAAAGAGGAATCTAAAGTGCCACGCTCATTAAAGAAAGGTCCCTTTATTGATCTGCATCTGATCAAGAAGGTGGAGGCGGCGATCGAGAAAAATGATCGTCGACCGATTAAAACCTGGTCCCGCCGTTCCATGGTTATGCCGGAAATGGTTGGACTGACGATTGCCGTTCACAACGGTCGTCAACACGTGCCCGTGCTGGTCAACGAAGAAATGGTTGGTCACAAGCTGGGCGAATTCGCGGCTACCCGCACTTACCGCGGTCACGCTGCGGATAAGAAAGCGAAGAAGCGCTAAGCCGAGGTTATAGAGATGGAAGTACAAGCAAAATTACGCGGTGCTCGTCTGTCGGCACAAAAGGCGCGTCTGGTAGCTGATCAGATTCGCGGCAAAGGTGTCGAGGAAGCCCTGGATATCCTGGCTTTCAGCCACAAGAAGGGTGCTGCGATCGTTAAGAAGGTTCTGGAATCTGCCATCGCCAATGCCGAGCACAATGAAGGTGCCGACGTCGACGAGCTGAAGGTTTCCACAATCTTCGTGGATGAGGGTATGACCATGAAGCGCATTAAACCGCGTGCCAAAGGTCGTGCTGATCGTATTCTTAAGCGTACTTGTCACATTACTGTGAAAGTAGCCGAGAAATAAGAGAGCAGGCGAGAAAACCATGGGACAAAAAGTACATCCTACCGGCATTCGTCTGGGTATCGTTAAAAAGCATACCTCTGTTTGGTATGCCGGCAGCGACGAGTACGCAGACAAGCTGTACACGGATCTGAAAGTTCGCGAGTACATTCGCAAGAAGCTGGCCCACGCTTCCGTGAGCCGCATCGAGATCGAACGTCCGGCCAACACCGCTCGTGTGACCATTCACACTGCGCGTCCGGGCATCGTGATCGGTAAAAAAGGTGAAGACGTAGAGCGTCTGCGCAACGAGCTGACTTCCCAGATGGGTGTGCCCGTGCACATCGACATCGAAGAAGTACGCAAGCCCGATCTGGACGCCACTCTGGTAGCCCAGAACGTTGCTCAGCAGCTGGAGCGTCGCGTTATGTTCCGTCGCGCGATGAAGCGCGCCGTACAGAACGCCATGCGCCAGGGCGCTGAAGGTATCAAAATTCAGGTAAGTGGTCGTCTTGGCGGTGCCGAGATTGCCCGTACCGAATGGTACCGTGAAGGCCGTGTGCCGCTGCACACTCTGCGTGCCAACATCGACTACGGCACTTATGAAGCCAGTACTACGTACGGCATCATCGGTGTGAAAGTTTGGATCTTCAAAGGCGAAGTCATCGGTGACGAAATCCCCGAAGAGAAGCCAGCGAAGACTCGCAAAAAAGCTGCTAAATAAGGGGTGCGCAGATGCTACAACCGAAGCGTACAAAATTCCGCAAGGTACAGAAGGGTCGCAACCGCGGTCTTTCCCAGCGCGGCTCTAAAGTGAGCTTTGGCGAGTTCGGCCTTAAGGCCATCGGTCGTGGACGCATTACTGCGCGTCAGATCGAAGCGGCTCGTCGCGCAATGACTCGTCACGTTAAACGTGGCGGTAAGATCTGGATTCGTGTGTTTCCGGACAAGCCCATTTCCAGTAAGCCCCTCGAAGTTCGTATGGGTAAAGGTAAGGGTAACGTAGAATATTGGGTGGCTCAGATTCAGCCGGGTAAAGTCCTCTATGAAATGGAAGGCGTATCCGAAGAACTGGCTCGCGAAGCTTTCGAGCTCGCCGCAGCCAAGCTGCCTGTAAAGACAACTTTCGTTAAGCGTTCGGTGATGTAATGAAGACTGCAGATCTACGCTCAAAGTCAGTTGAGGAGTTGAACCAGGAACTGTTGAGCCAGCTCGAAGCACAATTCAAGCTGCGCATGCAAAAGTCTACTGGTCAGCTGACTCAGACTCATCTGCTGAAGCAGACTCGTCGCGACATTGCTCGCATTAAGACTGTGTTGACCGAGAAGGCAGGTAATTAATCATGGCTGAAGCAAAACTGAAGCGTACTCTGACCGGTAAGGTCGTGAGTGACAAGATGGATAAAACCATCACCGTTTTGATCGAGCGCCGTGTTAAGCACCCGATCTACGGCAAAATCGTGAGCAAGTCCACCAAGCTCAAGGCACATGACGAAAACAATGATTGCGGCATCGGCGATGTCGTAACCATTGAAGAGTCTCGTCCGCTGTCCAAGAGCAAGTCCTGGTCCTTGCAGACAATTGTTGAGCGAGCGGCGAAGGTTTAATCCTGGCCCATTGACTGTGAAGACCTAAACAGGTTTTCGGAGAGGAACAATGATTCAAGCAGAATCCTACTTAGAAGTAGCCGATAACAGTGGGGCTCGCCGTGTCATGTGCATCAAGGTGCTGGGCGGCTCCCACCGTCGCTACGCTGGCGTTGGCGACATTATCAAGGTAACCGTTAAGGAAGCGATTCCTCGCGGTAAAGTGAAAAAGGGTCAGGTAATGAACGCGGTTGTGGTTCGCACCAAAAAAGGTGTGCGTCGCCCCGATGGTTCCCTGATCAAGTTTGACGATAACGCAGCGGTGTTGCTGAACCAGAACCATGCTCCGGTTGGCACCCGTATTTTTGGCCCGGTAACTCGCGAGCTGCGCGGTGAGAAGTTCATGAAGATCATCTCACTGGCTCCCGAAGTTATCTAAGCCTCGAGCGGAGAAGAGTAATGCGCAAGATCAAGCGTGACGACGAAGTGATCGTTATCGCCGGTCGCGATAAGGGCAAGCGAGGCACCGTACGCAAGGTGCTGAACGATGGCCGCCTGATCGTGTCCGGTGTTCAGATGATCAAGAAACACCAGAAGCCGAACCCCCAGCTGGGCGTTGCCGGTGGAATCGTTGAGAAAGAAGCCGCTATCCAGGCTTCCAACGTTGCCATCTTCAACCCGAATACCCAGAAAGCTGACCGGGTAGGCTTCAAAGTACTGGAAGATGGCACTAAGATCCGCGTCTTCAAATCCAGCGGCGAAGCCGTTGACGCATAAGTCAGGTGGAAAAAATGGCAAGGCTTAAAGAGCTCTACACCAAAGAACTCGCGTCCAAGCTGAAAGAAGAGCTGGGACTTGAGAACGTAATGTCCGTGCCGCGCATCACCAAAATCACCGTCAACATGGGTGTCGGTGAAGCCATTGGTGATAAAAAGGTACTGGAACACGCAGTCAGTGACATGACTGCAATTACTGGTCAAAAACCCATTGTGACCAAGGCGCGTAAGTCTATCGCGGGCTTCAAAATCCGTGAGGACTGGCCGATCGGCTGTAAGGTAACTCTGCGCGGTGAGCGCATGTATGAGTTCCTGGAGCGTCTGGTAGGTATCGCGATTCCGCGTATCCGCGACTTCCGTGGCATCAGCCCGAAGCAGTTCGACGGTCGTGGTAACTTCTCGATGGGTGTAACAGAACAAATTATCTTCCCGGAAATTGACTACGACAAAGTAGACAAGATCCGCGGTCTGGATATTTGTATCACTACTACAGCAGCTAACGACGAACAAGGTCGTGCACTGCTGAAAGCATTCAACTTCCCTTTCAAGGGTTAAGAGGATTCCATGGCGAAGAAATCCATGATTGCGCGTGAGAACAAGCGCGCTCGAACCGCAGCTAAGTACGCCGAAAAGCGTCAAGAGCTGAAGGCGATCATCGCCAGTGCCAACGTTTCCGATGAGGAGCGTTGGGAGGCTCAACTCAAGCTGCAACAACTGCCGCGCGATGCAAGCCCGGTACGTCAGCAACGTCGCTGTCGTATCACTGGTCGCCCCCACGCTGTCTACCGTAAGTTCGGCCTGTGCCGTAACAAACTGCGTGAAGCAGCCATGCGTGGTGATGTCCCCGGCCTGGTTAAGTCCAGCTGGTAAAAGGCAGACTTGAGGAGTCTTAAGTAATGAGTATGCAAGATCCGTTGGCAGATATGCTGACCCGAGTCCGCAACGCTTTGGCGCGCGGCAAGGGCAGCGTTTCTATGCCTTCTTCAAAACTGAAAATCGCCGTAGCCAACGTTCTCAAGGACGAAGGTTATGTTACTGGTGTCGCGGTTAGCGAAGGCCCCAAGCCTGAGCTGACTATCGAGCTGAAATACTTCCAGGGCAAGCCGGTAATCGCCGAGCTGGATCGGGTTTCCCGTCCGGGCCTGCGTAACTACGCAGGTAAGAAAGCGTTGCCATCCGTTCGCGGCGGCCTGGGTATCGCCATCGTCTCCACCTCTCGGGGTGTGATGACTGATCGTGCGGCCCGTCAGGCTGGTGTCGGCGGCGAAGTGCTTTGCACCGTATTCTAAGCGGGGGTTGATATGTCTCGAGTAGCTAATAGTCCCGTAAGTATCCCCGCAGGCGTGTCCATTGACCTGAAAGGTCAGGATGTTGCTGTAAAAGGTGGTAACGGTAACCTGAACCTCAGCGTGCATTCCGACGTTGAAGTTAAGCAGGAAGAAAATCAGCTGACCTTTGCTGCACGCAACGGTTCCAAGCAGGCCCGTGCCCTCGCCGGCACTACCCGCGCGCTGGTAAACAATATGGTGGTCGGTGTCAGTCAGGGTTTCGAAAAGAAACTGCAGCTGAACGGTGTAGGTTACCGTGCGAAAGCATCTGGTAAGACCGTTAACCTGACTCTGGGTTTTTCTCATCCGGTAGATTACACGCTGCCTGAAGGTGTGACTGCTGAAACCCCGAGCCAGACTGAAATCGTACTGAAAAGCAGCGACAAGCAGCTGTTAGGTCAAGTGGCCGCAGAGATCCGCGCATTCCGTCCGCCGGAGCCCTACAAAGGTAAGGGTGTCCGTTACGCCGATGAGCGCGTGTATCGCAAAGAGGCCAAGAAGAAGTAAGGCATAGATATGAACGTTAAAAAGCAATCTCGCTTGCGTCGTGCACGTCGTGCCCGCGCCAAGTTCCGTGAGCTGGGCGCCGTTCGCCTGACAGTGAACCGCACTCCCCGCCACATTTACGCACAGATCCTGTCTGCCGACGGCGACAAGGTATTGGCCACTGCCTCTACTCTGGACAAGGACCTGCGTGAAAGCAAAACCGGTAACGTCGACGCTGCTAAGGCTGTTGGCACCCTGATCGCTGAGCGTGCTAAGGCCGCTGGCGTTGAAGCGGTAGCCTTCGATCGTAGCGGCTTCAAATACCACGGCCGTGTTAAGGCCCTGGCAGACGCTGCCCGTGAAGCCGGTCTGAAATTCTAAGGGTTGAGTTATGGCTAGAGATAAAGTCGAGAAGAGCAACGACGAAGGCCTCCAGGAAAAACTGGTCCAGGTCAATCGTGTTGCCAAAACCGTAAAAGGTGGTCGTATCTTCGCGTTCACCGCTCTGACCGTAGTTGGCGACGGCAATGGCCGTGTTGGCTTCGGTCGTGGTAAAGCGCGTGAAGTACCTGTTGCCATTCAAAAGGCAATGGAAGCTGCGCGTCGCAACATGATCCAGGTAGACCTGAACGGGGACACCCTTCAGTACGCTACCAACGGTCGCCACGGCGGTTCCAAGGTATACATGCAGCCCGCTTCCCAGGGTACCGGCGTAATTGCCGGCGGCGCTATGCGCTCCGTCCTGGAAATGGCTGGCGTCCACAACGTACTGGCCAAGTGCTACGGCTCTACCAATCCGGTAAATGTCGTTCGCGCTACCTTCAGTGCGCTGGGCAAAATGAGTAGCCCGGAAGACGTAGCCGCCAAGCGTGGCAAGTCTGTGGAAGAAATCCTGAACTGATTCGGTTTGGGTCGCGGCAGTACTATCGTTGCGACCCACTCTGAACTTGCTTTGAGTGAATGAGTCATGGCTAAGAAGACCATCAAAGTAACCCAGGTCAAAAGCATCAACGGTCGCCTGAAAAATCATCAGGCGTGTGTTGCTGGTCTGGGTCTGCGCCGCATTGGTCACACTGTGGAAGTGGAAGACACTCCCTCTGTGCGCGGCATGATCAACAAAGTGAACTACCTCGTAAAAGTAGAGGAGGCGTAACATGCGTTTGAACGAGTTGTCTCCCGCTGAGGGTCACAAGCAGAGCGCCAAGCGCGTTGGTCGCGGCATCGGTAGTGGCCTGGGTAAAACCGCTGGCCGCGGTCACAAGGGTCAAAAGGCCCGTTCCGGTGGTAGCGTTCGTCCGGGCTTCGAAGGCGGTCAGATGCCTTTGCAGAAGCGCCTGCCGAAGTACGGTTTCACCTCTCGCGTTGGCCGCTTCGTTGCGGAAGTGCGTCTGGCGGAGCTGGCGAAGGTAGAAGGTGACACGATTGATTTGGCAGCGCTGAAAAATGCCGATATTATCGGCGGCCACATTAAGCGCGCCAAAGTGTTCCTTTCAGGTGAGCTGACCAAAGCGGTTACCGTGAAAGGTCTTGGCGTAACCAAAGGTGCTAAAGCGGCCATCGAAGCTGCTGGCGGAAAAGTAGAAGACTAAATCGAGGCCCCAATGGCACGACCAGGATCTGGTGTTAACTCCCTGGGTAACGGCAAGGGATTAGGCGAGCTTTGGGCTCGCCTTCGTTTTCTGTTTCTCGCGATTCTCGTATATCGCATAGGGACTCATATTCCGGTGCCCGGTATTGATCCGGAAAAGCTGGCGAATCTGTTTAACCAGAACCAGGGAACCATCCTTGGTCTGTTCAACATGTTCTCTGGTGGCGCACTGGAGCGGATGAGTATTCTGGCTCTCGGTATCATGCCGTACATCTCCGCGTCCATCATCATGCAGTTGATGACCGCGGTGACGCCTTCTCTGGAGGCGTTGAAGAAGGAAGGTGATGCAGGGCGCCGCAAGATCAACCAGTACACCCGTTATTTGACGGTGGTGCTGGCCCTTATTCAGGGGATCGGCATGACCTTTGGTCTCGCTGGTCAGAATCTCGCGTACTCTGCTGAACCGGCATTCGGTTTCTACTTCGTGGCCGTTGTGTCACTGGTAACCGGTGCTGTCTTCATGATGTGGCTGGGTGAGCAGATCACTGAGCGGGGTGTTGGCAATGGTATTTCCATGCTGATCTTCGCCGGTATCGTCGCCGGCCTGCCGAGTGCTATTGGCCAGGCCTTTGAGCAGGCGCGTCAGGGTGAGTTGCATATCCTGATGCTGCTGGCGATCGGTTTTGTCGCGATAGCTGTTGTGTACTTCGTGGTGGTTATGGAGCGCGGCCAACGCCGTATCACCATCAATCACGCTCGGCGCCAGGCGGGTCGTTACTCGCAGGCGCCGGCTGCACAGTCCAGCCATCTGCCGCTGAAGGTCAATATGGCCGGTGTTATTCCGGTGATCTTTGCCAGCAGTATCCTGCTGTTCCCTGCGACTCTGGCGCAGTGGTTCGGTCAGGGCGGCGAAGGTGTCGGTGCGCAGATCCTGCAGTGGATGGCGCTCCAGCTGGGTCCCGGTCAGCCGCTGAACATTATTTTGTTCGCACTGTTGATTGGCTTCTTCTGCTTCTTCTATACGGCGTTGATGTTCAACCCGAATGAAGTTGCAGATAACCTGAAAAAATCCGGTGCTTATGTGCCCGGTATTCGCCCCGGCGAACAGACCGCTCGATATATCGACAGCGTGCTGACTCGTCTGACCCTGGTGGGTGCCTGTTACATCGCATTGGTATCCCTGCTGCCGCAGTTCCTGGTAGTTGGGCTGAACATTCCTTTCTACCTGGGAGGTACCTCGCTGCTGATCGTTGTGGTCGTAGTGATGGACTTCATGGCGCAAGTGCAGTCGCACCTGCTGTCCCACCAGTACGAAGGGTTGATGAAGAAGGCAAATCTGCAAGGTTACGGCCGCCGTTGATCGGTAGCCGTCGCAGCAGGATTGAATTGAGGTAAGGTCATGAAAGTACGCGCTTCTGTTAAAAAGATCTGCCGTAACTGCAAAATCGTACGTCGCAAAGGTGTTCTGCGGGTTATCTGCAGCGCCGAGCCCCGTCACAAGCAGCGGCAGGGCTAATCGACGCCCAGGCGTCGATTAGCGCGACTCACCAGGGACGGTGGGTCCGGTGACCGAATCATGGATCTGGCTGGTCACCAAATGATTGTGAAATTGTTTGCCTCTTTGCACCGCCCCGTGTAAAAAGGCGCACCGCAGCGCGATATGCATGCGGCGAAACCGAAACGTCACCTTTTAGGTGGCTGGAAGTTTCAAAAGGGGGCGTTGACTGTCGTCCGTTTCACCTTGGGTTCAGGCTCTGGGAAGGCGGGCTATTGCAATTTGGTGTATGAAAAGCTATTCTTGCGCGCCTTTTTGGTGGTGCTGGTGGCTTTTTATTCGCTGTCAGCGCCGAAATGAGAAATGAGCTGCGCCATTACCAAAGTTGCGCGGTTCTCAATACGTGGAGTACGCCTCTATGGCACGTATTGCTGGTGTAAACGTACCAGACCACAAGCACGCCGTGATCTCCCTGACCCATATCTATGGTGTCGGACGCACTACGGCCAAGTCTATTCTGGCAGCGGTAGGTATCGCTGAATCCACCAAACTTCGTGATCTGTCCGAAGACCAGATCGAAACCATCCGCGGTGAAGTTGCAAAACTGACCGTTGAAGGTGATCTGCGTCGTGAAGTGTCCATGAACATCAAACGTCTGATGGACCTGGGTTGCTTCCGCGGTCTGCGTCACCGTCGCAGCCTGCCGCTTCGCGGTCAGCGCACCAAGACTAACGCCCGCACCCGTAAGGGTCCGCGCAAGCCGATTCGCAAGTAAGCAATCGCGCAAGTCTTCACAAGTACAGGATTTAGGATACAGGTATGGCTAAGCCAAAAACTACTGTTCGCAAAAAGGTCAAAAAGACCGTTGTCGACGGTGTTGCCCACATCCACGCATCGTTCAACAACACGATCGTGACGATCACTGACCGTCAGGGCAACACTCTGAGCTGGGCTACCGCGGGTGGCTCCGGTTTCCGTGGTTCTCGTAAGAGCACCCCTTTCGCAGCCCAGGTTGCCGCTGAACGTGCAGGTACTGCCGCTCAGGAGTATGGCCTGAAAAACCTTGATGTCGAAGTAAAGGGCCCAGGCCCGGGTCGCGAATCTGCCGTTCGCGCCCTGAACAACTGCGGCTACAAGATCACCAACATCACCGACGTGACGCCGATCCCGCATAACGGTTGTCGTCCGCCCAAGAAACGTCGCGTGTAAGAGGGGGTTGACGAAATGGCACGTTATATTGGACCAAAATGTAAGCTTTCCCGTCGGGAAGGTACCGATCTTCAGCTGAAAAGTGGCGTTCGCCCGCACGAATCCAAGTGTCGCGCGGAAACCAAGCCTGGCGTTCATGGCGCCGGTCGCGGTCGTCTGTCCGACTACGGTGTTCAGCTGCGTGAAAAGCAAAAAGTACGCCGCATCTACGGTGTGCTGGAAAAGCAGTTCCGTAACTACTATAAGGAAGCGGCGCGTCTGAAAGGTGCAACCGGTGAAAACCTGTTGAAACTTCTGGAAAAACGCCTCGACAACGTGGTTTACCGCATGGGCTTCGGCTCTACTCGCTCTGAAGCGCGTCAGCTGGTATCTCACAAGGCGATCCTGGTAAACGGTAGCGCCGTCAACATTCCTTCCTATCAGGTTAAGGAAGGTGACGTGATTTCTATCCGTGAGAAAGCCAAGAAGCAGATGCGTATCCAGAACTCCGTTTCCCTCGCTGCACAGCGCGGTGACGTAGAGTGGGTAGACGTGAACGCGACCAAGCTCGAAGGTACCTTCAAGCGTGTTCCCGATCGCGTGGATCTGCCGGCAGAGATCAATGAAAACCTTATCGTGGAACTCTACTCCAAGTAAGGCTCTGTTCCATTTAAGGAATAAAACTGTAATACAGGTATGGCTATGCAGACTGCTGTCAACGAGTTTTTGACACCTCGTCGTATTGACGTCACCGAGTACAACCAGAACCACGCCAAAGTGGTTCTGGAACCGCTGGAGCGTGGCTTTGGCCACACTCTCGGCAACGCACTGCGCCGCATCCTGCTGTCCTCCATGCCAGGCTGCGCCGTCACTGAAGTTGAGATCGACGGTGTTGAGCACGAGTACAGCGCAATTGAAGGTGTGCAGGAAGACGTAATTGAAATCCTGCTGAACCTGAAGGAAATTGCGGTGGTGATGCACGGCAAGGACCAGGCAGTGCTGAGCCTGAGCAAGAAAGGCCCAGGTGCGGTAACCGCTGGCGATATCCAGGTGGACCACGACATCGAAATCGTGAACCCCGAGCACGTGATTGCCAACATTACCGGCGACGTGGAACTCAACCTGCGTCTGACCGTCGCGCGCGGCCGTGGCTACCAGCCCGCCGATGCCCGTCGTGAAGATGAGGAAGAGACCCGCTCAATCGGTCGCCTGCAACTGGATGCGTCCTTTGGCCCGGTTCGTCGCGTTTCCTACAGCGTGGAATCCGCGCGTGTAGAACAGCGCACCGACCTGGACAAGCTGGTTCTGGACCTGGAGACCAACGGTACTCTGGACCCGGAAGAAGCGATTCGTCGCGCCGCCACAATCCTCCAGCAGCAGCTGGCAGTGTTTGTGGACCTGGAAGGCGAGAAGGATGCCCAGCCGGAAGCGAAGGAAGAGGAAGTTGATCCGGTGCTGTTGCGTCCGGTGGACGACCTCGAGCTGACCGTGCGTTCGGCGAACTGTCTGAAGGCAGAGAACATCTACTACATCGGTGACCTTATTCAGCGCACCGAAGTAGAGCTGCTGAAGACCCCGAACCTGGGTAAAAAGTCCCTGACTGAAATCAAGGACGTGCTGGCTTCCCGTGGTCTTTCCCTGGGTATGCGTCTCGAGAACTGGCCGCCGGCCAGCCTCAAGGGCGACAGCAAGCTGAGCTCCCTGTAAAGCGTTTGTGGCGCGGGCGTGTTTTGCCCGCCCGCGTGAAGAAAACCGAGTGGTGCGCGTTTCCCGCTAGTGCCACTCCCAGACGACTTGCTGAGAAAGCAATCGAAGTCGTGAGGAATTGAGTTATGCGTCATCGTTATAGTGGCCGTAAATTCAGTCGTACCAGCTCTCACCGTAAAGCCATGTTCAAGAACATGACCGCTTCTCTGGTAGAGCACGAACTGATCAAAACCACACTGCCGAAAGCCAAGGAGCTGCGTCGCGTTGCCGAGCCGCTGATCACCCTGGCCAAGAAGGACAGTGTTGCCAACCGCCGTCTGGCTTTCGCTCGTATCCGTGATAAGGATGCCGTGCGCAAGCTGTTCGACGAACTGGGTCCCCGTTACGAAGCCCGTCCGGGCGGATACATCCGCATTCTGAAATGTGGTTTCCGCGCTGGCGACAAGGCGCCGATGGCCTACGTCGAGCTGGTGGATCGTCCGGTAGCGGACGAGACTGCAGAAGCTGCAGAAGCCTGAGGCAACTCGCTTTAGGTGATTTCGGTACCTTTCGGGGTCTCGAGCAAAGGAAGGCCGGTCTCTGACCGGCTTTTCTTGTTTCTAGTCCCTAACTTTCGCCCCTTTCGCTGTGAGGCCATTGGTAATGTTTGACTCTTTGGATGATTTGTTAAAAGCCTTGAATCCACAGATCGTTGGCAGCCTGAAGCGTGCCATCGAGCTGGGCAAGTGGCCGAACGGCGTCGCACTGACCGAGCAGCAGCGGTTGCTGTGTGGCGAAGCCGTTGCCTACTGGGAACAGCGCAATGCGATGCCGGAGTCGCGGGTCGGTTACGTACCGCCAAAAGCAACGCCCTGTGCCGACAAGCACGAAGACGAGGCCGTTACCTGGGTCGACGGCTGATCGCCGCCGCTTTCCCGGGCACTTATCTTGTGCTCAAGTAAAAAAGGCCGGAAATCTCCGGCCTTTTTTATGACCGCCAGTCTGGCTAGCGGTTGTAGTCAATGTCCACGTCGAAAAAGTGTTCTACACAACGGACATAGTCACCTTCGATAAAGGCGGAAAAGCGTGTCTGGTAGCCCACCAGTTTGCAGGCATAACTTTCGCCATTGGGATATTGCGGGTCCCAGCTCCAGTCCTGTTCCCAGTAGATCTCCATGGCGCCGGCCCCACCCACTGCGAACCGGCCCATACTCGCACAGCCCAGTACTTCGTTGGCGGGTAGCGGGACACTCAGGAATTCGGCGAAGTTGCGGTAATAGTCAATGCGGTTTTGCGATTGTGCGTGTTCGCTGCTGCCGCCGCATTCAATCCCGCCATTGATGATCATGGTGGTAACGCCAAACCCGGGTACCAGGCCACTGTTCAGGTCCTGGCTATTGGGCTGCCAGGTGCCATCAATAACGTGGAGCATGCTGGGCTTGGGCGGCTGTGGATAGACAAAGAAAAACACCGCACTGGCCAGGTTCAGCCAGGTGTCGGCCACCAGCTTCGGCTCCTGAAGCAGTACCTCCACATCGCCGAACATAGCGGCAGAAAAGGGACCGTAGTTGTAGTTGTAACTCAGCTGCTTTGCGCCGCGCCCGAAATAGCTTTTGTAGCTGCCGTCGGCAAAGGTGGCACAGGGCCATTGCTGCGCCTGCCAGGTGGACGGATCACACACGCCGTAGCCATTGGGCGTCCCCTCGCTCCATCCCTGCTCGCGAATGAAGTACAACCCCTGGCGCCATTCAGGCTCTGCCCAGTGCGGGGAATGCCCACCGGTTTCCTGGGTGAAGTGGGCGAACATCGTCGCCAGCGATTTTCGACAGATGGCTTCGGCGTTGCGGCCGTCGCTGTAGTTGCCGCAGAAAGCGGGGAACTTTGCTACCGCGCGCAGGAAATTGGTGTATGAGTATTCCACCGCGCGCACCGGAAACAGGAAACTCCAGTCCGCGTCGCTGATGATCGACTCCACGCGGCGAACATTGGCGGGGTTTTGAATTCTGCCCGGCACTACCGCTTCCACCTGCGGATTATCCAGCGTGACGATCGAAGCTTTTACCTGGGTGAATAGCGCACTGGACGTCAGTTCGGCTTCCCGAGTTGTCAGTGTAGTGAGTGGGATGCTGAAGCCACCGTTACTGCACTCTTGTTGCACGGTCACGGACTCGTTCATGCTGATCTCGCCATTCGTCACCTCGAACGCGAATTCGTAGGCAACACCAGTGCCAATGTCGGGGAGATTCACCGCTGTTGTGTCTGCATCCGGTGTGATGATCTCAGCGCTTGGGCCGCTCAGCTGTCGCCATTGGAACACGTAGCTCGCGCCGTCGGGATAGCTGGAGTCCGCCGCACTGAGGGTGATACTGCCCGGGCAGGCAGTGGTGCTGGTGGGGGCGGTGAGCACAATGGTCGGCAGCGGCGTGGTATCTGTCTCGGCGCGCTGTAGCACGGCAACCGTGGCGTAGGCCGTGTGCTCGGCATCCGCGACGCTCAGGCGGAATTCATACCCGGTATCGGCCTCCACCGGTGGCAGGTCCACCTGGGTGCCGCTGCTATTGGGGTTGAGGATACTGGCCTGTGGCGATGGCGGGGCAATCTGAGTCCACTGGAAGGTGAGGGGATCGTCTTCCGGATCGGAGGACAGGCTGCCGTCGAGTGCGATGCTGGCGGCACCGGTGACCTCTTTCGGGTTGGCAATGGCCCGGGCAACCGGGGCCAGATTGCCGGTGTCTGTCGCGCAGACTCCTGGGTCCTGAAGAAGCCAGGGGCTATCCCAACTGTTGGCGGCGGTATAGGCGGCCTCTGGCGAGTCGCTCGGCCCGGCCCACCACTGTGCGCGGAACAGGTCCCGCTGGAAGCAGACCTCACTCCCGCCAGCATAGCTCTGTCCGGCCTCGTAGGGCGCGGCAGGAGGGTTGGCCTGTGCCAAGGCTGGCCAGAGTAGCAACGCGCACAGGGTGGCACCCAGGGACCTCTGGAGCGGCTTTCTGGGGTTGACCCGGGGGTGATGCGATTCCATATGGGCCCTGACGGGCCATGACTGATGAGACATGTCTTCTCCAATTTCATTTATTGTTATTTGTTGTGCGCCAATGCAACTGCTTGACAGGGTGACAGCGTTGTCATTTGCGGGGTGAGAAGTTAGCGAAAGCTGTTGCGCTCGGGAAGGGGACCGCGCGCCAAATACCGGGTGCCGTTGATCGACGCGGACCAACTGTGAACTGGTGGCGTCGTTAACGCGAGCTTGCAGATTGGGAGGCGGTGGTCGCCACTGGAACGTTCACAGCAAGCCGGGAAGGTCCGCTAGCAGGCGCGACTTTTCTCTCAGAATCTGGTGGGCGGTGGCCTGCTCGACTTGCTCGAAATCCAGTCGTGCGCTGGCCGGCAGTTGGGCGAGGCGATGGAGGTCCGAACTGATGACATGGGCGATGCGCGGGTAACCGCCGATGGTCTGCCCCTCCACAAAACTGATAATGGGCAGGCCGTTGGGTGGCACCTGTACGGTACCGGGGCAGAGTGCCGCGGAAACCTGTTGCGGGAGTGTTTCCGTGGGCAAGGGTTCTCCTGCCAGGCGGATACCCATACGGTTGCTCTGGGGCGATACCGTGAAACCACCGGCATAGAACCGCGTCTTGGCATCACCGGTAAAGTAGGGCGACTCGAGCCCAGGCACGACCCGCAGCAGCGGCCGTGATCCGTAGTCGAGGCGGTACTGGGCGGGAAGCGCCCGGGTTGGCACGGTGCGGCAGTGTTGCAACGGGATCTGGTCACCGGCCTTGAGCGCCCGCCCCTGCCATCCGCCGAAACCGGCGATCACGTGGGTGGATAGACTGTCGAGGGTGGGCGCCAACTGGAAATCGGCGGCAAGCGTGATATATGCGCGGGCGCCAGACCTGAGGGGCCCGAAGCGTAGCCGGTCACCTGGTCGCATTTGCAGTACTTCGTCGTTGTTCGCCGGCCTGTCGTTGTGCGCCAGATCAAAACGGGCGCCGGTAACGGCGACGGAGGTCGCCGCGGAGAATTCGATTTCCGGGCCGGTGATGGCGACCTCGAGGCATGGATGCTTGGGTGAATTGCCCAGCAGCAAGTTGCCCAGAGCCATGGCGAAGGTATCGCCGGCGCCGCCACGGGAGAGCCCCCAGCGCAGGTTGCCGGGCCGTCCACCGTCCTGAATAGTGGTCTGCAGGCCTGGCTTGATGATACGCAGGCTCATTGATTTTTCTCCACGTCTGCAACGGGCATTTTTTGCGGAACGCAATCAGGCTCCGTGTGTTGGAATTCCTCCGCGCTGATGGCCACAAATTGAATCCTGTCCAGGGGCCGGGCGACAAACGGGAAGTCCCGCTCCGGCTGAAACAGGGCGAGTGGCGTGCGCCCGATGATCTGCCAACCGCCGGGGGTGGCCTGGGGATATATCCCGGTCTGGGCTCCGCCGATGCCCACCGATCCCGCGGGTACGCTGAGTGCCGGACGCGCCTTGCGCGGGCAATGCAGCCGGGTGTCGAGCCCGCCCAGGTAGAGAAACCCCGGGGTAAATCCGAGCATATGCACCAGGTACTGCGGTGCGGTATGCCGGGCAATAATATCGTCCGGGGTGAGCCCGGAATGTGCGCTCAGGGCTTGCATGTCCAGCGCAAATGCCGCGTCGTAACACACCGGTATCTGAATCAGGTAGTGCTCGCGCTCCGCTGTTGGCTGCTGGACCGCCGGGCTCTGTGCGAGCATTCCGAGCACTTGCTCCAGTTCCGATGTGTCCGGCCGCCCTGTCCCGGAATCGGGCAGCTGCAACGGATCGAAACACACGGTAAGACACTGATAGGCGGGCACCAGCTCAGTGACCGCAGGCAATGCGGCGGCCTCGATGGATTCGGCGAGAGCGATGATGGATTCACTCAGTTGCTGACCCGGTTCCTCTGCAAAGCGAATATCCAGAGCGGCATCGCCATTTGCGGAAATGGTAAAGCGTGGGTCTAGCGGCATAGGGTGATACCTGCTCTGAGCAATGCGTGATGTAGCGCTTGTGCGATGGATTCCGCCTGGGGGTTGTCGCCATGCAGGCAGAGGCTGTCCACGGAGAACTGAAGCGGGTGCTCCTCGATGCCGGTAAAGGGCTGGCCGGTGGCGAGGGCCGTAACCTGCTTCAGGCACTGGGTAAAATCCTCGATAACCGCACCGGGCATGCTGCGGGGCGCAAGTTGGTGGTCGTTGAGGTAGCGGCGATCCATAAATCCTTCGCGCAACAACGGTTGCCGGTATTTTTTGGCCGCGCGTTCCATGGCCCCGTTGGCCAGCCCAAGTATGGTTAATCCGGGGAAGGCCTGCGCGATCAATCCCACCAGATCTTCCGCGAGGCGATCATCGGCTTCCGCGTCATTGTACAGAGCGCCGTGCAGCTTGATATGGGTGAGCGGCACTTGCTCCACTGCAGCAATTGCCTGCAGGTCATGTATTTGTTCGTACACAGAGTGGAGTAATTCCTCCCTGGGCAGCGCGAGGGTTGAGCGGCCGAAGTTCTCACGATCCGGGTAACCCGGGTGTGCGCCGGCGGCAATGCCGGCTTTGCGCGCATTTTGCAACGACAGCGACATGGTTGTCGCATTACCCGCATGGCCACCGCAGGCGATATTGCAGCGGGAGATATAGCGCATCAGTCGCGCGTCACGCGCGCAATCGTCCTCGTTATTGCCTTCGCCCAGGTCGCAATTGATATCGATTGCGACCGCGGGGGAGGTTGTGCCGGAATGCATCATTCTTTTCTCTTGCGCGTTTCTCTTGCGGGTTTCTGTCGAGTGTTCACAACCAGCCAAATGCCGAAGCCAGGCTGCGCCCTCCCAGGGCAACGGCAATCATTAGAACCACTAGCCCCAGCAGGTTCTGCCACCAGTTGTTGCGGTGCTCACCCAGTGCGTGGGTATTCATGGCCCACAGTAAAAACAGAGTGACGATCGGCAGCAGCAGGCCGTTGGCAATTTGCGCAAACCAGATCAGACGGATGGGGCGGATGTCCTGGGTCGCCAGCAGGGCACCGATCACGATGATACTGAGCCAGATGGTGCGAAACTGCAGTGCGTTGAGATCCGCCGGTTTGCCCAGCACGCCGCTCAGTGCGTAGGCCGATGCCAGCGGCGCGGTCAGCGCAGAAGAAATGCCCGCGGCGAACAGGCCAATGCCCATGCAGTACACCGCGGATTTGCCAAACAGCGGCTGCAGCGCCTGTGCCATATCCCCGGCACTGGCGATGCTCAGCTGGTGGCTGAAAAATGCGGCGGCACTGGTGGACACAATGGCAATGGAAATCAACCCGCCCACGGGAATCGAGAAAAAGATATCCCGGCGCGCCGCCGGCAAGTCGTCGGCGGAGTGCCATTTTTTACTGGCACTGGAGCTGTGTAAAAACAGGTTATAGGGCACCACCGTGGTGCCGATCAGTGCGATGACGGTGAGTGCCGCACCACTGGGTACGGACGGGGTCAGCAGGCCTCGAAACAGCGCCGACAGATCCGGGCGGGTGAGGATAAAAGTGAGCAGAAACGCGAGGCTCATCAGCGCCACCAGCACGATGAGGACGCGCTCGATAAGGCGGTAGTTGCCGCTCCACAACAGGGCGGCGGCGAGGGCGGCGACCACCATGGGCCACAGGGAGGTCGTGCCCGCGGCCAGCTCAGTATCGGTGAGCAGCTTCAGGCCGAGGCTGGCGCCGGCCAGGTTACCGCCTTCGTACGCGGCGTTGCCGATCACGATCGCGCCAATCACCAGGCCCAGGGCGGGCCAGCGCAGCAGTGGGTGGCGGAGAAACTGGCGAATGTTTTCCCCCAGCCCAGCGCCGGTAACCACGCCGAGGCGCGCGGCCATTTCCTGCAAAATGATGCTCGCGAGAATGGCAAACAGCAGCGCCCACAGCAGCGCATAACCGTACTGGGCACCGGCCAGGCTGGCAGTGATGACCGTGCCCGGCCCGATAAACGCGGCGGCGACCATGGTCGCCGGGCCGATACTGAGGGAAGGGTTTATTTTTTTCATTGAAGTTCCCGGGTGTAGTGTCGCTTCGGTATCAGCGTCGGCGTCTGGGGTCTATTTTTTCAGCATCGGCTTGAGGAAACGCCCGGTGTGCGAACCCTTGATTTTGGCCACCTGCTCCGGTGTGCCGGAAGCGATGATTTCACCTCCGCCGGAGCCGCCTTCCGGACCGAGGTCCACAATCCAGTCCGCGGTTTTGATCACGTCCAGGTTGTGTTCGATCACCACGATGGTGTTGCCATGGTCGCGCAGCCGGTGCAGTACATCCAGCAGCAGCTGGATATCGGCAAAGTGCAGGCCGGTGGTGGGCTCGTCGAGAATATACAGGGTCTGGCCGGTGTCGCGCTTGGATAATTCGCGGGACAGCTTGACCCGCTGTGCTTCACCGCCGGACAGGGTAGTCGCGGCCTGGCCGAGCTTGATGTAAGACAGGCCGACATCCATCAGGGTCTGCAGTTTTTTGGCGATGGATGGCACCGGGTCAAAAAACTCCCGCGCATCTTCCACGGTCATTTCCAGTACTTCGTGGATGTTCTTGCCCTTGTAATGTACTTCCAGGGTTTCCCGGTTGTAGCGTTTGCCCTTGCAAGTGTCGCAGGGCACATAAATATCCGGCAGGAAGTGCATTTCCACCTTGATCACGCCATCGCCCTGGCAGGCTTCGCAGCGGCCACCCTTCACATTGAAGCTGAAACGACCGGGCTTGTAGCCCCGCGAGCGGGCTTCCTGGGTGCCGGAAAACAGTTCGCGGATGGGCGTGAATATGCCGGTGTAGGTGGCCGGGTTTGAGCGCGGTGTGCGGCCGATCGGACTCTGGTCGATGTCGACACATTTGTCGAAATGCTCCAGGCCCAGAATGGCTTTGTGGGGCGAAGCGCGCAGGGTGGTGGCCTTGTTCAGCGCAGTGGCCGCCAGCGGGTACAGGGTGGTGTTGATCAGGGTGGACTTGCCCGAGCCGGAGACACCGGTGACGCAGGTGAACAGCCCCACAGGAATTTCCAGGTCGACATTTTTCAGGTTGTTGCCGGTGGCTCCCTCGATACGCAGTACCTCGCCGGTGGCGGGGTGGCGTTTTTTGGGCACGGCAATCTGCTTGACGCCGGACAGGTACTGCCCGGTGAGTGAGCGCTCGCAGGCGGCAATCTCGGCGTGGTTGCCGGCAGCCACTACTTCACCTCCGTGCACCCCGGCGCCGGGGCCGATATCGACGATGAAGTCGGCCGCGCGAATGGCGTCCTCGTCGTGTTCCACCACGATCACCGTGTTGCCGATATCCCGCAGGTGGGTCAGGGTGTTCAGCAGGCGCTCGTTGTCGCGCTGGTGCAGGCCGATGGAAGGTTCATCGAGGATGTACATGACCCCCACAAGGCCGGCGCCGATCTGGCTGGCCAGGCGGATGCGCTGGGCCTCGCCACCGGACAGGGTTTCGGCGCTGCGGTTGAGGGTCAGGTAGTTCAGGCCCACATCCACCAGGAAACGGAAGCGATCGCGCAGCTCCTTGAGGATCTTGTCGGCGATCTCTTTCTGCGCGCCCTTGAACTTGAGCTGGTGCGCAAAGTACTCGAAGGCGTCGCCTACGGGCAGTTCGGTGATCTGAGAGAGTGTCTGGTTGTCCACAAACACGTTGCGCGCTTCCCGGCGCAGACGAGTACCACTACAGTCCGGACATTTCTGGGTGCTCAGGTACTTGGCCAGCTCTTCACGCACGGACTGGGACTCGGTGTCCCGGTAGCGGCGCTGGAAATTGGGGATGATGCCCTCGAAGGTGTGGCGGCGCACGGTGACATCGCCGCGATCATTCACATAGCTGAAGTCGATGGGGGTATCGCCACTGCCGTGCAGGATGACCTCCCGGTCCCGCTTGCGCAATTTCTTCCACGGCTTGTCCAGGTCGAAATCGTAGTGTTCCGCCAGGGAATCCAGCATGTGGTAGTAATAGATGTTGCGGCGATCCCAGCCGCGGATGGCGCCCTCGGAGATACTGCTCTCCGGGTCCAGGATGACCTTGTCTTCATCGAAGAACTGCTTGACCCCCAGGCCATCGCAGGCCGGGCAGGCGCCGGCGGGGTTGTTGAACGAGAACAGGCGCGGTTCCAGCTCATCCAGTGAGTAATCACATACCGGGCAGGCGTGGCGGGCGGAGAACAGCCGGTCTTCCTGATCGCCGTCCATAAAGCTGATGGAGGCGATGCCATCGGTCAGGTTGAGTGCGGTCTCGAAGGATTCCGCCAGGCGCAGTTGCAGGTCGTCACGCACCTTGAAGCGGTCCACCACCACTTCGACGGTATGTTTCTTGCGTTTATCCAGCTTGGGGGTGTCGTCCAGGTCGCACACGGTGCCATCGATGCGCGCGCGTACAAAGCCATCCCGGCGCAGCTGTTCAAACACATGCAGGTGTTCCCCCTTGCGGTCGCGGATCACCGGGGCCAGCAACATGATCTTGCTGCCTTCCGGCAGGGTCAGCACCTGATCCACCATCTGGCTGATGGTCTGGGCCTGCAGCGGTTCGTGATGGTCCGGGCAGCGGGGCTCACCCACGCGGGCAAACAGCAGGCGCAGGTAGTCGTAGATCTCGGTGATGGTGCCCACGGTGGAGCGCGGGTTGTGGGAGGTGGATTTCTGCTCGATGGAGATGGCCGGTGACAGCCCCTCCACGGTGTCGACATCCGGCTTTTCCATCATCGACAGGAACTGGCGGGCGTAGGTGGACAGCGACTCGACATAGCGGCGCTGCCCCTCCGCATACAGGGTGTCGAAGGCGAGTGAGGACTTACCAGATCCCGACAGGCCGGTAATCACGATCAGCTTGTCGCGGGGAATATCCAGATCGATATTCTTCAGGTTGTGGGTGCGCGCACCTCTGACGTAAATCGTGTCCACTGGGCGTCCTGTTGTGTTGCTGGCTGCGGTGTTGCCAACCAGGCCCGGATGGAACCGGGCGGGGGAAAACGGTCAAGTATAATCTGGCGCGCCAGTGTGCGAAAATGCCGGGCGCCCTGTCGAGGGAATAATCCCCAATGAATAACCCTGTGTGGATACGGAAATCATGATCCCTGTCATTCTCTGCGGTGGTACCGGCTCGCGTCTGTGGCCACTGTCCCGCGAAGCTTACCCGAAACAGTTCCTGCCTCTGACGGGCAACCAGACCATGTTGCAGGCCACTGCGCTAAGACTGGACGGTCTGACGGGTGTACAGCCGCCGATACTGGTGTGCAACGAGAATCACCGCTTTGCTGCCGCCGAGCAGCTGCTGGAAGTGGATCGCACGCCCCAGTCAATCCTGCTGGAGCCCTGCGCGCGCAACACCGCCCCCGCCATTGCCCTGGCGGCCCTGGCCGCGGCCGAACAGGGTGGCGATCCCTTGCTGCTGGTGCTGCCGGCGGACCACGTGGTCGCCGACGCCGAGGGCTTCCGCAAGGCGGTAACCGCGGCCACGGCGCTGGCGGAGAATGGCCACCTGGTGACCTTCGGTATCGTGCCCACCAGCCCGGAAACAGGCTATGGCTATATCCGCAGCGGCGACGCGGTGGCCGAGGGGTGGAAAGTCGCAGAATTTGTCGAAAAACCGGACCTGCCCACTGCAGAACAATACCTGGCCAGTGGCGAGTACAACTGGAACAGCGGCATGTTCCTGTTCCGTGCCTCCCGCTACCTGGAAGAGCTGGCCCAGCATCATCCGCAGATGCTTGAAGCCTGCCGTGCGGCCTTTGCCGGCGCAGTGCGGGATCTCGATTTCACCCGCATCGATGGTGATGCTTTCAGCCGCTGTCCGGCGGATTCTGTGGACTATGCGGTGATGGAAAAGACAGAGTCCGCTGCGGTGGTACCCATGCAGGCCGGCTGGAGCGATGTGGGCTCCTGGTCCGCCCTGTGGGAGCTGGCAGAGCGGGACGAGAGTGACAACCTGCTGCGCGGCGATGTACTGGCCGAAGACGCATCCGGTTGCCTGGTGCACGGCGGCGATCGCCTTGTGGGTATTCTCGGCGTACGGGACCTGGTGGTCGTCGACACCGACGATGCGCTGATGGTGGCAGACAAAAGCCGCGTGCAGGAAGTGAAAACACTGGTGCAGCGGCTCAAGCAGGGCAAGCGCAGCGAGGCGGAAAACCACCGCAAGGTGTTTCGCCCCTGGGGCTACTATGACTCCATCGATGGCGGCCCCCGCTTTCAGGTGAAACGCATTGTGGTCAAACCGGGTTGCCAGCTGTCCCTGCAGATGCACCACCACCGCGCCGAACACTGGATTGTGGTGCGGGGTACCGCCAAGGTGACGCGTGGTGACGACCAGATTCTGCTGACAGAGAACGAGTCCACCTTTATCCCGCTGGGCGTGGTGCACCGCCTGGAAAACCCCGGCACCATTCCCCTGGAGTTGATCGAGGTGCAGTCCGGCAGTTATCTGGGTGAAGACGATATCGTGCGCTTCGAGGACCAGTACGGGCGCAACTGAGGCGATACCTGCCATAGCCTTGCACTATCTTGCGATCGGGCAATGGGGGATCAACCTCCGTTGCCTGCGCTGTTACAATGCGGCCCGTTTTTTCGCCGTGTCCGGAATTTTGCATGAACCCCACTGAACGCCGCGCGCTCGCCGGCCTCGCCTCCCTGTACGTCTTCCGCATGCTGGGCCTGTTTATGGTGCTGCCGGTACTGTCCCTGTACGGCACAGAATACAGCGGGAGTACGCCGGCATTGCTGGGGTTGGCACTGGGCGCCTACGGCCTGAGCCAGGCCATTCTGCAGATTCCCCTGGGGGTGCTCAGTGACCGCTGGGGGCGCAAGCCGGTGATCTTCCTCGGCCTTGGGATTTTTGCCCTGGGCTCGGTGGTGGCGGCGCTGACCGATTCCGTGTGGGGGCTGATCGCCGGGCGTATTCTGCAGGGGGCCGGTGCCATCGCCGCGGCGACCATGGCCCTGGCCGCAGACCTGACGCGGGACGAGAACCGCGGCAAAGCGATGGCCGTGATTGGTGCATCCATCGGCGTGGCCTTTGTGCTCGCGGTGGTACTTGGGCCACTGGTGGCGGGGTTTGGCGGTCTGTCGGCAATTTTCTGGCTGACCGCGCTGCTGGCGCTCTGCGGCATAGTGCTGGTGTGGCGACTGGTGCCGAACCCCCAGGTGTCCGCGCGTCGCGCCCCGCAAAAGGGCGATTTTGCCCGCCTGTTGGCCCAGGGCGACGTGTGGCGACTGGTGTGCGGGGTGTTTTTCCTGCACCTGCTGCTGACCATGTTGTTTGTGCCGCTGCCACTGCAGCTTGTGGACAAGTTGCACCTCGCCAGTGAGCAGCACTGGAAGTTGTACGGCCCGCTGATGCTCGGGGCATTTGTGATCATGCTGCCGCTGATGCGGTTGGCCGAAAAGCGTCACAAGGTGCCTGCGACCATGCGCCTGGCGCTGCTGGGGCTGGTGTTTGGCGGTGTGGCGTTGATGCCCCAGGTCGAGGGGCGCTGGACGGTTCTGTGTCTGGGCATGTTCTTTGTTGCCTTCAACTTGCTGGAGGCTCTGCTTCCGGCGCAGTTGACCCGCATTGCGCCGGCGGAATGCCGCGGCGCGGCCACCGGTCTGTATGCAACCCTGCAGTTTCTCGGCGCCTTTGTTGGCGGCAGTCTCGGCGGGCTGGTGTTCGGGCTCGGCGGCGCCGGTGCGGTGGCCACCCTGGCACTGGGGGTACTGGTCCTCTGGTCACTGGCCTGGTGGCAGATGCGCGCGCAGCGGGTTTCGCTGGCGGGTAGCTGAGGCGGGACCACCGGTCCGAAACCAGCGCGCCTGGTGGCGGTGACGCCTCCGGGTGAGTGTTGTATGCTGCTGGATATAAATACACTGTTGGCGGTGCTGGGCCGGTCGCAAGGCTGGCCCAGCACCGCCTTCCCAATTTTGAACTTTTGAAGACTGATCGGGCCTCCGCCTTACCCGGGAGAGGCCTTCGGAGAGGAGAGGCTTATGGCCAGGGGCGTAAACAAAGTAATCCTGATTGGCAACCTGGGCGGCGACCCGGAAACCCGCTACATGCCCAGCGGTGGTGCGGTGACCAATGTCACCCTGGCGACCTCGGAAACCTGGAAAGACAAGCAGTCCGGCCAGCAACAGGAGCGCACCGAGTGGCACCGCGTGGTGTTCTTCAACCGCCTTGCCGAAATTGCCGGCGAGTATCTGCGCAAAGGCAGCAAGGTCTATCTCGAAGGCTCGCTGCGCACACGCAAGTGGCAGGACAAGCAGTCTGGCCAGGATCGCTACACCACTGAAATCGTCGCCAGCGAAATGCAAATGCTGGATGGCCGCGGTGAGCAGGGCGGCGGTGGCTTCCAGCAGGGCGGCCAGGGCGGCGGTTATGCTCCGCAGGGTCAGCAAGGCGGTGGTTTTGCTCAGGGTGGCCAGCAGGGTGGCGGTTATCAGGATGAGTTCTCCCAGGGCCGCTCCGCACCGTCCCCCATGGCCCCCGCGCAGCAGCCGGCGAACAAGCCAGCGGGCAACCAGCCGCCGGCAGGTGGATTCGACAACAGCTTTGACGACGATATTCCCTTCTAAGTAGCAGAGCGGGGAGCGTGAGCGCCATGCATCATACGGGGTACCAGCCGGATACGGTGGCGCTGATCGGTGCCGGCAACGCCATTGACAGCGCCCTGCAGAAGGGGCTCCAGAAAGTGGGGTTTCGTGTGCAGCTGCTCAACCGAGAGCAGTTGCAGGCGGACCATTTCCCGGCTCGTTCCGGCGCCATCGTGATCAATGCCGCCAGTTGCGGTGGGGGCGCCCGTATGGATGAGGCGCGCGCAGTGTGCGAAGCGTTGCCGGGTTTGCCCTACACCGCGCTGCTGCACCTTTCCTCCTACGGCGTATACGGCCGTTCCCGGCGCAAAAAGATTGATGAGGACGAGGAGCCGTCTCCGACCACGGGGCGAGGTCGCGACTGGCTCGCCTGCGAGGAGGCTCTGTCCGCAGCTGACAACGTGAGTATTCTGCGCCTAGGGTGGCAGGTCGATCGCAGCGAAGATGCGCTGCTCGGGCGTATCCTGCGCAGCCTGCTGGACGGCAAGCCGGTGATTCTCGACGATAACAGCAAGGGCAACCCGGTGACGGTGTCAGACCTTGTGCGGGTGACGGTTGCCATCGCGCAACAGCTGGCCAGTGGCGGTCCGCGCTCGGGCCTGTATCACTACGGTTCGGCGGATAGCTGTACCGCGATGGCGTTTGGCAGCGAAGTGGTTGACCGTGTGCGATCCCTCTACGGTGAGGACTTTGCCGCGGAGCTGACCACATTGCTGCCGGCCGAGGAGGACCGCACCTTCGTGCTGGAATGTGAGCGGCTGCGGGATGTATTCGGTATCCAGCAGCGCAGCTGGCGCCAGGGGCTTACCCGCCAGGTGGAGTTATGGCTGGAGCGCTTGCAGAAAGCCGAGCCCTGAGGCTCAGACCAGAAGTCCGTGCATAAAAAAGGGCGAGTCGCAGTGCGACTCGCCCTTTTTTGTGCCTGCCAGACGGCGTTGATAAAGTCGATCAGACCTTGTCGAACACCAGGCTGGCATTGGTACCACCGAAGCCGAAGCTGTTGGAGAGGGCACGGCGCACCTCGGTCTCCCGCAGCTCGGTCACCAGATCCAGGCCCTCGGCCGCTTCATCCACGGTCTCCACGTTGGCGGAGGCGGCGATAAAGCTGTTCTGCATCATCAGCAGACTGTAAATGGCTTCCTGCACACCGGCGGCACCCAGAGAGTGACCGGTCAGGGACTTGGTGGAGGCGAATGCCGGCACCGCGTTACCGAACACTTCCTTCATGGCGCGCAACTCGGCCACATCGCCCACGGGAGTAGAGGTACCGTGGGTATTGATGTAGTCGACGCCACCTTCCAGGCCCTTGCCATCCATACCGGCCAGTGCCTGCTGCATGCAGCGTGCTGCACCTTCACCGCTCGGCGCCACCATGTCGTAACCGTCGGAGGTGGCACCGTAGCCCACCAGTTCGGCAATGATGTTCGCACCGCGCGCCTTGGCGTGCTCGTATTCCTCCAGCACCACGCAGCCGCCGCCACCGGCGATAACAAAGCCATCGCGATTGGCGTCGTAGGGGCGGGATGCGGTGGTCGGGGCGTCGTTGTACTTGGAAGACAGCGCACCCATGGCGTCAAACAGGTGAGTCAGGCTCCAGGCCAGCTCTTCGCCGCCACCGGCAAATACCACATCCTGTTTGCCCATCTGGATCAGCTCTGCACCGTTGCCGATGCAGTGCGCAGAAGTGGCACAGGCGGAGGAGATGGAGTAGTTCACGCCCTTGATCTTGAACGGCGTGGCCAGGCAAGCGGAGACGGTGCTGCCCATCACCTGGGGCACGCGGTAGGCGCCAACGCGGCGCACACCCTTGGTTTTCAGGATATTGGCGGACTCGATAATGGCGGCGGTAGAGGTGCCGCCAGAGCCCATCACCAGGCCGGTGCGTGGGTTGGAAACATCCGATTCTTCCAGGCCAGACATTGCGATGGCTTCGGCCATGGAAATGTAGGCGTAGGCAGCGGAGTCGCCCATAAACCGCAGATGTTTGCGGTCGATATGTTCCTTGAAGTCGATATCGACCACACCGGCGATCTGGCTGCGCAGACCCAGTTCGGCGTACTCGTCCATAGAGCGGATGCCGCTGCGGCCGGCTTTCAGGGAGGCCAGCACTTCTTGCGTGTTGTTACCGATGCAGGAAGTGATGCCCATTCCGGTAATGACTACCCGGCGCATAGTGATCTCCAATAAAACTTGTAGAGTGGATTGTTATTGTTCTAAGTGACAGTGCTTTTATGTAACAGAGTCTACCGTGTCACGCAAACCGCTCAGAAATTGTCGGTGCGGGTGAACAGGCCAACACGCAGGTCTTTGGCGGTGTAGATTTCACGGCCGTCGACGGAAACGGAACCGTTGCCAATGCCCATAACCAGCTTGCGCTCTACCAGGCGGCTCATCTGGATGTGGTAAGTGACTTTCTTGTTGGTGGGCAGGATCTGGCCGGTGAATTTCACCTCGCCGCAACCCAGTGCGCGGCCGCGGCCGGGGTTGCCTTTCCAGGCGAGGAAGTAGCCGAGTAGCTGCCACATGGCATCCAGGCCCAGGCAGCCAGGCATAACCGGGTCACCGGGAAAATGGCAGTCAAAGAACCACAGGTCCGGTGTGATATCCAGTTCGGCAATCAGCTCCCCTTTGCCGAATTCACCGCCGTCTTTGGCAATGTGCGTGATGCGATCCAGCATCAGCATGTTGGGAGCAGGCAGCTGTGCATTGCCGGGGCCGAACATTTCTCCCTGGCTGCAAGCCAGAAGTTCTTCACGGGTGTAGCTGCTTTTTTGAACAAAATTACTCATTGGGTCCCCGATTCTGGGTATTTCTTACACGAGCCGGCATTCTAAGGGCTAAGGATAGCTTGTCCAGTCGGTCATAACTCTTTTTGTGACCGGAACTGTCCCAATTTGCCCTTGACCCGTCTGCGGGGCTTGTCAGCAGGTGGTTTTCACTGGCTGGCGTAACCGGCCAGACTGGACTGATTCTTGCCACATTTTTGTGATAACTTGCCGCAATTCGTCGCAGGAGAGCGCCGAAGCCGTATTCTAACGAGGGGGTGTAATGCTCAAAAAATGTCTTTTCCCTGTGGCCGGGTATGGAACCCGCTTTCTGCCGGCAACCAAGGCGATGCCCAAAGAAATGTTGCCACTGGTCAACAAGCCGCTGGTTCAGTATGGGGTGGAGGAGGCCATAGAGGCCGGCCTGACCGAGATCGGGTTCGTGACCGGACGTGGCAAGCGCGCGATTGAGGATCACTTCGACACCAACTTTGAGCTGGAGCAGCAGATTGCCGGGACAGGCAAAGAGCGTTACCTGGATTGTGTGCGCCAGGTTATCGATAGTGCCAGCTTTTCCTACACCCGCCAGGGGGAGATGCGCGGGCTGGGTGATGCCATTCTGCAGGGGCAGCGGCTCATCGGCGATGAAGCCTTCGCCGTGGTGCTGGCCGACGACCTGTGCCTGAATGAAGAGCTCGGTGTGTTGGGGCAGATGGTGCAGCTGTATCAACAGTTTCGCTGCAGCATCGTCGCGGTGGAAGAAGTGCCGAAAGAGCAGATCCACAAGTTTGGTGTGATTGCGGGCAATGAAATCAAGCCGGACCTGTTTCAGGTGACCGACATGGTGGAAAAGCCCGCGGCCGAGGAAGCGCCGAGCAATATGGCGATTATTGGTCGCTATATCCTGACGCCCGATATTTTCGATCTCATTCGCGAGACGCCACCGGGCAAGAACGGTGAAGTGCAGATCACCGATGCTCTGCTCACCCAGGCCAAGCGCGGTTGCGTGCTCGCCTACCGCTTCAAGGGGCGCCGCTTTGATTGCGGTTCCGTCGATGGCTTTGTCGAAGCCACCAATTATGTTTACAAGAATATTTATTTGCCGGGGGAGAAGGGCTGAAATGTCAGAATTAACCTGTTTTAAAGCGTACGATTTGCGTGGCCGTGTGCCGGATGAGTTGAACACGGACGTGGCGTATCGCGTGGGACGCGCGTTTGCCCAGTTTCTGGATGCCCGCCGTGTGGTGGTGGGGCACGATATCCGCCTCACCAGTGCCGAGCTGACCGATGCGCTGGTCAATGGTCTGCGTGATGCCGGTGCCGACGTGTTTCACATTGGGGAATGCGGCACGGAAGAAATTTATTTCTCGACCTTCCATGGGGATTTTGACGGTGGCATCTGTGTAACCGCGAGCCACAACCCGATGGACTACAACGGCATGAAGTTTGTGCGTGCGGGTAGTCGCCCCATCAGCGGCGATACCGGCCTGCTGGATATCAAGAAGCTCGCGGAAGTCAACAACTTTCCTGCAGTGGAAAAGCGTGGTGACCTGCACACCTTTGCCCACCGCGATGACTTTGTGAAACACCTGCTGGGTTACGTCGATGTGTCCGAGCTGAAGCCGCTGAAGTTGGTGGTCAATGCCGGTAACGGCGGAGCCGGCTCCGTGGTGGATGCGCTGGCGCCGAGCCTGCCGTTTGAATTTGTGCGCGTGCACCACGAGCCCGATGGCAATTTCCCCAACGGTATCCCCAACCCGATCCTGCCGGAAAACCGTGAATCCACCGCGGCCGCCGTGCGTGAGAGCGGCGCTGATTTCGGTATCGCATGGGATGGTGACTTCGACCGCTGTTTCTTCTTTGATGAAAACGGTGAATTCATCGAAGGCTACTATGTGGTGGGCCTGCTGGCAGAGGCATTCCTTGTCAAGCACCCGGGCGCCAACGTGGTGCACGATCCGCGCCTCACCTGGAACACGGAAGCCATTGTCAAGGCGGCCGGCGGTGAACCGGTGCAGAGTAAAACCGGGCATGCGTTCATCAAGGAGCGCATGCGTAAGGAAGACGCCATTTACGGTGGTGAAATGAGCGCGCACCATTACTTCCGCGATTTTGCCTACTGCGACAGCGGCATGATCCCGTGGCTGCTGGTGGCCGAGCTGGTAAGTCGCAGTGGCAAGCCGCTGTCGAAGCTGGTGGGCGAGCGCATGGCGGCGTTCCCTTGCAGCGGCGAAATCAATTCCAAAGTGGCAGACCCCAAGGCCCTGCTGCAGGCCGCGGAAGACAAGTACGCTGCGAGCGCCAACAGCGTTGAGCACGTCGACGGGCTCAGCGTTGCGTTCGACGAGTGGCGCTTTAACCTGCGTATGTCCAATACCGAGCCGGTAGTGCGTCTGAATGTGGAGTCCCGTGGGGATGAAGCGCTGATGAAGGCCAAGACGGAAGAGTTGCTTGGCCTGATTCGGGGCTAACCGTTGCTGTTTGGGGAGCGCGTCTGCGCTCCCTGTTCTCTCTCAATGCTTCCTGCTTCACCGGTCGGATTCACTGGTCGGTAGTGCCGCACGGTTTTCAGTTCTCCGCCAGTCTGCGCCGAAATTCATCGTGGTATTCCTGCTGGATTTTCTTCAGTTCTTCCAGTTGCTCCGCGTTCAGAATTTTCACCATTTCGACGCGGGTAGCGGCGCGCACCGCAACGATTTTCGCATCCAGTTCTTCTTTCTGTTCCCGGGTAAGCTTCGGCATTTTGCCGCGCTCGAAACCGTAGTCCTCCAGGATCGCAAGCTTTAGCTCAAAGTTTTTCTGCATCAGCGGCAGGGCTTTTTCTTCCTGTTCCGGGGTCAGCTTCAGTCGCAGCGTGATCCAGTCGGTGATGTCGTCGTACTTCTCCCAGAAGTCGTCGCCGAGCCCCCCTGCAGCCGCCTTGCCGGTGGAGATGGCGGCAACCAGTAGCAAGGCGAAAATCGCAGCGGAAAGCGATGACCAGAACGGGGCGTGGCAATCCCGAGACATATTTGGCGCTCCAATCTACCTGTTAGTACCAGCTTAGTAGAGGATTTTGGTGCCGCAAGGCATACCCGGCAGTCAGTGCTCTGTTATGTTGGGGGGCGAGCTCATCCGCTCAGAACGGTATTGCCGCAGGGGCAAACCGGAGTAGAATCCGCGCTTTTCGCACGCCCGGTCACAGAACAGGAGAGTCAGGGGTCATGGCAGTAAGCATCGCAATCACAGGATTTGGTGGCCGCATGGGCCGGGTACTGGCAGAAGCCGTGGCTTACGCGGAGAAAGACGGCAAGGCCAGGCTGAGTGCGGCGATCGTGCGGCCAGGTTCCAGCCTGGTGGGTGCGGACGCCGGGGAAGTGGCGGGCCTGGGGCGCAATGGTTTGGCCGTGGTGGACAGCCTGGCGCAAGCGGACTTTGATGTGCTGATCGATTTCACCTCACCCGAGGCCACGCTGGAGAACGCCGCCTACTGTGCCGAGCACGGTAAGGCCATTGTGATCGGTACCACCGGCTTTACGCCGGACCAGAAGGCGACCATGTTGAGTGCCGGCGACAAAATCCCGCTGTGTTTTGCCACCAATTTTTCCACCGGGGTGAATCTATGCTTTAACCTGCTGGAGACGGCCGCCCGCGTGCTGGGTGACGATGTGGATATCGAGATTGTCGAGGCCCACCACCGGCACAAGGTGGATGCCCCTTCTGGTACGGCGCTCAGTATGGGGGAGGTGATCGCCGACACCCTCGGTCGCGACCTGTCGAAGGTGGCGGTCTACGGGCGCGAAGGCCAGACCGGTGCCCGTGAGCGCGAAACCATTGGCTTTGCCACAGTGCGCGGCGGCGACGTGGTCGGCGAGCACACGGTATCGTTTCTTGCCGATGGCGAACGTATTGAGATTACCCACAAGGCCAGCAGCCGCCTGGCATTTGCCCGTGGCGCAGTGCGCGCTGCCGGGTGGTTAACTGGTTGTGCTGCCGGACAGTACGATATGCGCGACGTTTTGGGGTTGAAATAACTCCGCAAAGAATACGCTTTTAAGGAGCGACACTTGGATAAGAAGATCATTGTTGGCAGCGAAGAGTGGTGTGCCTTTCCGGGGCTTGGTATTCCCGCGATCAAGGCACGGGTAGACTCCGGTGCCAAAACGTCGTGCCTGCACGCCTACAACATTCAGCAATTCAATCGCGGCGGCGAGCCGTGGGTGAGCTTTGAGGCGCACCCCCTGCAGAACCAACGTCGGCCGCGGGTACGTTGTGAGGCGCGGGTGCTCGACCGGCGCACGGTGCGCAGTTCCTCCGGCGACTCGGAAAAGCGCCTGGTGATCAGAACCAGTATGAGTATCGGCGGAAGCGTGTGGGATATCGAGCTCACCCTCACCAACCGCGACTCCATGGGCTATCGCATGTTGCTGGGCCGCGAGGCGATGATGGGGCGCATGCTGGTAGACCCGTCCGAGAGTTTCTGCCTGGGGGAGATGCCTCCCAGCCAGCTGGAAGAATACTACCGGGACGAGCACCACATGTCGGGCACCGGCCTGCGTATTGGCGTGCTCGCCTCCAACCCGGACCTGTACAGTAACCAGCGGATCATGGAAGCCGGTGCCGAGCGTGGCCACCGCATGACCTTTTTGAATATCCGCCAGTGCTATATGAAACTGGATTCGGCGGATCCGGAGGTGCATTACCGGGATGGGCGCATTCTCAACAACCTCGATGCGATTATTCCGCGCATTCGCCCCAGTATGACGTTTTATGGCTGCGCCCTGACCCGTCACTTTGAGAGCATGGGGGTGTACGCACTCAATGGCGCGGCTGCAATCAGCCAGTCCCGCGACAAGCTTTACTCACTGCAGTTGCTGCAGGAGGGTGGCTTGAATATCCCGATTTCCGGGTTCGCCCACTCGCCCATGGATACCAACGAGCTGATTGATATGGTCGGCGGCGCGCCGCTGATCGTGAAGTTGCTCGAGGGGACTCAGGGGCGCGGTGTGGTGCTGGCGGAAACCCGCAAGGCGGCAGAGTCGGTGATCAATGCCTTCAAGTCGCTGAAAGTGAATCTGCTGGTGCAGGAGTTTATCCGCGAGGCCCAGGGCAAAGACCTGCGCCTGTTCGTGGTGGATGGCAAGGTGTTCGCCGCCATTCAGCGGGAGGCTGCACCGGGTGAGTTCCGCGCCAACATCCATCAGGGGGGCACGGCCTCCGTGGTGAAGATCCTGCCGGAGGAGCGCAAGCTGGCGATCAAGGCGGCCAAAACCCTGGGCTTGAAAGTGGCCGGTGTGGATATCATCCGCTCCAAAAAGGGGCCGCTGCTGCTGGAGGTGAACTCCTCGCCGGGCCTTGAGGGGATCGAAAGCGCCACGCGCAAGGATGTTGCTGGCTCCATGATTCTGGCCATTGAAAAAGCACTGAAGTGGCGCCCGGCCATCACTCCGGTTGATGCCGGGGATGAAGGTTAACCCGGCACTCGAGTAACCTCGCAGGCGCCGTGTTTTGACGGTGCCGCCTCCCCAGCGTCTCTTTCCTCAGAGCCTGTTCCCTCAAAGTCTGAGGGTTCGGGTTTTTGGCGCTCGGCTCGCGCTTCACCCGTGGTGGGCGCCTGCTGCCGAGACTAGTCTTTAGGGGTGCCCTGCGACTGGTCGGTTCGTATGCGGGGCGTTTAATTGCCCCGGTGCCCCAACGATGCCCCAGACAAAGCTCCATGCCATCTCGCCGCGACCATTCCATTGGCTGCTGTGCCAGCTGTTACTGGTGGTGGCGGTGGCCGTCCCTCCGGCGCGTGCGGAGCTCCTCTCGGATACCGATCTCGGGCGCAAGGTTATGGTGGATTACATCGTCCACTTCGCCCATCACTTCCAGTGGCCCATCGAGGTCTTCAATGGTTCCGGTGCACCGTTTCGCATTTGCGTGATGGGGGAGGAGGCACTGGTGGCTCCGCTTACAGCCCGTTTTCACCGCCACCGGATTCAGGGGCGAATGGTTGCCCTGGAGACGGTCAACGATGGAGAGACCATGCGCGCACGCCGCTGCCAGATTGTGGTGATGGGCGACGGTCTGGAGGCCGGCCATATGGCCGAAGCCGTTGGTGCCCTGGAATTCTTCCCGGTGCTCACCGTCAGTGACGTCAGTCGCTTTACCCATATCGGTGGCATGGTGGCCTTTGCTGGCACAGGCAACAACATGGCACTGCGCCTGAACAAGACCCGGCTCGACCGCGCCGACCTGGATATGGGCAATAGCGTGTTCCGGCTGACCCGCACGGTCAAATAAGCCGCCTGACCTGGCGGCGACGGTTGTCCGGTTGGCGTAAATTTGTACTGGCAGTTGCCGGCGTTTTCCCGTAGAATCTGCGCCCGGCTTGGAAAGGTCCCACCGTAGTCGCCCGCGCCAAATTATGGCTTTATCGGCTCTCAGTAGAGAGCGATGGAGCAGGTCGCAGAGCCCGTGGCTTTCCTGCCCCAAATTTGCGCCGGTGCTGGCGGTTTTTCCGCCCACTTAACCACCGAAACTGGTTGCCGGCCACACAGTGAGAGCCCAGGTGAAAGCCTCAGTGAGCGCCCGAGAAGAACTCTATAACCAAGCGAGATGAAGCAGACGTTTCATCTCGCTTTTTTATAAAGGGCTCAGGGTAAAAAGTTGCAGCTGAAACTTCACCTGGCAAGGCGCATAAAGTGCCCCCTCTCGCCCCGCCCGGAAGCTGTTCTGACGATTGGAGATTGAATTGAACAACGCCGTTCCCACGCCGGAATCCCTGATGCCCAGCACTACCCCGGCACTGCTGGTGCTTGCCGATGGCAGTGTCTTTCGCGGTCGTGCCATTGGCGCGGAAGGCTCAACCGTTGGTGAGGTGGTTTTCAACACCTCCATGACTGGTTATCAGGAAATCCTGACGGATCCATCTTACGCCCGCCAGATCGTTACCCTGACCTACCCGCATATCGGCAACACCGGCACCAACTCGGAAGACGAAGAGTGTGCTGAAATCTGGTCAGCGGGCCTGGTGATTCGCGACCTGCCGTTGCTGGCTTCCAGTTTCCGCAGCGAGCAGTCCCTGGAGGACTACCTCAAGGCGCGCAATATCGTCGGCATCGCCGACATCGATACCCGCCGCCTGACCCGTATCCTGCGCGACAAGGGTGCACAGAGCGGCTGCATCGTCGCCGGTGCTCCGGAAGGTGAGAGCATCGACGAAGCGGAAGCCCTGAAAAAAGCTCAGGAGTTTGCCGGCCTGAAGGGCATGGACCTGGCCAAGGTGGTTTCCACCAAGCAACCGTACGACTTCAACGAGGGCAGTTGGGAACTCGGTACCGGCCACAAGCCGGCACCGGCGGCGCAGCCTTACAAAGTGGTTGCCTACGACTTCGGTGTGAAGCGCAATATCCTGCGCATGCTGGTGGACCGCGGCTGTAGCATCACCGTGGTGCCGGCGGAAACCCCGGCTTCTGACGTGCTGGCAATGAATCCGGACGGTGTTTTCCTGTCCAACGGCCCCGGCGACCCCGAGCCCTGCGATTACGCGATCAAGGCGATTCGGGAAATCCTCGACACTGGCCTGCCCACCTACGGCATTTGCCTGGGGCACCAGTTGCTGGGCTTGGCGGTTGGCGCCAAGACCGCAAAAATGAAATTCGGCCATCACGGGGGTAACCACCCGGTGCAGGACCTGAACAGCACCAAGGTGATGATTACGGCGCAGAACCACGGTTTTGCGGTGGACATGGACTCCCTGCCGGAGAATGTGGAAATCACCCACAAGTCCCTGTTCGACGGCACCTTGCAGGGCATTCGCCTCAAGGACAAGCCGGCGTTCAGTTTCCAGGGGCACCCGGAAGCGAGCCCCGGCCCGCACGATGTGGCACCGCTGTTTGACCAGTTTATCGAGATGATGGAAGCGCGCCGCTAGGCGCCTCTCCTGTAGCAGCGAAACTCTCGCAGCGAAATCAGCGAAGACCAGAATTTTATCCACCGGCCGCGGCCGGCTAGATACGGAAGAAAGATGCCAAAACGCACAGACATTAAAAGCATTCTGATCATCGGCGCGGGCCCCATCGTCATCGGTCAGGCCTGTGAATTTGATTACTCCGGTGCCCAGGCCTGTAAGGCCCTGCGCGAAGAGGGTTTCCGGGTGATCCTGGTGAACTCCAACCCGGCCACCATCATGACCGACCCCTCGATGGCGGATGCCACTTACATCGAGCCGGTAGAGTGGAAGACCGTAGCCAAGATCATCGAGAAAGAGCGCCCAGACGCAATCCTGCCCACTATGGGCGGCCAGACCGCACTGAACTGTGCCCTGGCACTGGACAAGCACGGCGTGCTGAAAGAATTTGGTTGTGAGCTGATTGGTGCGGACAAAAACGCCATCGAAAAAGCGGAAGACCGCGACCTGTTCGACAAGGCGATGAAGGCTATCGGCCTCGAAACCCCGCGAGCCAAGATCGTGCACACCATGGACGAGGCAAAAAAGGTACCGGAAGAGTTCGGTTTCCCGGTGATTATTCGTCCGTCGTTCACCATGGGTGGCTCCGGTGGCGGTGTGGCCTACAACTGGCCGGAGTTCGAGGAAATCTGCAAACGCGGCCTCGACCTGTCGCCCACCAATGAACTGTTGATCGACGAATCCCTGCTTGGCTGGAAAGAGTACGAGATGGAAGTTGTGCGTGACAAAAACGACAACTGCATCATCGTGTGTGCCATCGAGAACTTCGACCCCATGGGCGTGCACACCGGTGACTCCATCACCGTGGCCCCGGCCCAGACCCTCACCGACAAGGAATACCAGCTGATGCGGAATGCATCCATTGCGGTATTGCGTGAAATCGGTGTGGAAACCGGTGGCTCCAACGTGCAGTTCGGTATGGACCCGAAAACCGGCCGCATGGTGGTGATCGAGATGAACCCGCGGGTGTCCCGCTCCTCCGCGCTGGCCTCCAAGGCCACCGGCTTCCCGATCGCCAAAGTGGCGGCCAAGCTGGCGGTGGGTTACACCCTGGATGAACTGCAGAACGATATCACCGGCGGTGCAACCCCGGCGTCCTTCGAGCCGTCCATCGACTACGTGGTGACCAAGATCCCGCGCTTCACCTTTGAAAAGTTTGGTGAAGCGGATGCGCGCCTGACTACCCAGATGAAATCCGTGGGTGAAGTCATGGCCATCGGCCGCAACTTCCAAGAGTCCCTGCAAAAGGCCCTGCGCGGTCTGGAAGTGGGCTCTTTCGGTTTTGAGCCAAAGATTGATCCGGCGGAAGTGGGCTCCATGGAACGCCTGCGCCGCGAGCTGTCGGTGCCCGGTGCCGAGCGTATCTGGTACGTGGGCGATGCCTTCCGTGTGGGCATGAGCATCGACGAAGTGTACGAGCTCTCCGGCATCGACCCCTGGTTCCTGGTACAGATCAAGGAGCTGGTGGATATCGAGCAGCCGCTGAAGTCCATGCCGACTTCCGCGCTGAATGCCGAGACCATGCGCTTCCTCAAGCGCAAGGGCTTCTCCGACCGCCGCCTTGCCGACCTGCTTGGCGTTAGCCAGAAAACCGTGCGTGAATTCCGCCACAAAATGGGCGTCTTCCCAGCCTACAAGCGGGTGGACACCTGTGCTGCAGAATTTGCCACCAGCACCGCCTACATGTACTCCACCTACGATGAGGAGTGCGAAGCGGAGCCGTCGGACAAGAAAAAAATCATGGTACTCGGCGGTGGCCCCAACCGTATCGGCCAGGGCATCGAGTTCGACTACTGTTGTGTACACGCCGCGCTGGCCATGCGCGAAGATGGTTACGAGACCATCATGGTCAACTGTAACCCGGAGACGGTTTCCACCGATTACGACACCTCCGATCGCCTCTACTTCGAGCCGGTGACCCTGGAAGATGTACTGGAAATCGTGCGCAAGGAAAAACCGGTGGGCGTGATCGTACAGTTTGGCGGCCAGACTCCGCTGAACCTGGCGCGCTACCTGGCCAATGAAGGGGTGCCCATTATTGGCACCACCCCGGAACAGATTGACCGCGCGGAAGACCGTGAACGTTTCCAGCAGATGATCATGCGCCTGGGGCTCAAGCAGCCGCAAAACGCGATCGTGCGCTCCGAGTACGAAGCCATTCAGAAGGCCAAGGAAGTGGGCTACCCGCTGGTAGTGCGCCCCTCCTATGTACTCGGCGGCCGCGCCATGGAGATCGTCTACAAGGAAGACGAACTCAAGACCTACATGAAGGAAGCGGTGGAAGTTTCCGAGGATGCGCCGGTACTGCTGGATCACTTCCTGCACTCTGCCATCGAGGTGGATATCGATGCGGTATCCGACGGACAGGACGTGGTGATCGGCGCGATCATGCAGCACATTGAGCAGTGTGGTGTGCACTCCGGTGATTCCGCCTGCTCCCTGCCGCCCTACAGCCTGCCGGCAGACGTGCAGGACAAAATGCGCGAGCAGGTCAAGGCCATGGCCCGCGAACTGGGCGTAGTGGGCCTGATGAACACCCAGCTGGCCTACCAGGGCGGCGAGATCTACGTGATCGAGGTGAACCCGCGCGCGTCCCGTACCGTGCCGTTTGTTTCCAAGTGCATCGGTACTTCCCTGGCGAAAATCGCCGCGCGCTGCCAGGCGGGTACCAGCCTGGCGGAGCAGGGCTTCACCACAGAAATTGTGCCGGATTACTACTCGGTGAAAGAGTCTGTATTCCCGTTCAACAAGTTCCCGAAGGTCGACCCGATTCTCGGCCCGGAGATGAAATCCACCGGTGAGGTCATGGGTGTGGGCGAAACCTTCGCCGAGGCCTTCGACAAGGGCCTGATCGGTGCTGGTGATGCGCTGCCAGAGTCCGGTAAGGTGTTCATCTCGGTGCGCGATGTCGACAAGCCCGGGGTGGTGGACGTAGCTCGCGAGCTGGTGGGCCTCGGCTTTGACCTGGTCGCAACACGCGGTACTGCCAAGGTCTTGCAAGAAGCGGATATTCCCGTTAAAACGGTAAACAAGATGAGCGAAGGGCGCCCGCATATCGTCGATATGATCAAAAACGACGAGATTGCCCTGGTGGTGAATACCACCGAAGGCCGTCAGGCCATTCGCGACTCCGCGGATATCCGCCGCAGCGCCGAAAACCATCAGGTTTGCTACACCACCACCCTGGCGGCAGCCCGCGCCATGGCCATGGCCATGCAGATTGCGGAGCCACACAAGGTGCGCAGCCTGCAGGAGCTGCACCAGCGGGTTATTCGTCTGCAGGACTGATCGAGCATTGATACGGGTGGCCCGCAAGGGTCACCGCTTTTGAAAGCTCCGCCGCCTGGTGGAGCTTTTTCGTTAAGAATTAACCTAAAAACGCATCGCAACGCATTGCGAAATGTGAAGATTCTGGAGGTTCCCATGAACCGCGTACCCATGACCGTTGAGGGCGCAGAGGCTCTGCGCACAGAGCTGGACGACCTGAAGAAAGTACAGCGTCCGGCTGTTGTTCAGGCCATCGCCGAGGCCCGTGAACACGGTGACCTGAAAGAAAACGCCGAGTACCACGCGGCGCGGGAAAAGCAGGGATTTATTGAAGGCCGTATTCAGGAAATCGAAGCCAAGTTGTCGATGGCCCAGGTCATTGATGTTCATTCCATCGAGCCTTCCGGCAAGGTGATTTTTGGCACCACCGTGACCATCATTCACATGGAAAATGATTCGGAAGTAACCTACAAAATTGTGGGTGACGATGAGGCGGATGTAAAACAGAAAAAGATCTCTGTGAATTCGCCCATTGCGCGAGCGCTGATCGGCAAAGAAGAGGGAGACATTGTCGTGGTGAACACACCTTCTGGATCGGTGGAATACGAGATTGATACGGTTGAGCATCTGTAAAAAAGATCGCGTTTGAACAACGAAACAGGGCGGCCATTGGCCGCCCTGTTTCGTTCCGGGGTGTTCTGGTTTAAGCCTTCTCGGCAATCGCCGTATCTACCGTATTGGGTATCGCGCTGTGGTCCTTGACTCCGTCAGCCTTGCGCATATTGAGGAAGGGCTTTTCCACGTACAGGTGTGCCAACACGGAAAAGGCCATGGTCAGCAGGACCGCCCAGAAAAAGATGGAGAATACCTGCCAGACGTGGACCACAGCGATGGAGTCTCGGTCGACGGTCCAGAAAGTAAGTAGTGCACCAATCACGATAAACGGGAAGTGAAACAGGTAAATCGGGAAGATCAATTGCGCCACCGGGTGCCAGACTTTCCATGACAATACCCAGTTGACCGCGCGCCCAAGCCCGGCGGGACAGAGGGCGGAGAGTAGTAAAAAGCACAGTCCGGTGGTATAGGTATAGCGGCTGAGTACCAGGTGCCAGAGGTTGAAATTCGGATCGAAGTTTTCGTAGAAGGGATGATATTTATTTTCCATGGGGAAATACAAAGCCCCGACAATCATTGCGGCTCCGGCAATTACCACCAGGGCGCTGACAAGCAAATGCCGTTCAAAAAATGCTTGTATCTGTTTGCCGTGGTAGTAGTGCAAATACGCCACAATCATGCCGGCGAAAAAGCAGCCGATACGTACATCAAGATCGTAGTAGAGCTGGTCCGCCAGCAACCTGCCGAAGGTGCTGTCGTAAAAAATCTGGTAAAAGGGCGTTTGCCAAATCTCGGGATTGCGTGCGACGATAAAATACCGCCATGCGATGCTCGCCACAAACAGCCCCACCAGAAAACCGATACGGAAAGGCAGTTTGTACATCAATAAAAGTAGAAATGGTAGCAACAGATAGAAGTGCATCTGCACATCTAGGGACCAGCCGACCGGAATCACCGTACGCTGCCCCGAAATATAATTGCTCATGAATATCAGATTGCTGAGTACAAATTCGATATTATCTTTATCTGTGGGCAGGTAGATCAGTAGTGCAAGTAAAAACAGTGGCATGATTCGCATCAGGCGGCGCCGGTAAAAGCGCGGTATATCAATGCTGCCCTGCTTGTCGTATTCCCGAAACAGGGTGTAGGCCACAAGCAATCCGCACATCACGAACAGTGGGTCTGACCCCTGGCTTTGCCATAACCATCCCAGTTGACGAGGGAAGTTGGCAATAAAGTTATCGAGGTTGGCAATATTTTCCCTGAGTAGTACCGCGACGCCGAACATGACGTGAAACAGCACCATGAGTAGTATGGTAATGGCGCGTGCACCATCTAGCGTTGCATGGCGTGCATGGGGGCGAATAAAGATGGCACGCAAATCATTTTTTACATCAATGGCGCGTTTATACCGGGAAAGAAAGGACTGGAATGATCGAGTCAGATCAGGCATAAGCAGTTCTTTTTATTTTAATGAGGTAACAAAGCTTGCCGTACTTCAGTCCATCAATACTCGCATTTAAAGCCTGCAAGCGCCAGTTCGAAAATGGCTCTGGATCATGCCGAAAATTTCCCGGATAGAAACTAACAGGGCGGCCATCGGCCGCCCTGTTAGTTTCTGAAAAGCAGAAAGCTTACTGCAGAACCGTTGCCTGGTTGCCAATCCCGATCTGGGTCACGATGGCTGTTTCGTTCAAGCCACTCTGAACTACGTTCGCATTGTTCAGGCCGCCAATCTGGGTGACCACGGCCGTGTGGCCGCCAAAGCCAAGCTGTAACACGTTGGCATTGTTCAGCAAGCCGTCCTGCGAAATGGACGCTGCGTTAAACCATCCCGTCTGGGTAATGAGTGCGTCGTTACCAAACCCAGTCTGGATGATATTCGCGTCATTGAAAAATCCTGTTTGTACGATACCGGCATCGTTCGCCACACCCGATTGGGTAATGCTCGCCGTATGGCCAACACCGCCCTGAAGGATACCCGCATCGTTTCCTATCCCGTCCTGGAATATATAAGCCTGCGAGCCGGCACTGAAAAACTGGCCGATATATGCATTGTGCACCAGTCCGGTCTGCTCGATGACGGCCACGTTATCGGTGCCGGCAACCTGGTCAATACGCGCGTCGTTATTCAAGCCCTGCTGAATTACGATCGTTGTACTGTTGGCTGAGCCCAGCTGGAAGGTAGATGCGGTGTTCGCAAACCCCAGCTGCTGAACGTTGCTTACATTGTTTGAACCTCCGGACTGCAATGCGTAAGCGTCATTGAACCCTCCGTTCTGCGTCTGAAAGATGGCGCTGTCAGTCTCGGCAACCTGGGTGGCGTTCGCCTGGTTGAAAAATCCAGATTGTGTCTGCTGGATCAGATTGCCCACAGCTCCGGCATCGGTCTGGTCGACACTTGCCGTATTTGCTACCCCGGTTTGGGTAAGAATTGCTGTATTTTCGTCGGCCAGGGCGAATCCGCTTATGGCGAATAGCACAGAGGCGCTGACATGAGCTAGGTACTTCACTGGAACTCCTTCACTTCACACTACGAAAGGAATTTTTCTGAAATAGCTGGAGTGGGTTGGTTAGGAGAAGAGACGGGCAACGAGCGGCTGGGTAAGCCGCTCGCTGCATCAACCGCTGCTACAGGATTACTGCAGGATCAGGCCGTTGTTGCCGAAACCAATCTGCAGGGAGGTTGCGGTATCACCCAGGCCGATCTGGCCTACCAGTACATTGTTGGCGCCACCGATCTGGGTAGTGGTGGCAGTCAGGCCAACACCTACCTGGCCGATATAGCTGTCGTTCAGGAAGCCGAACTGTGCAGTGGTGCCAGAGTTGGCTGCGCCCAGCTGAGAAACGTCCGCTTCGTTGGCAACACCAACTTGCAGAATGTCTGCTTCATTGAACAGGCCGATCTGACGGGTGTCCGCGTCGTTGCCCAGGCCAACTTGCGTCATGCTGGAAGACTGCAGAATGCCAGACTGGAAAGAGTCCGCGTTGTTCGCAACACCCAGCTGGTTGATATCGGAGGAGTTCAACAGGCTCAAAACCTGAACCGCGGAGGCGGTGTTGGCGATGCCGGTTTGGGTAATGGATGCTGAGCTCAGCAGGCTCACCGCTTGCAGCACAGACGCGCCGTTGAACAAGCCTGCTTGCGTGATTGAGGCGGAAGAAAGACCGGATGCAACCTGAATGGTCGCTGCACCGTTTGCCGCCCCCACTTGCAGAATGGCCGCGCTGTTCGCGATACCACCAGTCTGCAGTGAGAAAGCACCGTTAGCGACACCAAACTGGGTCTGGCTGATCAGGCTGTTACTTTCGCCGTCTTGTTCCGCGTAAGCGCCGTTGAAGAAACCTACCTGTACCTGGTTAATGGTGTTGTCATCGGTGGTCGGGCCGGTCTGGTCCGCGATGGCGCCGTTACCGACACCAACCTGAGTCAGGTTTGCGGTATTGTTTGCAGCGAAGGCAGAACCACTTACAGCCAGCAGAATGGCAGCGGCAATAGGGGAAAACGTCTTCATGAGTTGCTCCTTTACTTCGGACGTTAAGTACAACCAGCCCCGTGGGTGCTGATTAGTTATGGCACGGAAAAAAGAAGTGCCATATTGGGTCAGGTGCGGGCGGCGCGACTGTGGGCGTTGATCCGTGCCTCTGCGCGGGGCCTCATCACCGAATTCTTCATGACTCGTAATATTTCCAGCGAGCCCACGATTGCCAGCTCAGCGAGCGATATCCGCATCCGCATTTGGCGACGGGCTGTTACGAGTTCTCAGGTGCCAATAAGTTTGAAAAATAACCGGTAAGATCAAAAAATGATCATCTTGTTATTGAGTGTTGCTGGTATCAGGGGGGGGCGCTATAGGAGGGAAGTGGTGAAAAAGTAGGAAGAAAGTATAATTTTTAATCGATAATGAGTCCGGAATACGGGGTTTCATAACCAAACATCGGTTTTTTGGCGCCTGAGACATTCTGCGGCGTCCGAACCGTCAGGGCGGCTCTGTGAAAATAGGCGGGGAGTCCATTGGCGGGGCGGGTAAACGGAATGAGTGATTAATCCCAGTGACTGGATAATGAGAGCGCCGCATCGCTGGGCCGGAAGGCCCTGATATCAATGGGACAGGGAAACCGAGTTGCCGGTGCCGAACTGGGTCACGGTGGCACTGGCGGAAATGCCGGTTTGCGAGATCGCGGTGGCGTTGAATGTACCAACCTGGCTCACTACTGACCGGTGGCTGCCACCCAGCCCTACAGCGCCCGATTGACGGATCACCAGCTGGTTGAAGTTCCCGTTCTGGTCACTGCTGGCCTGGTTGCCGTCATCATCCTGAATCAGATAGGCCTGGTTGGCCAGCCCGTCCTGCAACAGTTCAGCTTCCTGCAGGGCACCAGATTGCTGTACGGTGCTCTTATTGAATCCCCCCTGTTGCACCACCGCGGAAAAATGGTCGACGCCGCTTTGCTGCACAGACGCCGTGTTGTCGTTCCCCTGCTGTTCAGTCGTGCTTTTCAGATGAAAACCGGTGTTCTGCAGCGTGTCGGCGACATTGCCGATACCGGACTGACTAATGCGGGCATCGTTGAAATTCCCATTCAGCTGAACCGTGCCCGCTTCGTTGCCGAAACCGATCTGGCGAGTTCTGGCGAGGTTACCGTAGGTTGCGGATTGCAGGCTGGTTGCGCGATTTTCTGCGCCCATCTGCACGTTGTATATCTTGTTGCCGCTGCCGTATTGCTGTTGCACCAGGGCCTCGTTGAACGCCCCGTTTTGCTGTTGGTAAATGGCGCTGTCCGCTTCCTGTTCCTGGGTGGCTTCCGCCGTATTCTGCGCGCCGGCCTGTTCCTGCACCAGCGTGTTCTCGCGGGTGCCGTCGAACTGCTGTTGGATGGCCGCAAAATTATCCAGTCCCTCCTGATACTGGTAGGCGGAATTTTGCTGTGCGCTGGCATTCATCGGCAACGCCGCAACAAGCGGGAGCAAAGCGTGACGGATGTATCGACCGAGAACATCTGGCCGGCGAGTAGCAGGTACAACGGGTAACCGTGTCAGTAACCGTATCCGTATCTGCAGAGAGGCGATTAGTGGCGACAGTGGCATGGCAGACCCGTTAGCTGGAATTGTGAAAAAGGGGAAGTCGGTGGCGCTTTCAATCGTACTGATTGATCGTGGTCGTCATGGAGACGCCGGTCTGGGTGACCGCTGTGCTTAAACCGCTACCGCGCTGGTTGATTGTGACATTGTGATAGAGGCCAATCTGTTCGACGGATGCGGAATTTCGCATGCCGTATTGGCTGATGTCAGCCTTGTGTGCGTAACCTACCTGTTCAAGCAGGATGAAATTTTCATAGCCGGCCTGCAGTAGCGCGGCGATATTGCTATCCCCGGACTGGCTGGCAATGGTGCTGTTGCCTTCACCGGCCTGATGGCTGATCAGTAGATTCTTGAAGCCCACCTGATCCACCGACAGAAAGTTCACCGTGCCGAGTTGTTGCGCGGACACGTGGTTGAAATTGCCGACCTGGTAGATATTCGCCGCATTTGCCACCGAGTATCCAAACAGCGGAAGATCCAGTTCACTGGTTGCGGCAAGCTCGCCGGCACTGCCGTCGATCTCCTGAGCCGCGGCGAGCCCGGTTGCCAGAAGGGCAACCGCGAGGGTGAACAAGCGCAATGAATAGCCAGGGCTGGCGGGCCGTGAAAGCATGAATCGTCTCTCTTAAAATTGTCCTTGTGAGGGGACCGTGCGCTGTATCCGCCATCCTAGAGAATGGCGGTGCCTTCGTTCAGGTAATACTGCAAAACCGGATTATTGATATCGTCCGGGTTATCGAGAGCCCATGAATTCGCAACAATCCCCTGGCTGATCAGGTGAATTACGGCGGATTCCATCGCCGAGAGCATGGCCAGCTGCGCGGGCTCATTGGTGGTGGTGCCCACCTCGATTTCCAGCAGTCGCTTGAACTTCACAAAGCGAAATACGTCGGCACTGATGGCTTTGGAATAGACCATTTTTGAGGTGAGCACCGAGTGCAGCACCCGGCCGGAACGGATATCCACCGCCCGCAGGTTCACGGTAACCTGATCTACCCGGTACTGCTCATCGGCACCAATGCCAAAATAGCGCGCACCGGCACCCCCGGTACGGATATTCGTGTCGTAGGCAACGATGCCGCCCTCGATGAGAATATTTGCGGCAACCAGCGACGGCAGCATGGCATTGTTTTCCGGCGCGTTGGGTTTTGCCAGAGCGGCACGAACAATCTTGCGCTCCGTGAGCAGGTTCTGCAGCCCCTCGCGTTCCAGGGGAATAAACCAGCCGGATTCGTTCAGCACATTCATCAGCATTGAGGCCGCGCCCTGGGTTACCGCCGTGGAAAAGCTGCTGGAGGGTGCAGGTTTGTACTGGCCTGTCTGGTCACGGAAGTTGTACACCGCCGCCAGTATTTTCCCCTTGGGCTGTGGGAGCCCCAGTAGATCGCGGTAGGTATTGTTGCGAGGTGTCAATTGTGCCTCTTGCAGGCCAGGGCCAAACAGGGCATCACCGGTTTTCTTGACAGCGGTACAGCCACTTATGGCGAGCATAAATGACAGGGCGGTGACAAGTTTGGAACCTCTTGTAAACATCACGCTAGTCTCCAGTATTATTCGCGATTATTCGGGATTGCGGATCAGTCCATGGTGCTGCTAGTGGGATCTGATAAAACTGCTTCCTTTTTTGGTTTTCAGTGTCTTCTGTTTACAGGTATCGGGTTAATTGGTGGGATTGAGACCGCTGACGATGATTTCACTTTTATCGCCGGTGGCCCGATCGGTGATCAGGACGGTCAACACGCCATCGTTGTCGACGATCTGGACGATAAAATCGTCAGTAATCAGCTCTCCGCTGTTGCCATCACCCACATCGGTGAGCAGCTGGTTGAGCAGCCGGGTTTCCAGTGAGTCGGTGAAGCGGTCCAGCGCACTGGGCTGTTGGTACAGATCGGCGGGATTGTCCGGATCTTCGTGGTCGTCCTGGGACTGGGCGTTTTGCATCAGGTAGCCGCCATTTAGCGGGTTGCCGCCAAAATTTGGATTGCGCGGCTCGTACACCAGCTCGGTGGCGAGTGCCAGGTTACTGCAGAGAACAAGGCCCGGAGCGAGGAGCAGGCTCGCCGATTTTATGGTTTTCATCAGAGTTCATCCTTGCCTAGGTCAAAGTGGTCGGTAAACGCTGCGCGGACTTTTTCCTGGAGCACCATCTCGTGAATCATTTTTGATGCTTCCTCCGCCAGCTGGCGAATATTGTTGGTGCTGGGACTGATAAAGCGCCGAAACACGGTTTTGTTGTTGTAGGTAATCCAGATCAGGTTGCCCCAGCGGGCCGACGGTCTTTCCTGGATCGTCAGGTTGTAATCACTGTCTGGATAATTCAGGTTGCGATATTCACTCATGAACCGGGCAAAATCGTGACCGGTGCGGGTAATGGTCTGGTCAATATTGAACCCGCTGATTTCATCCTCGATACCGGCGCTGGTTGCTGCCGTGGTCGATTCTTCCAGGGTGCCGCTGTCCTCCTGCGCGACCGCGGTCGCCGACAGCAACATACACAGCAGCACGCCTGTTCGCAGGGGATTCATATGCGCTCGGCTTCCAGGTGCAGCTTCGCCCAGTTGCTCGCCTGCAGGCGGTTTTTTACACCGATCTTGCGGAATATGTTGTACATATGGTTTTTGACCGTGTGCTCGCTGAGGTGCAGGCGCGAGGCGATGATACTGTTGGGTTCACCGGTGGTGAGCTGGGCGAGGATTTCCTGCTCGCGCTTGGTCAGAAGTAGCCGCGAGCGGGATTCCGTATCACCGGGCTGGCGCGAGTTCTGAATGCCCAGGGAGAGTTTTTTAAGCAGTTCCTGCTGCCCGGTGCGGTTGTCGCAAAGAAACACAAACTTGCGCTCTTCCAGCGGCTTGCTGATATGTGACGGCATGTCATTGGGAAGGTTGATCAGGAGCACTCGGGGATGGTCGATACTTCTCAGGTGCTGAAGTTCGGTGCCGGGCGAGGATTGGGTGTTGAGCCCGAAGCAGTTGACGATGATCGCATCGTAGGTTTTAAGACAGTGTTTTTGCTTGCCAAATTCGGCTTTTTCCCAGCTGTTTGGCAATGATTCAGATACGAGTGAGAACAGCAAGTCCCCGTGCAGGCCGGAATCGCTCAAAAAGAGAATCGGCATATATGACCCCATAATTAGTCAAGGACGCTTGCGGAATGAGGTAAAACCGGGCGCTGGCGCTTTAGCCCCAAAGAATGCTCCTCCTGTGACTTCTTGTTTGGGAAGTTTCCTGGTCATTCCCAGCTGGAGGAATTTGCGTCAGCCCGCTTAAGTGGAAAATCTCATTCCTTGAGAAATTTGTATGGAGTGTAGACGGGAACCGGGTAACTACTGCTAAATAAGGTGACAGTCATTTCAGAATATTTTTTGTTAAAAACGCAGTTTTTAATAATTTTTTTTCCCGGTTTTTTATTTTTTATGAGTTCTGGGAATGTGTTCCCCGAGAATGGAACATCCTAGGATGCTATTGCTGACCCTAGCCAACTTGCGATGGGGTTACTGATTTCTAGCCGCGTCCAGTTGCCGCTCCAGACCATGCAAATGACGATCTTCGCCTTCCTGCCTTCCATTGCCCGTTTCCGCAAGCGGCTTGATTGACACTTTGGCGCATAAAGCCTCTTGCTCTGCACTTCCTGCGCCGCGCGGTCTTCCGCTTGCGGGCAAATGGCGGTTCACGATGCCGCTTCTGCCCGTATTTGTGACACCATAAAGGAAACTGCCGCCCGCTCTTGATAGGATGTTGCGGTCAATTTACTTTTTCGGGTGCAAATAAGCGCCACCCGTTCGCTACAAGACTGAGGTCGGGTCTGTACACACGTTAACGTTTGCTGGTTATCAGCAAGGGAGGAAGCTGTACCATGACCGAAATCTTCCAGAGCCTGCCACCCTGGCTGTGGTTCGTGATTGCCCTGATTGCTCTGTTTCTCGCTCGCAGACCGGTGCATCAGGGCATCTACGCGCTGGCGCGCTTTTTTCACCAATCCCTGCGCCTGGGCGGCAATGCGGTGGCGGCTGCGGAGCACCGTTTGCAGTTGCGCAATCGCGAGGTACTGCTGGCGGCCGGTCGTGAGGCGGCGGAGCGGCATATTGAACGGGAATTCGAGCGTATCGAAGGGGCCATGAAAAAGGAGCTGGCCCAGTACCCGGCGCTGCACCGCAAATTGTGTGAGCAGCTCACGGCGATCGACGAAGACTATGTGCGCAGTGCGGAGGTGCCACCGGAGCCCACCAGCTGGGCGAAGGCCATCCAGGCGGTGGCGGAAATCCCGGCCAAGCAGGATTCGGTGGTCGGCGATGTGCTGGAAACCATCCACGGTTCCATGCGCAAGGCGGAAGGCAAGGCACTGGAAGCCTATCGGGAGTCGGCGCGGGAGCGCCACCTGTTACTGAAGCGCATGATGCCGGCGTGGCGCTCCATCCTGAAAAGCCTGGGCGCGGTCAACAAGACGGTGAGCACCGTCCAGCAGCGCGCAAAAACGGTGGACGGGCACATGGCGCGCTACGAGGAGATTCTCCAGGGTAGCGACCGCGCGCAGCGCATGCTGTCTTCTTCCTCCCTCAGCCAGTTTTTCATTTCCGCGTTTGTGCTCGCCATTGCCGTTGGCGGTGCGCTGATCAACTTCCATCTGATTGCCCGCCCCATGACCGAGATGGTGGGCGGGACGAGTTATATCGGCAATTTCAAAATTGCCGATATTTCTGCGCTGGTGATTATCCTGGTGGAAATCACCATGGGGCTCTTTGTAATGGAGTGCCTGCGGATCACGCGGCTGTTTCCGGTGATCGGCGCGCTCAGCGACAAACTGCGCATGCGTATGATGTGGGCCGCCTTTGGTTTACTGTTTTTCCTTGCCACCATTGAAGCGGGGCTCGCGTTTATGCGTGAAATCCTGATGCAGGAAGATCTGGCGGTCAGCGCACAATTGCGTGGTGCCGAGGTTGCCAGTGTGGAAGGTGGAGTCTTCTGGATTACCACCGCGGCACAGATGGGAATGGGGTTTATCCTGCCGTTCGCGCTGACGTTTGTTGCCATTCCCCTGGAAAACTTTATCGCGTCCACCCGCACCGTCATCGGACTGGTCGCGGCGTTTATCCTGCGCGTGCTGTCGGTGGTGTTACGTCTTGCCGGCACTGCTATTCTGCGTAGCGGAACCCTGCTGGTTCGCGCCTACGATATCGTGATCTTTTTCCCGCTGTGGCTGGAAGCGCGTATTTTGCAGTGGCGTGAGCGGATGGCAGTGACAGCGGGTGGTGCCGCGGCGGAGAAGAAAAGCGCTACCAGTGCCAGGTCCGCAACCAAGTCCTCAGCCAAGCCCTCAGCAAAGCCCGCTGCAAAAACCTCTGTGGGGTCATCGTTACAGGAGCAGCCGTCATGAAGACTGTCCTCAGTACCCTGTTGATCGGACTATGTCTGGGCGCCATGTTATCCAGTTGCGGTGAGCCCGTGGCGCGTAATCAGGGTGTATACATGCTGGTCGATACCTCCGGCACCTATACCGAAGAGCTAGGTAAGGCGCAGCAGGTCATCAATTTTACCCTGGCGCGACTGAATCCTGGCGACACCTTCGCCGTGGCCAGCATCAATACCGGCAGCTTCAGTGAGAAAAATATTCATGCCAAGGTGACCTTTGACGATCGGCCGAGCGTCGCCAATCGCCAGAAACAGGCGTTCCAGCAACGTATTGATGCCTTTGTGGAAAATGCGCAGCCGGCGGCGTACACGGATATTACCGGCGGCCTGTTGCAGGCGGTGGAGTTCCTGAATGAAAAGCAGCCGGGTCGCAAAACCATCCTGATTTTTTCCGACCTGAAGGAAGAAATAAAAGAGGGCTACAACCGCGACCTCGCGCTGGCATTAAATGGATTTGACCTGGTGGCCCTGAATGTTACCAAGTTGAATAGCGACAACGTCGACCCCAGCGAATATCTCGGGCGCCTGCAGCAGTGGCAGGAAAAGGTAGAGCAGGGCGGTGGTAGCTGGCGCGTGGTCAACGACCTGGAGCGGCTGGAAAAAATCCTGCCGTAAATGCATTTGAACCCTTCTGATTGCTGGCCCCGGATCAAGCCGCGCCCCCTGGTCATTGCCCATGGGGATGAAGGCGGGCGTGGCCTTTACCCGGGGAATACCCTGTTGTACCTGCGCGAGATGCTGGCGCTGGGGGTGGATGCGCTGGAAATTGACCTGAACCTCACCGCTGACGGTCACCTGGTATTACTGCATGACCCGACGCTGGAGCGCACCACCGATGGCCGCGGTGCGGTCACCGACCAAACCCTGGTGGAACTGAAAAACCTGAACGCCGCTTACCACTGGTCACCGGATGGAAAAGCCTATCCTTATCGCAGTAACCCGCAACCGCTGGTCACCATCGATGAAGTGTTCGCTGAATTCCCCAACGTGCGCATGATCATCGAGCTGAAAAACAAGGACCACCGTGCGGCCAGCGCTTTGCAGCGGGCCATCGTTCGCGCGGGATGTGAGGCGCGGGTGATCGTGTCGTCCTTTCACCGCGGAGTGATTCGTGAATTTCGCAGGCTGTGCCCGCAGGTAAACACCGGGGCCACGCTGCCAGAAGCGCTGCAGTTTTACGCGGCGCAGCTGGTGGCTGCCGAGCGATGGCTCACGCCCGCCTACCAATCCATGCAGCTGCCATTCCGTTATTACGGGCTGCCGGTGTTTACGCGGCGGTTTGTACGGGCAGCGCGCCGCTGTGGTCTGCATCTTTCGGTGTGGACCGTGAACGAGCCCGCGTCCATGCGGCACTTTATCGACCTGGGCCTGGACGGTATCGTGACCGATCGCCCGGACAGACTGTTATCCATCCTGGAAGAATGAATGATCAAGCGTCTACTGCTGCTCCTGATGCTCGCCCTGCTGATTTTTGTGGGCTGGCGCTATCTTGCGGCGCGCCCTGCGCCCGACACGGGTTTGCAATTCCCGTCCCATCCGAGCAAAGGTTTTCACCGGCCGCTGGTGATCGCCCATGCGGATGATTCTGGTCACGGCCTGTATCCGGGTAATACCGCCATATTCCTGCAGAAGATGGCGGAGATGAAGGTGGATGTTCTGGAGATGGACGTACACGCCACCGCCGACGATGCGCTGGTGCTGATGCACGATGCAACGGTGGACCGTACCACCGACGGGCAGGGGCCCATCCGCGACAAAACCCTGGCGGAGCTGCAGAAGTTGAACGTCGCCTTCCACTGGAGCCAGGACGGTACGCGTTATCCCTATCGCGACAACCCGCAGCGTATTCTCACGGTGGATGAGGTGTTCCAGCGTTATCCCCGCTACCCGATGATCGTCGAGTTGAAAACGCCCGACCCTGAGGCGGCGCGCGCCCTGTGTCGCAAGCTCAACGCGTATGACAAAACCAACCTGGTGATTGTATCGTCCTTCCATCAGCAGGCGGTAGACGAGATGCGGGAGGTATGCCCACAGGTGGCAACCGGAGCCGGCTCCGACGAAGTCAAGATATTCGCCGCGGCGTCCTGGCTGCGGCTGTTTCACCTGCTGAGCCCCCGTTACCAGGCCCTGCATATCCCCCCGGACTACGAAGGCATCGCGCTGGTGGGCCCGAGTTCCGTGCGACAGGTCCAAAATCACGGTGTGCGCGTAGATGTGTGGACCGTCAATGAAGAAGCGGATATGCGCCGCCTGATTGGGCATGGTGTAGATGGGATAATGACCGACAGGCCCGACCGCCTGATCAACCTAATAAAAGAACTGGAAGAGTTTGAGGAGATGAACCAATGAACACGCCCTTACTGAAACGAATACTGGCCGCGGGCCTGCTGGCGCTGAGCGCCATGCCCGTGCATGCGCAGCGGGATTTCTCCAACGTGGAAATCAAGCCGCAGACGGTATCCGACAACCTGTATATGTTGACCGGAGCCGGTGGCAACATGGCGCTGTTCGTGGGAGACGATGGTGCCTTTCTGGTGGACGACCAGTTTGCGCCCCTGAGTGAGAAAATTCTCGCCGAGGTCACCAAGCTGACGGACAAGCCACTGCGTTTTGTGGTCAACACCCACTGGCACGGGGATCACACCGGCGGCAACGAAAATATGGGTAAGGCCGGCGCCCTGGTTGTGGCTCATGAAAATGTCCGCAAGCGCATGAGTACCGAGCAGTTCACCAAGCTGTGGAATCGCACCACACCGGCCGCCCCGCCGGAAGCCCTGCCGGTGATCACCTTTACCGATGCCACCACCTTTCACTGGAACGGCGATGAAGTGCGGGTACAGCATGTGGGGCCGGCGCACACCGATGGAGATTCAATCATCCACTTCAAGAATGCCAACGTCATCCACATGGGCGACACCTTCTTTAACGGCAGTTACCCTTACATCGATATCTCGGCCGGTGGCAATGTCGATGGTGTGATTGAAAATGCCCGTAAGGTGCTGGAGCTGGCCGATGGGAATACCAAGATCATCCCCGGCCACGGCCCGCTGACCGACAAGCAGGGCCTGCAGCAATATCACGATCTGCTGGTGCGCCTGCGCAACAAAATCAAGACGCTGGTGGATGCTGGAAATACCAAGGAGCAGGTGATTGCCGCCAAGCCCACCAAAGAGTTTGACGAGAAGTATGGCCAGGGGTTTATGAAGCCGGACATCTGGACCGGTCTCGTCTACGAATCGCTCACGCAAAAGTAGTACGCACCGAGCGTGAAAAAAAGGCAAAGCACCGCAGGTGCTTTGCCTTTTTTTATACAAGCTCGTTAGGTTTGCAGAGTCAAGCGCTCGCGGCCGCGGGCGACGGTTCACCCTCCGGTGTCTCACCCGGCGCCTCGGTCGGGGCCTTTACCCGGAACCAGGCTGCATACAGCGCCGGCAAAAACAGCAGCGTCAGCGCGGTTGCCACAATCAGACCGCCCATAATGGCAACGGCCATGGGGCCGAAAAAGTCACTGCGGGACAGCGGGATCATCGCCAGCACCGCCGTGAGTGCGGTCAATACAATCGGGCGGAAACGGCGCACCGTAGACTCGACAATGGCCTCCCAGGGCGTGAGCCCCTGGGCTTTATCCTGCTCGATCTGATCCACCAGAATCACCGAATTGCGCATGATCATTCCGGCCAGTGCAATGGTGCCGAGCATGGCCACAAAGCCGAATGGCTGGTTGAACAGCAGCAGGAACAGGGTGACGCCGATGATGCCCAGCGGCGCGGTGAGGAACACCATGGTCGACAGGGCAAAGCTGCGCAGTTGCAGCATCAGCAGGGTAAACACCACCAGCAGGAACAGCGGCATACCGGCATTGACCGATGCCTGTCCCCGTGCGGATTCTTCTACGCTGCCGCCCACCTCCAGCAGATAACCCGGCGGCAGCGCATCGCGCAGCGCCTGTAGCTGTGGCCAGATGGCGGCGACCACGGTGGCCGGCTGCTGGGTACCGTAAATGTCTGCGCGCACCGTGACCGTGGGCAGGCGGTTGCGGTGCCAGATCACCCCTTCTTCAAATCCGTATTTGAGGGTGGCCACCTGGTTCAGTGGCAGGGCGCCCCCCTTGTCTGTTTGCACCGCGAGGTTGCCCAGCTGTGCCAGCGCCTGGCGCTCCTGCGCCTGTCCGCGCACCGCCACGGTGATCAGCTCGTTGTCCTCGCGGTACTGGCCCACCGGGGTGCCAGACAGGGAACCCTGCAGCGCGCGGGACAGTGATGCGCTGGTGACGCCCATTGCACGTGCGCGCGCCTGGTCCACAGCCAGGTTCACCACTTTGCTGGGTTCCTCCCAGTCCAGGTGCACGTTGGCCACATCGCTGTTGCCGCGCACAACCTGCGCCACTTCCCGGGCGATCCGGCGAACCTCGGGGATATGCTCACCGGACACGCGGAACTGCACCGGGTAACCCACCGGTGGGCCATTTTCGAGGCGGGAGACCCGTGAGCGCACCGCCGGGAACTGTTCCCGCAACACGGAAATCAGCCACTGGCGTACCTGTTCCCGCTCTTCCACGCTGCGGGTCAGCACCACAAACTGGGCGAGGCTGGCAGCGGGCAGCTGTTGATCCAGTGGCAGGTAGAAGCGCGGCGAGCCGGTGCCCACATAGGCCACATAATTCTGCACCAGCGGATGCTGCGACAGCAGTGTTTCCAGCCGCAAAGCTTGCTCCTCGGTAGCATGCAGCGAGGAGCCCTCGTTCAGCTTCAGGTCTACCATCAACTCCAGGCGCGCGGAGGAGGGGAAAAACTGCTGGGGCACGAAGCGGAACAGAAAAATGGAACCGATAAAAATCGCCAGCGTCAGCAACAGCACGGTTTTACGGTAGCGCAGGCACACGTTCAAAACGCGCCGGAACCGCTGGTAAAACGGTTTGCTGTAGGGGTCATTACGGGAGTGGCCCGCCGCTGACGAGGCATTGTGTGCGGGTAACAGGCGGTTACCGAGGTAAGGCACAAACACCACCGCGGCCACCCAGGAGGCGAGCAGGGAAAGTGTGACCACCTGGAAAATAGAGCGGGTGTATTCGCCGGTGCCGGATTGCGCGGTGGCAATGGGCAGGAACCCGGCCGCGGTGATCAGGGTGCCGGTCAGCATCGGGAAGGCGGTGCTGGTCCAGGCAAAGCCTGCGGCTTTGAGGCGGCTGAGACCCTGCTCCATTTTGATCGCCATCATTTCCACGGCGATGATCGCATCGTCCACCATCAACCCCAGCGCGAGCACCAGTGCGCCCAGGGAAATCTTGTGCAGGCCGATGTCGAAATAATGCATCAGGGCAAAGGTCATCGCCAGCACCAGCGGAATCGACAGCGCGACCACCATGCCGGTGCGGAAGCCCAGTGAGAAAAAACTCACCAGCATGACGATCACCAGGGCCTCAATCAGCACCTTTACGAATTCGCCCACACTGTGTTTTACCGCGGCCGGCTGATCCGAGACTTTCTCCAGTGACAGGCCGATGGGCAGTTCCTGCCGCAGCGACGTCACGGCGGCATCCAGCCGTTCCCCCAGCTGCAGGATATCCCCACCGGCTTTCATGGACACGGCGAGCCCGATTGCGTCCTCCCCCATAAAGCGCATGCGCGGCTGGGGCGGGTCACTGAAGCCGCGCTGTACATTGGCGATGTCGCCGAGGGTCAGGGTGTGTCCATTGGCGTGGATGGGGAACTGGCGGATTTCATCCACGCTGCGGAACTGGCCACTTACGCGGATACGCACGCGGTCGCTGACCGCTTCCACGATGCCGGCGTCGGCGGTCTGGTTTTGTGCCTGCAGGACCGACTGCACGGCGGAGAGCGGAATCCCTAAGGATGCCAGCTTGGCGTTGGCGATTTCCACCCAGATTTTTTCATCCTGCAGGCCCAGCAGTTCCACTTTGCCCACATCGTCCACCCGCTGTAGTGCCAGCTGCAGGCGGTCGGCGTAGTCTTTCATCAATGCGTAGTCAAAACCCTGGCCGGTCAGGGCGTAGATATTGCCGAAGGTGGTGCCGAACTCATCGTTGAAGAAGGGGCCCTGCACATCGGGCGGCAGGGTGTGGCGAATATCGCCCACTTTCTTGCGCACCTGATACCAGAGGTCGGGAATGTCTGCGGAGTGCATGCTGTCGCGGGCCACAAACATTACCTGTGACTGTCCCGGGCGCGAGAAGGAGGTAATGCGCTGATAGTCGCCGGTTTCCATCAGCTTTTTTTCAATCCGCTCGGTCACCTGGCGGGACACTTCCTCCGCGCTGGCACCCGGCCACAGGGTGTTAACCACCATCACCTTGAAGGTGAAGGGCGGGTCTTCACTCTGGCCCAGTTGGGTATAGGAAATGGCTCCGATCAGGCCGAGCAGCAGTATGGAATAGAGCACCAGGGGCCGGTTTTTCAGCGCCCATTCGGAAAGGTTGAATCGCATAGGGGGTTTCCGGATCGTCTGCCACTTGGGCGAGGTTCACAGGGAAAGCGTTGCTGATTGTGCGCAGGCGGCTTAAAGCGGCTGCAAGCTGCTATAGGCGCTGGGCCAGCGCCTTGTCGGTTTCAATGGGCCGGTTCTGACGATCCACCGGTCGTACCCGCTGGCCTTCCTGAACCAGCTGGGTGCCGGCGGACAGGATCCAGTCGTCCGGGCTCAGGCTGGAGATCACCTCGGCGGTTTCGTGGCCATAACGGGCCACGGTCACTGCGACTTTGTGCAGGGTGAAATTTTCCGGGTCCATGCGCCACACATAAGCCTCCGCGCCATCGGCGGTAATCGCGGACATGGGCAGGCGCTGGGTGGGACGCTGGTGCTCGCCGCTGGGGGTGGTGCGCGCATAGACGCGCGCGCTTTGCCCCAGCTGGGGGCCACTGCTGGCGCCATCGGCTGGGAAGCTGACCCGCGCTTCAAAAGTGCGCAGGCCGGACTCCGCTGCCGGGGCGAGCTCGCGTACCTGGCCGTGGATCGGGTTGCCCGGCTGCGACCAGAGTTCGATCGTGACCGGCTGTCCTACAGCGAAGCGGGACACTTCGTGCTCTGGCAGGTCGATACGCACTTCGCGCTCGCCGTCGGCCGCCATGGAAAATACCGTCTGACCGGCGCTGACCACCTGCCCCGCGTCGATAGAGCGCTGGGTGATCACACCGTCGCCGGGAGCCCTGAGCACCGCGTATGCGGCCTGGTTTTCCGCCACCTGCCACTGGGCGCGGGCGCGCTCCAGTTGCGCGACACTGCTGTCATAGCGACTTTTCACCGCATCAAACTGAGATTCGCCAATCAGCTTGCGTTCCAGCAGCGTGCGGTAGCGGGCGAGTTCGCTGCTGGCATTGCGGTTGTCCGACTGTGCCGCCTCCAGCTGCGCGCGGGCGGCGTCACTCTGCAGTTGCAGATCCTGCGCATCCAGTTCCGCCAGTGGCTGTCCCTGCTTGACCCGGTCACCCACCTCCACCAGGCGGCGGGTGACCGCACCGGCGACACGAAATGCCAGCGCTGGCTCGTGGCGCGCGCGCACCTCCCCGGGATAGACCGCAAGCTGGCTGCCGGCGGCCTCAGGGTGTACCACAATAGCCGGCCGTGGCGGCGTGGCATTGTCGTTTTGGGGTCCGGAGCAGGCGCTAAGGAGCAGAGCGGCCAGTAGGCCACTGGAAAAACGGAGAAGCGGCGCGTTGAGGAGGCGTAAGCGGGGCATGGTTACCTCATTCCTTGTGGTTCGCGAGCTGAGGGTGACTTTCTTAAGATGACTCTTAGGTCGGGTAAGCCGGCAGAAACTGGTACAGTTGTCTGCCATACTGCGCCGGACCCAATTCTGTACTGGCGAGTATAGTAAGTATATTAAACTCGTGAGTCCACTAATTCAGTGGCGGCGAGCGTGTGCTTCAACATTCCCTGTTTGAAGTGCGGGACGGAAGTGCGGAACAGCCACGATGACGAGCATGAGCCAAGCAAATTCAACCACCAGCGCCCCCGCCAGCCGGGGCCGCCCGAAAGACCCGGCCAAGCGGCACGCGATTCTGGAGGCGGCCAAAGACCTGTTCCTCACCCACGGGTTTACCGGCACCAGCATGGATGCCGTAGCCAGTGAGGCGGGGGTGTCCAAGCTGACGGTGTACAGCCACTTCTCCGACAAGGAGACCCTGTTTACCGCCGCGGTTGAGGCCCGCTGTTGCAGCCAGATGCCGGTGGTGATGTTTACCCTGGAGCCGGGGATGCCGGTGGCGGCGATGCTGCACAAGATCGGTGAGGCTTTCCTGGAGATGCTCTACCACGAGCATTCGCTGCAGCTGATGCGGCTGATCAGCGCCGTGGGCAACCAGGACCAGACCATGGCCAACCTGTTTTACGAGGCGGGCCCCATGCGTACCCGCAATGAAATGACCCGTTTCCTGAACCGCGCCTGTGAGCTGGGCCAGCTACAGATTCCGGATACCGAGCGCGCGTCAGAATTGTTTTTTGGCATGTTGCAGGGTGGCTGCCGACATATCCAGATCATGCTCGGCTGCACCGAGCCGCCGGGCCCCCGGGAGATTGCCGAGCATGTAAAGGAAGTGGTTCGGGTATTTACCCGCGCCTACCAGCCGGGCTAGGGAAGCGCTTTACTGACACAAAAAAAGCCCGCGAGCGCAGACGCTCGCGGGCTTTTTTTGTGGCTCAATTCTGCTCAGGCGCGGATTTTGTAGCCGGTGCGGAAAATCCACCAGATCGCGGTCATGCACAGCAGCAGGAAAAATATCGTCATCCCCAGGCTTATGCCCATATGGACATCGGAGACCCCGTAGAACGCCCAGCGGAAACCGCTGATCAGGTACACCACCGGATTAAACAGGGTCACCTTCTGCCAGAATTCCGGCAGCATATTGATGGAGTAAAAGGCCCCGCCGAGAAATGTCAGTGGGGTGATGACCATGAGTGGAATGATTTGCAGTTTCTGGAAGTCGTCCGCCCAGATGCCGATGATAAAACCGAACATACTGAACGTGACGGCGGTGAGAATCAGGAAGCCGATCATCCAGAACGGGTGGGCGATCTCGTAGTCCACAAAGAATCGTGCCGTGATGAGAATCAAAATGCCGATGACCACAGATTTGGACGCCGCCGCCCCCACGTACCCGGCGACAATTTCAAATGCGGATACCGGTGCCGACAGGACTTCGTAAATTGTGCCGGAGAACTTCGGGAAGAAAATACCGAAGGACGCATTGGAAATACTTTCCGACAGCAGCGACAGCATAATCAGCCCGGGAATGATGAACGCCCCGTAACTGACCCCTTCGATCTCTCCCAGGCGGCTGCCGATGGCGGTGCCGAATACAATAAAATACAGGCAGGTGGAAATCACCGGCCAGGCGATACTCTGCATCAGAGTGCGTGCGGTGCGGGCCATTTCAAACTTGTAGATGGCGCGGATGCCGTACAGATTCATCGGTGCTTTTCCTTTTTCATCCGGCCTGCTGGCGCGCGTGCTGGTTCTGGTGTACCAGGTTAACGAAGATTTCCTCCAGCGAGCTCTCACTGGAATGCAGATCCTTGAACTCGATACCCTGCTGATTCAGGGCACGTAACAACTCGGCGATGCCGGTATGCTCGCGCTGGGTGTCAAAGGTATAAACCAGTTGGTTGCCTTCGTCCGCCAGGTCGAGGCCAAATTCGTCGAGCCCCTGGGGCAGTGTGTCGATCGGGTTTTGCAGATGGATCGTTAATTGCTTTTTGCCGAGCTTCTGCATCAGTGCGTGCTTTTCTTCCACCAGTACCAGCTCACCGTGATTGATCACGCCGATGCGGTCGGCCATCTCCTCGGCTTCTTCGATGTAGTGGGTAGTGAGAATCACGGTCACGCCATTGTCCCGCAGGCCGCGCACCATTTCCCACATATCTCGGCGCAATTCCACATCCACACCGGCGGTGGGTTCATCGAGAAACAGGATGGCCGGTTCGTGGGAGAGGGCCTTGGCGATCATCACCCGTCGCTTCATGCCGCCGGACAGGGCCATGATGCGGCTGTCTTTCTTATCCCACAGGGAAAGCTGGCGCAGGATCTTCTCGATATGCTCGGGGTTGGGCGCCTTGCCAAACAGGCCGCGGCTGAAGGTGACGGTGTTCCACACGCTCTCGAAGGAGTCGGTCGAAAGTTCCTGGGGCACCAGGCCAATTTTGCTGCGCGCAGCGCGGAATTCCCGCTGGATATTGTGGCCGTCGGCGAGCACGGTACCACTGGTGGGGTTGGTGATGCCGCACACGATACTGATGAGGGTGGTTTTACCGGCGCCATTGGGACCGAGCAGGGCGAAGATCTCGCCGCGCTGGATGTCTAGGTCCACAGACTTCAGTGCGGTAAAACCGCCGGCGTAGGTTTTACCCACGTTCTGTATGGAAATAATAGATTGCACGCGGCCCCCTTCAGGCATTCACTGACACCGGCCATTCTGCCTCGAAGGCGGCGGCCGGTGCCACTGGGTATCGACAGTAGCGGCTGGTTTGGCTTGCTTAGAAGTCGAATATTTTGTTGTAGAAGGCGATGGCACCTTCGTAGGCGTCATTGGCGGCGTCTTCGTTGTAGGCGAGGGGAATGCCAAATTTTTCACCGCGCCCGGTGGCGGCGGGGTTGGTAAAGCCGTGCTTCACACCCGGGTAGCTGCTCACATCGAAGCGGACACCGGCGCTCTGCATTTCCAGAACAAAGTTGGCGACCTGCTCGGCGGGGATCATGTCGTCGTCGCCGCCGGTGTAAACCTGTATCTGTGCCTTGACGTCGCCGGGCTTAATTTGCACCTCGGTTTCCAACGCACCGTGGAAGCTGACCACGCCTTTCAATGGCAGGCCGAGGCGCGCCATGGTGAGCGCGACGGCACCACCGAAACAGTAGCCCTGGGCGGCAACTTCACCGGCTTCGACGGTTTCGTGACCGTTGATGAGATCGAGCGCCGCTTGGAAGCGTTTAAGGGGCGCGCCCTCGGTTTCGAGGGTTTTGTTCATAAGGGCGGCGGCGTCGCTGGGGTTGTCGGCGCCCAGGCCGCTACCGTACATGTCGAGGGCGAAGGCGGTAAAGCCTTCAGCGGCGAGGCGCTCGGCTTCCTCGCGGGTAAAATCGTTGAGTCCCCACCACTCATGCAGCAGCAGAATGGCGGGACGTTTGCCTTCGATGGTTTCGTCGTAGGCCAGGTAGCCGGTAAAGGATTCGCCATCGACGGTGTATTCGATTTCTTCGGTGTGCATTGTTTCCTCCCTGGAGAGTGGTCTTGTAAAAGTTGTGCCAAGGGTAGATGGGTGCTGGACCGGGCGCAACGGGCGGCGGTACTTGGGTAGTGTGGTGCTTTGCCACTTCGCTACTTATTGCACTACTGATTAGGTCGGCGGTACTTTAAGTCCTTCGGCGGAATAATATCCCCATCCTCATCCAGCTCCGGAAATGGCAGCCCGTGTTGTTCGCAGTATCTGACCATTTTCGGATGCATCCAGCGAAACAGAATATCTTTTATTTCCGGATGTTCTTCGTCGAGTTCTTTATTCTCATACATCCCCGCCCTGGTCCGCTGATACATCGCTTCCTGCAAAATAATCGCGGCGGCGACGCTGACATTGTAGCTTTCCACCATGCCAATAATCGGGATGGTCACATGGTCGTCGGCGTGTTCTGCGGCATATTCGCTGAGGCCATCTTTCTCGGCGCCCATGATGAGGGCGAACGGCTTGGTGTAATCGGCTTCACGAAAGTCGATGGCGCGGTCGGACCAGTGGGCCGCGTAGAGGTGCATACCGCGGCTTTTGAGTTCGGCTATGCCGGACTGTATATCGGGGTAAACACTGTTACCCGTGAAGCGGCCGCTACCGCCGGCGGTGTTGTGGTAAATCCGGTGGCCATAGCTGGGCTGTACCATGTGGATTTCGGGGATGCCGACCGCGTCGGCGGTGCGCAGCATGGCGGAGATGTTTTGGCCTTTGTGCACCTGGTCGGTGAGGATGGTCATATCGTGCTGGCGCTGGCGGAGCACCTGCTTGAATTTCTCGTAGCGGCTGCGGCTCATGGTACTTCTATCTTGTTCGGTCTTCGGGGTGCGCCGGATTATAGCATTGTGGTTTGGTGTGGGCTTTGTGGTACTTGCTTGGGTGGTTCGGTGGCGGCCAAGCGCCGGGTATGGGGTTTCAGGACCACTGTAAACCCATCCCTGGGAATTTCGGCGCAAACATCCTGTTTGCGACGATCCTGAAACCCCCTACCCGGCACTTGGCCTTCGCATCGCGGTTTTACAGTTCGACGAGTGAGTAGTGCTCGACTTCGGGGAATGGGTCGTAAAAGTGATGGAGGAGGGCTTTCCAGTTTTGGTATTCGGAAGATTTACGGAAGCCCTGCGTGTGGTCTTCTAGTTTTTCCCAATTCACCAATAGGATGTAGCGGCCTTCTTTTTCAAGACACTTTTGAAGTTGGTGATTTATGTAGCCTGGCATCGAGGAAATGATGCTTTGTGCCTTTTGGAAGGCACTTTCAAAATCTTCATTCTGGTCTGGCTTTACGTCCAGAATCGCTACTTCAAGAATCACGCTAGTTCCTTGTTCAGAGGGAAATGTCAAATGCGAAGGTAAAGTGCTGGGTGTAGCTTTTCGAAAGCGTGTGCGACAGGGACGTCGCTCACGCAGCGTACAGGGACGTATTTACAGCGGTTTCGAGAAGCTACACCCGGTGCTTTGCCGCCAAAAAAATCGCTTACTCGGGACCCCGAACCAAGAACTACGCGAGAGGCGCGGTAAAGGGCTCCACAGTAACCCAATCCCCAGTCTCGCAATCCTCGCCTTCCCGAGGCAAAACAACAAAACAGTTGGCCGCCGCAAAGCCGGAGAGAATATGGCTTCCCTGGATGCCGCGAGTCTCCACCACCTGAATTCCATCTTCATCGCGATAGGTAAAACCACGCTGGTAGTCCGTGCGGCCGGGTTTTTTGCGGATATTGTTTAGTAGGCGCGCGCGCACCTGAAGTGGCGGCTGGCGGAATGGTGCAGCGGTGCCCCGCATTTTTTCCAGCGCGGGAACAACCAGTTGGTGAAGTGTGACAATCGCGGAGACCGGGTTGCCGGGGAGGCCGAAGAACAGGGTTTCACCGTCGGATTTGGGCAGGCGGCCGAAGGCAAACGGTTTGCCGGGTTTGATGGCGAGTTTCCAGAAGTCGATTTCCCCGAGTTCCTGCAAAACGGTTTTGGTGAAGTCTGCCTCGCCTACAGAAACCCCGCCGCTGGTAACCACAAAATCCGCATTATCGCGGGCTTTAAGAAACGCCTCGCGAATCTTGTCCGGTTGGTCCGGCCAACAGCCAAGGTCGAGGATATCTACGTTCAGTTGCTCCAGTGCCGCCTGCAGCGCAATACGGTTGCTATCGTAAATATCACCACTGCCCAAAGCCGCGGGCGGCGTGCCGATGGGTTTCAGCTCGTCACCGATGGAGAGCAACGCCGCCTTGAGTTTGCGTACCACCGTCACTTCCGCCACGCCCGCGCCAGCGAGCAGGGCAATGTGCGGGACTTTGATTTTGGAGCCCAGCGGGATCAGGCTCTGGCCGGTGTGCACGTCTTCGCCGCGGCGGCGAATGTTCTCGCCGGGTTTGGCGGGGCGGCTCATGGTGAGCTGCTCGCCATCCAGGCTGCAGTTTTCCTGCATCTGCACTCTATCTGCACCAGAGGGGACGGCGGCGCCGGTGGTGATGCGAATGGCCTGTCCCGGTTCCAGGGCCCCGGTAAACGGGTGGCCGGCGAGGCTTTTGCCGATGATGGTGTAACTGTCGTGTGCACCACACAGAGCGTAACCGTCCATAGCGGAGTTGTCGCAGGGAGGCAGGTCCAGTGCCGCCAGTACCGGTTCTGCCAGTACCCGGCCACAGGCCTGGCCCAGGGGAATCGTTTCGGTAGCAGTAATCGGGTGGATACTGTCGATCAGCATTCGCTTGGCGACTTCTACGGAGCGCAGGCCGTTTTCTGCACAGACGTCTGACATAATGCTTGCCTTTATTTTCTATCTGCTTGCCCCGCAAGATAGCCGGCCGGAGTGGGTTCTGCCAAGTCTTAGCCGACAGCGACCGCGAGATTGGTCGTCAGCAACGCGGAAATCTCCGGTTTGCAGGAACCGCAATTGGTACCGCAGCCTAAAAGTTCACCCAGTGCATCCACAGACGCCGCACCTTCGGCAATGGCCGTCTCGATTTCCTTGCGGGAAACCTGCAGACAGGTACATACCATTTGCGCTCCCGCCGGCACGTCGTGGAGGAGTGTGGCGGGAGCGTCTGGCAGGGGCTCCTGCAAAGCATTTTCCAGAGTCTTGCGATCGGGCAGGGTCTGCCAAGCCGCACTGGTAAATACCAGCAATTCCATATGTTCGCTGTGCAGCAGCCAGCGTTCACCACTGGGTAGCTGTAACTGTTTGCGATTGAGCTGCTTGCCGCTCAGGCTGAATAGCTTTTCGGCCAAGGATTGCCAGTCTGGCTGTTTCTTCAAGGCCAGTTCAAAGCGATAGCCGCCTTCTACCGGTACCCGGTACCAGTGCAGGATGGTTTCAAACAGCTGCGAGTCGCCGGCCTGCAAACAGCTGTGGAGCTCTTCGGCGGCTTTGGTGCGCAGCAGCAGGCAGGCGTAACTGTGGGCAATGAGGGGTTCCAGTTTTACCGCAACCTGTTTCAGCTCTGGTTGGCCAGACACCGGGTCAGTGAACGGAATGGCGAGAGCACTGACGGTGGCATTGTGGGCGAGGCTGTCGCTCCAGTGGATCGGGGCAAACAGTTGGCCCGGTTTCTGGCTGGCAGTCACCCTGGCGCGGCCAAAAAACTGACCTTTTTCGCTTGCTACGCGCACCAGTTGCGCGTCTTCGATACCGAACTTTGATGCTTCCTGCGGGTGTACATGGAGCTCCGGTGCTTCACTGTGATCCAGCAGTTTACGCGCACGGCCGGTGCGGGTCATGGTGTGCCACTGATCGCGCAAGCGGCCGCTATTCAGTATCAACGGATATTCGTCGCGGGTTTCCTGTTTCGGGCACTGTGGCTGAACCGCAATGAAGCGGGCGCGGCCGCTGGGAGTGTAGAAATCACCATCGCCGAACAGGCGCGCCGTACCCTGCGGATGTTCTCCATTGACCGGCCATTGCACCGGGGTAAGGAAGTCGTATTCCTGATCGCTAATATTCGCCAGTGCGGAAATATCGAAGGCGCGGCGGGTTTGCTCGCGGTTGTTCTCGAAGCCGGACAGTGCAGCGTGCTCGCGAAAAATTTCAGCAGGAGACTGGAAGTTAAAGGCTTCAGCAAAGCCGAGACGCCCGGCCACATCGCAAACAATCTCCCAGTCATGGCGTGCTTCGCCCGGTTTGGGCAGGAAGCCCTTCTGGCGGGAGATGCGGCGCTCGGAATTGGTGACGGTACCGGTCTTTTCCCCCCAGGTGGTGGCGGGCAGCAGCAGGTCGGCACAGCGCGCGGTATCGGTATCGCCCACGCAGTCGGACACAATCACCGTGGGGCACTGTTTCAGTGCCGCAGCGACACGGCGGGCGTCGGGCATACTCACCGCCGGGTTAGTGGCCATGATCCACACCGCTTTGATTTGGCCGCTTTCCACCGCATCAAACAGCTCCACCGCCTTCAGACCGGGGCCCTGTGCCATCTTCGCGGCACTCCAGAACCGGCCCACGCGGTCGATATTGTCCTCGGTGAAGTCCATATGCGCGGCGAGCATATTCGCCAGGCCGCCCACTTCGCGACCGCCCATGGCATTGGGCTGGCCGGTGATGGAGAAGGGGCCGCAACCCGGCCTACCGATACGCCCGGTAGCCAGGTGGCAATTGATAATGGTGTTGTTCTTGTCGGTGCCGGTGCTGGACTGGTTGACACCCTGGGAATAGAAGCTCACCGTCTTCTCTGTTCTACTGAACAGCGCATAGAATTCGAGTAACTGTTCCAGATCGACGCTGCAGTATTTCGCCACCTTCTCCGGTGTCCATTCCGCTGCGGCGTAGAGCGTATCGGCAAAGTTTTCCGTGTGATTGTCGATGAATCGCTGATCCAGCGCACCGGATTCGGTCAGGTAATGTAGCAACCCGTTAAACAGCGCCGCATCACTGCCCGGGGTAATCGCCAGATGCAGATCCGCCATTTCCGTAGTAGCACTGCTGCGAGGGTCGACCACCACCAGCTTGGCATTGGCTGCCTGCATGCGTTGGAACAGAATCGGATGGGTCCAAGCGGCATTTGAGCCGATCAGTACCACCAACTCCGCCTCGTCCAGATCCTCGTAATTGCAGGGCACCGCGTCGGCGCCAAACGCGCGTTTGTAGGCGGCTACGGCAGAGGACATACACAGGCGAGAATTGGTATCGACGTTGGCCGTGCCGATAAACCCTTTCATCAGCTTGTTGGCCACGTAATAGTCTTCTGTCAGCAACTGGCCGGACAGGTAAAACGCCACAGAATCCGGTCCGTGCTCATCGATGGTCGCACGCAGCCTGGACGCGGCAAATTCCATTGCCGTATCCCAATCACACTCCTCGCCGTGCAACTTCGGCTTTAACAGCCGCCCATGGTCACCGAGCGTATCCGCCAGGGAAGAGCCCTTGACGCACAGCTTTCCAAAATTTGCCGGATGCTGCGTGTCCCCCTGAATTCGGATTACCTCCTCACCCGAGGCCGGACTGGACTCCCGCGTCGCCGCCACCCCACACCCCACCCCGCAATAAGGGCAGGTAGTGCAGGACCTGCGGGCGCTGAACAGTTCTGTTAATGCCATCGTCGACTGCTTGTTTATGTGCGTTGTATTAACCGACCTGAATCAACACGTCATCGCCTTCAAAGGCAATGGGAAAGGTATCCAGCTGAATGTCTTCCTCTTCCAGGCACTGGCCGTCGGTCAGTCGGTAGTGTTGCTTGTACAGCGGCGATGCCACGGTCAGGTCACCGTTGATCTCCGCAACCAAGCCGCGGCCGATAACGCCGGCGTTGGCAATAGGGTCCCAGTTGTCTATGGCGTACAGCTGGGGTTCCTGGTCGGGTAAAAAAAACAGGGCAATCTGACGACCGCCCACAAGAGCGCATACTCCGGAATTGGCTACAAGATCTGATCGCTTGCAGACTTGCAGCCACTCGGCGCGGGTTATGGCAACTTCGCTCATTCTGGTTCTCCACTTAGGAATGGAAAGAGTAGGGTGGTGAAAAATCATTAACTCACTATTAGCGCGCTACACGCAGAAGGTAGATGTGAAGGTGGAGTGCCGGGTGTAAAGTTTCAGGAGCGTCGCAAACAGGAAGTTTGCGCCGCAACGCCCAGGGATGGGTTTACAGTGGTCCTGAAACTTTACACCCGGTGCTCCACCGCCACCGGGCTACAAAAGCCCCTAAGCCGGCTCAGCAATCTTGACGATTTCTTCTTCAGTGGCCGGGCGACGTTGCTTGCGCTCTTCCACGAACACGATCTTCTCGTCTTTCTCGTCGGTGTTCACAAACTGGCGGAAGCGCTTCAGCATCTCCGGGTCGTTGATCGCGGTTTTCCATTCACACTGGTAGGTGCCAACCACATTGCCCATCTGGCGTTCCAGTTCTTCGCAGATACCCAGCTTGTCTTCGATGACTACCTCACGCAGGTAATCCAGACCCCCTTCCAGGTTCTCCATCCACACCGAAGTACGCTGCAGCTTGTCGGCCGTGCGCACATAGAACATCAACACCCGATCGATATATTTAATCAGAGTCACATCGTCCAGATCTGTAGCAAACAGGTCCGCATGGCGCGGACGCATACCGCCGTTGCCACAAACGTACAGGTTCCAGCCGTTTTCCGTCGCGATCACCCCAATATCTTTACTTTGTGCCTCTGCACACTCACGGGTACAACCGGAAACCGCCATCTTGATCTTGTGTGGCGAACGCAGGCCCTTGTAGCGGTTCTCCACGGTGAGCGCCATGCCCACACTGTCCTGCACCCCGAAGCGACACCAGGTACTGCCGACACAGGACTTCACCGTACGCAAAGACTTTCCGTAAGCGTGGCCCGTCTCAAAGCCCGCATCGGTCAGCTCGCGCCAGATCTCCGGCAGTTCCTCCAAGCGTGCGCCGAACAGGTCGATCCGCTGGCCGCCGGTGATCTTGGTGTACAGGTCATACTTCTTCGCCACCTGCCCGAGAACAATCAGCTTGTCCGGGGTGATTTCACCACCGGCAATACGCGGTACCACGGAATAGGTGCCGTTTTTCTGCATATTCGCCATGAACGTATCGTTGGTATCCTGCAGGCCAACGTGGGGCTTGTTATGGATATGTTCATTCCACAGGGAGGCAAAGATGGATGCCGCCGTCGGCTTACAGATTTCACAGCCCTTGCCGGTGCCATGCCTGTGCAGCAGCTCGTCAAAGGTTTTAATTTCCTCCACCTGCACCATATGGAAAATTTCCTGGCGGGTGTAAGGGAAATGTGGGCACAGATCGTTATTGACTTCCACACCCAGCGCAGCGAGTTCTGTATCCACTACATTTTTCAGCAGCGCCGCACAGCCGCCACAGCCGGTGGATGCCTTGGTGCAGTCCTTGACCTCGCCCAAAGAGCAGCAACCACCCTGAACCGCGCCGACAATATCGCCCTTGCTCACGTTGTGACAGGAGCAGATGGTGGCGGTGTCTGGCAGTGCATCGGCACCCAGTGCCGGTGCTGCGCCGTCCAGAGCCGGCAGGATCAATTGCTCCGGGTGCTCCGGCAGGTCCATATCGTTCAGGTGATATTGCAGCAGGGTGTCGTAATCACCGGTGTCGCCCACCAGTACGGCACCGCGCAGTTTCTTGCCTTCGCGGTCGGTAATCATCCGCTTGTACACGCCGGTCTGCTCGTCCACGAAGGTGATCGCCGCGGAGCCTTCCGCACGGCCATGGGCGTCGCCAATGGAGCCTACTTCCACGCCCAATAGTTTCAGCTTGGTGCTCATGTCCGCACCGTTGAACTCCGCCGCCTCCCCACACAGCAGGGAAACAGCGGTGCGTGCCATGGTGTAGCCGGGCGCTACCAGACCGAAGATAAAGTTATTGAACAGGGCACACTCACCGATGGCGTAAATGTTCTTATCGGATGTGCGGCAGTGGTTGTCGACCACGATACCGCCGCGCTCACCCAGTTCGATACCGGCGGACTTCGCCAGGCTATCTTCCGGGCGGATGCCGGCAGAGAATACGATCAGGTCGGTATCCAGGGACTTGTCGCCTTTACTCTCGCCTTTGTCTTGAAAGGTCATGCGCAGACGGCCGCCATCGACCTCTTCAATCAGCTCCGTGGCGGTGCTGGTGTGGACGGTTACGCCCAGCGCCTGGATCTTTTCGCGCAGCAGTTTGGAGCCGCCTTCGTCCAGCTGCACGGACATCAGGCCCGGGGCGAACTCCACCACGTGGGCTTCCAAACCCAGCTGCTTGAGTGCGTTGGCCGCTTCCAGACCCAGCAGGCCACCGCCCACAACCACGCCCACCTTGCCGTCTTTGGCGGCGGCCTGGATGTTGTCGAGGTCTTCAATGGTACGGTAAACGAAGCACTTGTCATGCTTGTGGCCGGGAATTGGCGGCACAAAGGGGTAGGAGCCGGTGGCCAGAACCAGGTGGTCGTACGCTGCGGAAGCACCGCTAGCGGAAGTCACGATTTTATTTTCGCGATCGATGCTGACGGCTGCATCGTTCAGGCGCAGATCGTAGCCCCATTCGCGGTACTGCTCCACCTTGCCCATGGCCAGGTCGTCGGCGGTGCGACCGCCGAAGTACTCGGAGAGGTGAACCCGGTCGTAGGCGGGACGGGGTTCGGCGCAGAAAACGAGTACGTCAAACAGTTCCCGTTCGGGACGGTTTGCCAGTTGTTCCAGGAAGTGGTGACCCACCATGCCGTTGCCGATGACGACGATTTTTTGCTTAACCATAATCTCTGCCGTTTGTGCCTGAATCGTTCGACAGAAGTGAAGCGCTGGGGGAGGGCCTGGGGCGCGAGAGGCTCACGGGCGTCCCCTCTTCTGTCGAAGAGTGGTAGGCGCCGTTGCCTTGCTAAAAGAATTTCGGATTGTGACTATTGGTATTCAATCTCTGTGCCAATTTCTTCCGCCGCCAAAAACCCGCACATCCACAGTGTTGATGCGGTTTGGCGATGACCAGGGCATATGAGCTGCAATAAAGTGGTGCGTCAGATGGGGTTTTGCCTCAAAGAAGTGCGGGCGGGATTTCTGTGATGCAGGCTCCTGTGATGTAGCGACAGGTATTACGTGGCTCTGGGGCGGACAAGTTGCCTGAATAAAGCGCTGCGTTGCTTAAGGTTTTTTATATGGCGCCTACAGGAAATATAAAAGATGCGAAAAAATCGCCAGCGCGGCGACAATTTGCCAGAACAGCAATGGATTGCGCTCCATTAGTGGCGGCTTGTCGGCGGTATTGAAGCGCTTGTTCGGCGTGCGGAGATCGTGTACGAACTCGGACAGCGCCGGGTAGCGTGTTTTGGGGTCGGGTGCGCAGGCACGGCGCAGGGCGCCGTCGATCCAGTCTGGAATATCATTCCGGTGCTTGCGCGCACTCAGATACTTCAGGCTGGCGTAACTCTTCAATTGATAGTGACTGCTGCCGAAACGTTCCTTATAGGGGTAATGACCGGTCAGTAGCTCATAGGCAATGACCCCGAGAGAAAAAATATCCGATCGGTGGCTGGCCGCATCCCCACAGAAATATTCCGGTGCACAGTAATTTTTGCTGCCCGGTGGCGCGCTGCCTTGGTAGCGCAATAATTCCTCCAAGCCAGCCGCATTGGCGCCGCCCAGGTCGATTAGCTTCAGGCGGCCGGAAGAATCCAACATGATATTTTCTGGCTTCAGGTCCCCGTGCACGATCTCCAGCCGCTGCAGACGGCGCAGTGCGCTCACCAATTGCTCAATCAGGTTACGTACGTGATCCAGTGGTGGCTCCGGGTTCAGCTGCATCCACTGCCGCAGATTCTGTCCATCTACATACTCCAGGACGTGATAGAGGAACTTGCGTTCCTTGCGTGGCGGAAACACCTTTACAATGGCCGGGTGCTCGAGCCGGCGCCCAGTCCATTCCTCAGCAATGAACCGCTCTATATAGGCTGGGTCATCACTAAAGTTTTCTGACGGTGCTTTCAAAGCGCGCAGCGCGTGGGATGTCATATCCCGCACCAGGTACAAATAGCTGCGGCTGCTCGCATGCAGCTCCTGCAGTACCTCGTAGCCGTCGATCTTGTTGCCCGGCTGCAACGGTGGCGGAAAGGGCAGCTGGCTCGTCGCCAGTATCACATCCTCCGCCTCCAGTGAGTCCACGACATTCACCCGGCACAACGCCAGGCTCAGATTGTCCTCGCTACCGTTATCCAGCGCAGCCGCCAGCAATGGCTGCGCCGCTTGTAGTTGATGTTCAGTGAGCAGATGGGCGAACTGCCTGTGGGGCAAGAAGTCGTGAATTCCATCCGTCGTCACACAAAACAGGTCGGCCGGTTCCAGCGACTCCTGCCGGTAATCCACCTCGATATGCGCATCCATGCCCAGCGCCCGGCTTAAGAACGTCCGCCCCGGTCCCAGGGTGCGACTGTGATCCTGTGTCAGGCACTCCAGCTTGCCATCCCGCAACCGGTAAATACGCGAGTCGCCAATATGGATCAGATGCGCCGTGGCTCCCTTCAGCACCACCGCCGAAAAGGTCGTCAGCCAGCCCCGCTGCACCTCATCGGCACCGCCGCTCTGGCGATACAGCCAGCTATTGAGCGCATGCAAGACCCGCGCAGCCGCCTGCTTCACCGACCAGGAGTCCGGCGTACTGTAATAGTCGGAAATAAATCCGCTCACCGCCGCCCGCGCCGCTGCACCCCCGGCCTCGGCACTGCCAACGCCATCCGCAATCGCCACCAGTGAACCGCGGTAACGCCGATCACTGCCTGTGGCCCGGTAGACCGCAACCGCGTCGTCGTTGTAAGCGCGCTGGCCGCACTCAGTGGCCGTCGCGAACTCGAGGTTTTCGGAATTGGAAGCCTGTAGGTCGGAATCGGGCACAGTGATGGTTTCGCAGGTGGTGTTCAAATTGGTGCCGGCAATAGTAAGTGATGGAGTGGGCCCGGGAACCTGTTAACGGCTGCCCGGGAATTTAAATTAAGCAACGTCAATCAGAGAAACACTACCATCCGGCATGACCTCTGCCATCTGACCTTCCGGCTCCTCCAGGAACAACAGTGTGACAAAGCCGAGTACCGCAGTGCCGGCAATTACCAAGAAGAAGGTCTCGTACGAAACCATGCTCAATACCGTGAGGTAAAACACCGCGCCTACATTGCCGTAAGCCCCGGTCATTCCCGCAATCTGCCCGGTCAGGCGACGCTTGATCAGCGGTACCACCGCAAACACCGCGCCCTCACCCGACTGCACGAAGAACGAGCATGCCATCGCCGCAGCCACCGCCAGATACAGCGGCCACTCGCTATCGATCATGCTCATGGTCAGGTAACCCAGCGCCAGACCAGCTGTCAGGATCAGCAACGTGCTCTTGCGCCCGAACCGGTCGCTGATCAGGCCGCCCGCCGGGCGAGACATCAGGTTCATAAACGCATAAGCCGAAGCCAGCAGGCCCGCCTTCACCGGATCCAGAGTAAAGGTCTCCGAGAAAAATAGCGGTAACATCGAAATTACCGCAAGTTCAGAGCCAAAGGTCGCGAAGTACAGAATGTTCAAAACCGCCACCTGCTTGAACTTGTAGCGGTGAATCGGCTCCGGCAGCTGCACGAAGAGCTCTTTATTGATGTCGTAACACTTCTTCGCATCAAACACATACAGTGCTGCCAGTGCCACATAAATTACAACCGCCACCGGCTGCGCCAGAATGCCGACTCCATGTGGAGAGAGCTTCCAGGTGAGTAGCGCCAGTGCTGCGTACATCGGCACTTTCATGATCAGCAGCAGCACGAAGTCCGAAGGGCTGGACACTTCCATGCCGCCGATCTTCTTCGGTTTGAAATAGGTTCCGCCCTTGGGGGTGTCGGTTACTGAGCGGTAGTAGATCACACTGTATACCAGCGCAATCACACCGGTGAGACCGATGGCATAACGCCAGCCCTCTTGTCCTGGAGTGTCGCCACCAAACAATAGTGCGATGGTCGGCAGGCTCATGGCCGCGGCCGCGGAACCAAAGTTGCCCCAGCCGCCGTAAATGCCTTCTGCCGCACCCAGTTGTTTGGCCGGAAACCACTCGGACACCATGCGGATACCAATAACAAAGCCTGCACCGATAAAGCCCAGCAGGAAGCGGCCAATGGCGGCGGCGGCAAAGCTGTCTGCCAGTGCGAAGATAAAGCAGGGGATACTGCCGATGGCCAGCAGCAGGGAGTAGGTCAGACGCGGCCCGTATTTATCGGTCAGCATACCGATGATGACCCGCGCCGGGATGGTCAGCCCCACGTTCAGAATCAGCAGAGTCTTTACCTGATCGGAGGTGAGTGACAGGCTGTCGGCGATCGACATCAACAGTGGTGCGTGGTTGAACCAGGCAAAGAACGTAATAAAGAACGCGATCCAGGTCAGATGTAGCACCCGGATCTTTCCTTTAAAGGAAAACAGATTTAAAGAATCGCTGGACATACTTTTATCCCGTTAGTCGATGTTCTGAGTCAGCCTGTCGTCATCGTGGCAACCGTCCCAAATTGCGGGCATAAAAAAAGCCCACGGGGCAACCTGGCTGCCGCCGGTGGACTTCGCTGTCCGTATCGCAATGGCAGCCCGGGGTAAACCGGGCTGACCTCACGCGCTGTGTTGCAGTAAGTAATTCAATATTTGTGCCACCCTGCCTGATATTCGTGCATGGATTCAATTCTGGTGCGTGGCAGCGCAAAACTTTGGCGCATCGCGCTGAAGAAGTGGTGCTGAGGGGAATCGGAAGGGCGCTGATCGGCCACGGTGATGGTGCAGCGGACTTTTCTGGCGCCCCGTTTTGGGGTGTTTTGGGCCTCCGGTGGGCGGGAGTGCACCGGAGGCGTGCGTGCGCGAGGGGCTGGTTAACGCTCCCGCAGCCCTGTATGCCTAAGTGGCGACACGGATGTGGCGGTGTCGAATGAAGTCCAGGGTCTGCTGGTACAGATCTGCCTGAAATAGTTGTGTGGTATCGGTGTCGACCGGGGCAATGTCATTGCACAGGATTAGCAATTCGCGCGCTTTCTTGTCGGTAGGGCGTCCGTGGTCGGACTGGGGGTGGGCGAAGAGGTGCCAGCCGGTGTTTTCCGTGGGTACGCGATCCTGCCGACGCAGTAGTTGGTCGTTCAGCGACAGGGCGATAGTTTCCTCCGGCAGATCCAGGTACTCAGGTCGTGCCAGGATACCCACGGCATCGCGGCGCTGGCTGCGATCGCTCAACCAGCCGCAGGCTTCCAGTAGCGCCGCGCGCAGCGCGAGATGTGTGGCCGGGTTGGTTTGGTGCCAGCTGCGGGTAACCGCCAGCACCTTTTCCGGCATCGCCGGCATCATGGCATTGTTCGGTGTGGCAATCACGCCGATACCCTCCTGCACGGCGATGGTGTTCCAGGGTTCACCTACACAGAAACCGTCGATATCGCCGCGGCGCAAATGATCCACCATCTGTTCCGGTGGCAGAACCAGCAGGCGTACGTCGGTATCCGGGTTGATGCCGGCGCTGCTCAGCCAATGGCGCAGTTGCAGGGTGTGGCTGGAAAAGGGGTAGACGCTGGCAAAGGTCAGTGGGGTTTCGCTTTCGGCGCGAGCGCGGATGAACGCGCTGAGTGCGGCGCCGGTGCCCGCAGCGTCATCGGTTGCCGGTTGAAGACGATCGTAAAGGGTTTTCGAGAGGGTAATGCCATTGCCGTTACAGCTCAGGATCAGGCCACTGAGCAGCTCTTCCTCGCAGTTCGGCAGGGTCTGTTTCAGGGTCAGTGGCATCGGTGCCAGCATGGCGGCGGCATCGGCGGCACCACCGATCAATTTGTCGCGCAATGTAGCCCAGGAGGTTTCCCGCTGCAGCTCGACCTTCAGGCCATAGCGTTCAAACAGGCCCAGTTCGCGGGCAATGATAAGCGGCGCGCTGTCGGTGAGGCGCAGGTATAGGAGTTTCAGGTTAGGCTTTTCGGCTTGCAGGCTGCTCACGGTTGTACTCTCGGTAATCTCAAAATTTTTGCGCTGGGTTCCGGCACTTTCTGGGACGCTGTCTTGCTTCCTGCGTTATCGAACGGGCGCCTGTAAATGGGCGACGATTTGTTCTGCCACATTGCGCATGGTGGAGTTGCTATTCATGGCCAGGGTGCGCAGGGTCTGGTGAGCCGCCTGCTCACTGATATTCTTGCGCGCCATCAGTAGTCCCTTGGCGCGCTCGATAATTTTGCGTTCATCCAGCTGCTGCTGGGTACGCTGCAGAGACTGCCGCAGCTGCTGGTAGCTGCGGAACTGGGCCATGGCGATCTCGATGGCCGGTGCCACGCGCTCCGCCGAAAGCCCCTCTGCCATATAAGCGCTGACGCCGGCCTCGACTGCGCTGGTAATAAACTCAGCACCGCCACGGGCGGAGAACATCGCCACCGGTGTTGGGTTGTGCTGGTTGATTACGGAAAGGCTTTCGAGAATATCCCGGTCTGGGGATTCGATATCGATCAGGACGATGTCCGGACGGTGCTTCTCGACCTGGAATAGCAGGCCTTCGGCACTGGAGAGTTGCGCCAGCAGGTTGTAGCCGGCAGCGGTGAGCTGCGCGGCCACCATGGCGGCGCGTTCGGTCTGGTCATCAACCAGCAAGATACTGACAGATGCTGATACAGGTGTGGTCGTCATCGCTTGGTCAAAACTTCAGTTCGAACTGCAGCCAAAATTTGTCCGTATCGGTGCTGAACGTATCGGCATCGTAGGTGGCGTACTTGGCGAGCAGGCCGATATTTTTTGTTATGGCATAGGTCGCGACCAGGTCGAGTTCGTTGCCGTACTCTTGGCTGGCGCGATCGCTATAGAATTTATGCAAAGTTGCTGCAAGCTTGATGCCAGAAACAACGACTGAGCCGCCAGCGTAATAATATAGAGATAGTGGAGTGAGAGCTGGTCGCTGAAGTCTCACTCGGCGTGAAAAGCATTCTAGGTCTGCTCGTTCTAGCGGCTGGCGCGCAGCAGCACGCAGGGCGTCAAATCTTGCCAGCGAGCTTTGCGGGCGGTACTTAGGCTTGACGCTGGCGGGGGAAGCCCGGAGAGTGGTGCGACGAGTTTGGGGTGGATGTACAGGAACCTTTTCGACAGATGACGGCAAATTCCGAGTTTTTCAGTCAGGAGCGGGGCCGAGCGCCGGTGCAGAAGCGGGTGTGTCCGTTGGTATTGGCGGGCGGCCAGTCCAGCCGCATGGGAAAAGACAAGGCCCTGCTAAAATTATCCAATGGGCGCACGCTTCTGGAGCAGGCCAAGTATGTGATCGATGGGCTGCAGCCGTCAGAAGGCATCGTAATGATGCCGACGATGGTGAGCGGCGCGAGGCCCGGAGGCATACCGGACCGGGTCCCCGACGCCGGGCCACTTGGTGGTTTGCAGGCGATAGCGCGGCATCTGGACAGCTGGGCACTGCCGTGCGATGCGCTGTTAGTGTTACCGGTGGATATGCCATTGCTGAGCTCGGCACTGTTGCATCAGCTATGTGCAGCGGGACAGACGGTGGAGCAGGTAGTCTGTATTGGCGACGTTTACCTGCCGTGCTGGTTGCCCCTGAATGATCGTTGTCGAAGTTACCTGGATGCAGCGGTCACCGGTCAGGTCATTGGGTCGGTGCGCGCGCTGTTTGGCTATCTGGGGTGTATGCAGCTGCCAGAACCCGCTGGTGATTGGCATCTGAACGTCAACCGCCCAGAGGACTTCCAGCGCCTGCTGCCTTGAGGTGCTCGGGCCCTGCCGGGGCTGGGGCACGCTGGTGCGTGCAATCAAACGCGTGTGAGGCCAATGGCGTGAGAGGCCAGCGGTGCTTCCGGGGTGCAGCTCCGGTGAATCAGGGTTTCCGGGACAGAGAGGTTGGTGTCCATGGCTACTGGGTTGCGAGTTCGGCTACTGGCAGGTGTGCTCACGTGCGTCATGCTATTGCTGCTTGGCAGTTGTGGTTCGCGCCAACCGCCAGAGCTGCGGCTGGCGGTGGATGCCGGTTTTCAGCCGGCCGTGGAGGCATTGCGGGAGAGCTTTGAATCCCGTTGCGGGTGCCGCCTCAAGATCACTGCCGGAGCCAGCGGTCTGTTGTATAGCCAGATCCGTGCCGGTGAACCCTTCGACCTTTTCCTTTCTGCCGACAGCGCCCGCCCAGTGTTGCTGGAAAAAGCCGGCCTCACCGTCGCCGCCAGTCGCCAGACCTACGCCCGGGGCCAGTTGGCCCTGTGGGTTAATCGGCAGATCTCTGCGGATAAATCCTCAGGTTTCTCTACCCTCACCGCCAACCTTGCTCGCAACGACGCTACCCTGACGCCGCGCCAGCTGATCCTGTTACTGGGGCGCGGCAAGCACAAGCTGGTGGTTGCCGACCCACAGCTGGCGCCGGATGGGGATGCCGCGGTGCGTATGCTGAAAAAACTGCGCTTGTGGCCGCGGCTGCGCGGGCGGGTGGTATTTGCAGGGCACGCGGGGCACGCCCAGATACTCCTGCACCAGGGGCAGGGCGACATGGGGCTGATTCCTTACGGGCAGGCGCTCGCCACCGGGCGTCATGGGCAGTTCATGCGGATTCCCGCGCACTTTCATCCGCCCATTCACCAGCAAATGGTCATCCTGCGTAACACCCGCCAGCGCGATCTCGCTATCCGCCTGCTGCAGTTTCTGCAGTCCGATGAGGTGCAACAGCAATTGGGCGGGCTGGGTTTCTTGCGAGTGGATCCAGCCGCCAAATCGGCATTGTGAATATTCCCGGAAATGTATTCGGCTTCCCCAATAATTAGTTTTAAAAGATACCTATTCCATTACTGACTTATATCCATAGCAAAGCGTTATTATTTATTGGTGATATTGATAAACCGTTTGGAATAGTTAAATAAAGCTTTCTTTATATGAACTGGAGCGAATAGTTTTTACATGGTTTTCATCGTTGTGGGCCTGTTTGATAAAGATCGGTAAATTTTATGCAAAGTCACCAAAGTCAGGCTCATCTTCGCGTTATTCGTTACTTCGGTAACTGTTTCTGCTGTTTTTTAATCGATTTTCCGCATTTTCAATAGTATTGCGCTAAACGAGTAATAAGAATCCTCTATTTCCTTTGCCGATATTTATTCTCTTTAATTCATGGCCCTGCCGAATTGCATTTAATTTTCCGAAAAACTATTTTTTCGGGGATGCCCGTTTTCGCCCTTGAATCAGAGTATCCTGATGACGGTGCGAACGATTCGGGATTAGTTAGGTTTGGGATTAAATAGCAATGGTAAAAGAAGGATCCCATCAATCGGGGTAGTTCGTTCAGGCGCTATATTCAGAAATCGATAAAAACGACAATTTTTGTACGGGAGCACAAACGGTGATTATTGCCATACCAAAGGAGACCGCGCCGGGCGAGGCGCGGGTCGCGGCATCGCCAGCCAGCGTAAAGCGCTTGCAGGCGCTGGGCTTTGACGTTGCCATCGAACAGGGGGCCGGTGAAGCTGCCAGCTTCCCCGATGCAGAATATGAACAGGCGGGGGCTAAACTCTGCGCTAACGCAGCAGAGTGCCTGAGCCAGGCGGGCATTGTGTTGAAGGTACAGCAACCCAATGAGGCGGAGCTGGATCTGATTCCCAGCGGCGCTACGCTGGTGGCCTTCCTCAAGCCGGCACAAAATGAAGCGCTGCTGAAAAAGCTCGCGGACAAAAACATTAATGCGCTGGCGGTGGAGTCGATCCCGCGAATTTCCCGCGCACAAAAAATGGATGCGCTGAGCTCCATGGCCAACATCGCCGGTTACCGCGCGGTAATCGAGGCGGCGCACGAGTTCGGGCGTTTCTTTACCGGCCAGATCACTGCCGCGGGCAAAATCCCGCCGGCCAAAGTGCTGGTTATCGGTGCCGGTGTTGCCGGGCTGTCTGCCATTGGCACCGCGAAAAGCATGGGTGCCATCGTGCGCGCCTTCGATACCCGCCCGGAAGTACGCGAGCAGGTAGAGTCCATGGGAGCGGAATTCCTCACCGTGGAAATCGAGGAAGACGGCTCCGGCACTGGCGGTTACGCCAAGCAAATGTCCAAGGAATTTATCGATGCGGAAATGGCTCTGTTCCGGGAACAGGCCAAGGAAGTGGATATTGTCATTACCACTGCGCTGATCCCCGGCAAGCCCGCACCGAAGCTGTGGCTGGCGGACATGGTGGAAACCATGGCCGAAGGCTCCGTAGTAGTGGACCTGGCCGCGGAAATGGGCGGTAACTGCGACTTTACGGAAGCGGATAAAAAAGTCGTCAAGAACGGTGTGACCGTCATTGGATACACCAACCTGCCTAGCCGTGCGGCGACTCAGTCTTCCACCCTGTATGCCACCAACCTGTGTCATCTGTTGACCGATATGACACCGGAGAAAAACGGCGAGATCGACATCAATTTCGAAGATGAGGCGATCCGCGGTGCCACGGTGGTGAAGGAGGGTGAAATTACCTGGCCGCCGCCCGCGCCGAAAATCTCTGCGGCACCGCAGCAGAAAAAGCCGGAGCCGCAGATCCAGGTGGAGCCCAAGCCGGAGAAGAAGTCTTCGCCACTGTCGCTTATCGCATTCTGGGCTGTGGCTGGTGCGCTGTTACTGGCACTGGGCAAATCCGCGCCGGCGGACTTTGTGGCCCACTTTACCGTGTTTGTGCTGGCGATCTTTATCGGTTGGCAGGTGATCTGGAATGTATCCCACGCCCTGCACACGCCGCTGATGAGTGTGACCAACGCCATCTCCGGTATCGTGATCATCGGTGCGCTATTGCAGGTTGGGGCCACCGGTTCCTTCATCGTCACGATCATGGCATTTATCGCGGTGCTGTTCGCCAGTATCAATATCTTCGGCGGGTTCTTTGTTACCCACCGTATGCTCAAAATGTTCCGTCGCTAAGGAGAAAGAGACATGAATAGTGTAATTTCCATGGCTTATCTGTTCTCCGCGGTGATGTTCATCCTGAGCCTCGGCGGACTGTCTACCCATGAAACCGCAAGACGCGGCAACTACTACGGCATGGTGGGGATGGCAGTTGCCATCATCGCCACCGTGGCTGGCATCACTTCCGGTGCCTACCTGCCCGTCGGTATCGCCATGGGCGTGGGTGCGGTGATCGGTATTCACCTGGCGCGCAAGGTCGAAATGACCGCGATGCCGCAGCTGGTAGCGCTGCTGCACAGCTTTGTGGGGCTTGCGGCGGTACTGATCGGCTGGGGCGGCTACCTGGATCCGCGCATCAATCTCGAAGGTGCCGCGCACATCGTGCACAACTCCGAGATTTATATCGGCGTGTTTATCGGGGCCATTACCCTGACCGGTTCCATCGTTGCCTTCGGCAAGCTGCAGGGACTGATCTCCGGTAAACCGCTGATGCTGCCGGCGCGCCACTGGCTGAACCTGATCGCACTGGTGATCTGTGTGCTGCTGGGTGCCCAGTTCATCCCTGCAGACGTGAGCAACGCTACCATCATCAACCTGCTGGTGATGACCGGTATCGCCCTGCTGCTGGGTATCCACCTGATCGCCGCCATCGGCGGTGCGGATATGCCGGTGGTGATCTCCATGCTGAACAGCTACTCCGGTTGGGCCGCCGCGGCCACCGGCTTTATGCTCAGCAACGACCTGCTGATCGTGATCGGTGCGCTGGTCGGCTCCTCCGGTGCCATCCTCAGCTATATCATGTGCCGCGGTATGAACCGCTCCTTTGTCAGTGTGATTCTGGGCGGCTTCGGCTCTGATGGCACAGTTGCCAGCGCGGACGGCGAAGAAGAAGGTGAAGCGGTAGCCACCACCCACGATGAGCTGGCAGACGATTTGAGAAATGCCAAAAACATCGTGATCGTTCCCGGCTTCGGTATGGCCGTGGCCCATGCGCAACAGGCGGTGAGTGACCTTACCGACAAGCTGCGCAAAGCGGGCAAGACCGTGCGCTTTGGTATCCACCCGGTAGCGGGCCGTTTGCCCGGGCACATGAACGTATTGCTGGCAGAAGCCAATGTGCCCTACGACATCGTGCTGGAAATGGAAGAGATCAACGATGACTTCCCGGAAACCGATCTGGTACTGGTGATTGGTGCCAACGACACCGTTAATCCAGACGCGGTAGAAAAACCCGGTTCCCCCATCGCTGGCATGCCGGTACTGGAAGTGTGGAAGGCTGGCAAAGTGGTGGTGCTGAAACGCTCCATGGCGTCCGGCTACGCGGGCGTATCCAACCCGCTGTTCTACAAGGACAACTCGCGCATGCTGTTTGGCGATGCGAAAGAGAGCCTGCAGAGTGTGCTGGGGAAACTCACCCCGGCCTGATAACCCCGGGCAACCAATGGCCAGCTACTGGCCAGTGAGTTAACGGGTTATCACTCGCCACCCAAAGCGATCCCTTCCGGGGGTCGCTTTTTTTATACCTGTGTTTTGACTGTTCGGAGTCGTCATGGCGGGGAGTCGCTCCCGGAGGAGGCCGGTGGTAATCTATGTCACCAGAGTTTCCGTACAAAAAGCATCAATAAAAAGAAAGATCAAAATATGGCCGCCTCGCTCGAACACGCTTTAACCCGTAAACCCCTCGCCGCGCGCCACTTGCTGCGCGCCCCATTGGGAATCATTGCGCTTTCCCTGCTGACTGCCTGTGGTGGCGGCTCCGGCGGCGGTAACGACAATGATACCGGCGGCCTGCCACCGATTACCCCGGCCCCTGCGATCCTTACCCTCACCGGCGATAGTAGCGCTGAAGCGGGGGATTCGGTTGGCATCGTGGCGAGCCTGTCAGAGCTCGGCTACAACCGGTTTGAGTGGGTGCAGCTAGCCGGGCCGGATGTGGGGCCGCTGGCGGGGAATGGCACCGCGGGTATCAGCTTCGATGCGAAGTTCAGCGGCAGCTATCGCTTTCAGCTGACCGCCAGCAATGCCGATGGCGATCAGCAGGTGGAGACGTTTGATGTGGTGGTCAATGCCGGTAATTCCGCCGCGCGCGCGCAATTGCGCGCAGATCGCGCGGTGTCGGAAGGGGCGTCGTTCTCCCTGCGGCTGAATGCCAGTGACTACAGTGGCAGCGTCAACTCCTGGCGTTTCGAGCAACTCTCTGGCCCGATAGCAACACTGGCCGAAGATGACTCCGGCCAGCCGGTGCTATTTGTCACCGCGCCCAAGGTAAGCGGTGATCAGGTCATTACCATTGAAGGAACCCTGGAAACCACCGGCGGCAGTATTTCGGATATCGCCTACGTGGTGGTGCAGGACCGCCCGCAAGTCACCAGCGAATTTTTCTGCGACGGCGACGGCCAGTACTGCGCGAAAAGCGAGCCGCTAAACAATGTGTACAGTTATCGCGACGATAGCCCCTACCGGGACGTGCTGGCGGGTTGTGTTTACTCCAACCAGTTGACGGAAGACAACCTCTGCACTCTGGGCACTTTGCCCGTGATCGGCATGACGAGTAACGCCCCGAGCGTGGACCAGATCATGGACCATGTGCTGGTGTCCCACGACTGGATGGGGGAGCGTTTTGAGCGATTCCTTGGCGAGCTGGACCCCTATGGCGACTTTGCCAATATGCTGCGCGCCACCACCGCGGTGGTGATCTCCAGTGATGTGCGCCCGTCGTTTTACTGGCAGCTCACCGGCGCCATTTATCTCGACCCGGACAGCCTGTGGCTGACACCGGAAGAGCGGGATGTGATCAGCGAGATACCGGATTACCGCAGCGGTTTTGGCTCTGCGCTCAATTTCGTTACGCCGTGGCGGTATGTAAGAAATAACGACTATGCCTTTTATAGCTACAACACGGCCAGCCGCTTCTCCCGGCCCTTCTATGAGCTGGAGGCGGACCTGGGTTCGTTGTTGTACCACGAGCTGGCCCATGCCAATGACGCCATGTCACAGGGAAAAATCCGTAGCGGGCTGGATCGTGGGGATATTTTCTTCAATCAGGCGGCGAGTGGTTCAGCGGTGAACGAACTGGTGACCGCGGTTTCCCCTCCGCTGTCTCAGGAACTGTACGACTTGGCCGAAGTGCGCTCGCGGGGTGCAGAGGCCACGGCCCAGCAGCGCGCCTATACCCCGGGCGATATTGCCGGTTTTTTCTTTCCGGACAGCGCCAATGATTTCTACAGCTACACCACGCCCTGGGAAGACACGGCGATGCTGTTTGAGGAAACCATGATGAGCCTGCGCTACGGTATCGAGCGGGACATCGCGGTGACCAACAAGCCCACCGCACCCACCTCGGCCGATGATTACAAGGTGTCTCAGGGGCAGCGCGGACGCATCGGTTCCGAGCTAATTCGCCCTCGCGCCAGCACGGCGGTGCAGTATCTGCTGCCGGAAGCCTGGGCAGCGGCCGATGACCATCTGCGCAGTATTGCCCCGGTAGCCATGTGCGCTGGTGAAGGCTGGGGGCAGAACCTGACCCCAGCCTGCGAGGGCCAGTCCGGATTGTTGCGTTTTGCGGCGCCGCAGCCGAGCCGCGCGGCTCCGATGCCCACCGAGCGCCCGCGCAGCTTTATACCACCCACGCGCTTTTGATCGATAAATACGGGAGGTTGCCAGTGATGAATGCTCTGGGTAAATCAATCCGGCGCGGGCTGGTGGCCAGCGCTTTGCTCTGCGCCAGCGCGGTGGTTGCCGCCGCGCAGCAAACCACCACCATCTTCATGGCCGGCGACTCCACCATGTCGGTCAAGGAGCTCAAGGACTACCCGGAAACCGGCTGGGGCGTGCCTTTTGCGGTGTTTTTTGAAGACGGCGTCAAGGTCGATAACCGGGCCATGAACGGCCGCAGTACCCGCACCTTTATCGAGGAGGGGCGCTGGGCCGGCATCATGGACGATCTGCAAAAGGATGATTATGTGATCATCCAGTTCGGCCACAATGACGAGTCCGAGCACAAGAAAGACCGCTACACCACGCCGCAGCAGTACAAGGCAAACCTGTCCCGTTTTATCAACGATGTGCGCGGGGCCGGTGCCGAACCGATCCTGATGTCACCCATCACCCGCCGCTATTTTGATGGTGACAACACCATCAAGCACACCCACCCCTATGCGCCGCTGGTACGCGAAGTGGCCGCACAGGAGAAGGTGGAATTTATCGACATGGAAGTGGTGACCCGGGAATATTTCCAGGCCATGGGCGATCGCGATAGCGCCCTGCGTTTTATGCACATCGCCCCGGGGTTGCACCCCAATTACCCGGTGGGGGTGAGGGACGATACGCACCTGAACCACCTGGGAGCGCGGGAAGTGGCACAACTGGTGTTGGCGGAGCTGCGCAAGCGTCAGCACCCGCTGAGCGAGCGCTTACGCACACCGGACCCCAAGCATCTGGCGCTGAAATACTGAAGTACGGATTGAGAGGACGGGGCGCCTGCAAGGGCAGGCGCGCCAAAGGTGGGAAAGGTCCGGTCGGTCAGGGACGCAGCAGGTTGGACAGGCGGGCGTTGGGTTTGCCAGCCTTGCGGAAGATCAGGGCGATTTTGCCGATTTCCTGCACCAGCTCGGATTTGCTCTGGGCACACAGCTCGGCGATCAGCTCCCGGCGCACATCGCGGTCGTTGACCGCCACTTTCACCTTGATCAGCTCGTGATCTTCCAGGGCGCGTTTCAGCTCTTCCAGCACCCCTTCCGTCAGCCCTTTATCGGCTACAGTGACGATTGGTTTGAGGCTGTGGCCACGAGCGCGCAACGCTTTTTTGCGGTCAGCGGTTAAAGGCATACAATACTCCATCCTTAAATCGGGTAACCCGTGCGCGGACAACCCCAGAAATTAGCGATGTATTGTAACTGATGGGCCGATCAAAGAGCAGCCACCGCTGGCTACGTGAACATTTCAATGACCACTACGTCAAGCAATCCCAGAAAGACGGGTATCGCTCGCGTGCGTCCTACAAGCTGCAGGAGCTGCAGGAGAAGGACCGCCTGATCAAACCCGGCATGACCGTGGTCGATCTGGGCGCCGCCCCTGGAGGCTGGTCCCAGGTGGCCGCAGAACTGGTGGGCCACAAGGGCCGGGTGCTGGCCTCCGATATCCTGGAAATGGACGCACTGGCGGGGGTGGACTTCGTGCAGGGCGACTTTACCGAGGAAGCGGTGTTCGACCAGCTGTTGGAAAAGCTGGGAGAAGAACGCGCCGACCTTGTGATTTCCGATATGGCCCCCAATATGAGTGGAGTGCGCGCTGTGGATCAGCCTGCCTCCATGTATCTGGTGGAGCTGGCGGTGGATATGGCCCGCCAGACCCTGAAACCCGGGGGCGGATTTGTCGCCAAGGTGTTTCAGGGGGAAGGTTTCGATGAACTGATCCGCGATCTCCGCAGTCAATATCAGACCGTGGTTACCCGCAAACCCGGTGCATCCCGTCCCCGCTCCCGCGAAGTCTACGTTGTAGCGCGCGGCTTCAAGGGATAGGCCGTACCACCAAAGGGGAGCCGCGTCCCCGGCTGACCAACGAGCCCCGCTGCTTTGGCGCAGGTCGGGCGGTGTGGTACAACGGCACCCTGCGCCGGCAATGGCTGGCGCCCGCTTCCTGTCTTCAGTACTCCTTCCGACGATTACCGCAGGGGCTGGATGACCGGAGCGACAGATGTACGATTTTCGCCGCCTATACTGGGTGGAATGGAATTAGCTGCTAAGGCAATGGCAAGAGGGCATACCCTTTGAACGATATGGCAAAGAATCTGGTGTTGTGGCTGATCATCGCTGCGGTGCTGCTGATGGTCTTCCAAAACTTCAAGCCGCAAACCCGGGACGAGTCCGTCAGCTATTCCGAGTTTGTACAGGATGTGCAGTCTGGCCAGATAAAGAGCGCTCTGGTTGATGGCCTGGTCATCACCGGTGAAAAGGCCGATGGCAGCCGCTTCAAGACCATCCAGCCGCAGATCATCGACGACGAGCTCACCAACGAGCTGGTGCGCGGTGGCGTACAGTTCAATGGCCGCGAGCCAGAGTCCCCCAGTATCTGGCAGCAGCTGCTGGTGGCCAGCTTCCCGATCCTGATCATCATTGCCGTATTCATGTTCTTCATGCGCCAGATGCAGGGCGGCGCGGGCGGCCGGTCCGGCCCCATGGCCTTCGGCAAGAGCAAGGCGCGCCTGTTAGGCGAAGACCAGATCAAAACCACCTTCGCCGATGTGGCGGGTGTGGATGAAGCCAAAGAAGACGTGCAGGAGCTGGTGGAGTTCCTGCGCGACCCGTCCAAATTCCAGCGCCTCGGCGGTGCCATTCCCCGCGGTGTACTGATGGCGGGCCCCCCCGGTACCGGTAAAACCCTGCTGGCCAAGGCCATTGCCGGCGAAGCCAAAGTGCCTTTCTTCTCCATCTCCGGTTCCGACTTCGTGGAAATGTTCGTGGGCGTGGGTGCATCCCGTGTGCGCGATATGTTCGAGCAGGCCAAGAAGCAGGCGCCGTGCATCATCTTTATCGATGAGATCGATGCCGTTGGCCGCCACCGCGGTGCCGGTGTGGGCGGTGGCCACGACGAGCGCGAACAGACCCTCAACCAGCTGCTGGTGGAAATGGACGGCTTTGAAGGCAACGAGGGCGTAATCGTCATCGCCGCCACCAACCGCCCGGACGTGCTGGACTCCGCGCTGCTGCGCCCGGGCCGCTTCGACCGCCAGGTGTTTGTCGGCCTGCCGGATATCCGCGGCCGCGAACAGATCCTGAAAGTACACATGCGCAAGGTGCCGCTGGACGAGAAAGTCGACCCGCAGACCATTGCCCGCGGTACCCCCGGTTTCTCCGGTGCGGACCTCGCCAACCTGGTGAACGAGGCCGCCCTGTTTGCCGCCCGCGCCAACCGCCGCATGGTCACCATGGAAGAATTCGAGCGCGCCCGCGACAAGATCATGATGGGTGCCGAGCGCAAATCCATGGTGATGAACGAGAAAGAAAAGACCAACACCGCGTACCACGAAGCCGGCCACGCCATCATCGGCCGACTGGTGCCGGAGCACGATCCGGTGCACAAGGTCACCATCATCCCGCGCGGCCGCGCTCTTGGGGTGACCCAGTTCCTGCCCGAGGAAGACAAATACAGCCTGAGCAAGCGCGCCCTGGAATCCCAGCTGTGCTCTCTGTTCGGCGGCCGTATCGCCGAGGAAATGACCCTGGGTGCGGACGGTGTGACCACCGGTGCCTCCAACGATATCGAGCGCGCCACCGACATCGCCCGCAGCATGGTCACCAAGTGGGGCCTGTCGGAAAAACTCGGCCCGCTGCACTACGGTGAGGATGAAAGCGGCCAGCCTGGCCACGGCAACCCGATTTCCGGCAAGACCTCCAACGAGATCGACGAGGAAGTGCGCCGCATCATCGACACCTGCTACGACCGCGCGCAGAAGCTGCTGGAAGACAACCGGGATATCCTGGAATCGATGAAAGACGCGCTGATGGAGTACGAGACCCTGGATGCGGAGCAGGTGGACGACCTGATGGCCCGTCGCAAGGTGCGTCCACCGAAAGACTGGCACGACAACGACTACACCGGCGGCGGCCCCGCCGACGAGGTGCCGGAGGCCGATGCCGACGTAAAGCCTAAAGATGGCGACACCCCAGTGGGTGGCCCGGTCAACGGCCACTGAGCGTCAGCGCCCAGCCTGTTCGACGCCATCGGCGCGACACGGCACCAGACCTGAAGCGGGCCCTCTGGGCCCGTTTTGTTTACCCTCTGTTTATTTCCTCTTTCATCTAGATCGCCTGTCTCGCCTATGAAGTTGCACTGCGGAACCCGCACACTGGATTTGTCCCGCCCACGGGTGATGGGCATTCTCAACACCACCCCCGACTCCTTTTCCGACGGTGGCAGCTACTACGCGGGCGGCGATCTGAACCTCGATCTGGTGCTGCACCGTGCGGAGCAAATGGTGCGCGACGGGGCTGCGATCCTGGATATCGGTGGCGAGTCCACCCGCCCGGGTGCCGAGCCGGTATCAGAAGAAGAGGAGCTGGCGCGGGTCGTACCGGTGGTGGAGGCCATCAGCCAGCGTCTGGACGTGGTTATATCAGTGGATACAAGCACTGCCGCGGTCATCCGCGAGTCCGCCGCGGTCGGCGCCGGCCTGATCAACGATGTGCGGGCGCTGACCCGCCCCGGCGCACTGCAGGCCGCCGCGGCCACCAAGCTGCCCGTCTGCCTGATGCATATGCAGGGGCAGCCCGGCACCATGCAGGCCAAGCCTGAATACAGCGATGTGGTTGCCGAAGTGCGCGAGTATCTCGATCAGCGGCTGGCCGCCTGCATCGATGCCGGAATCGACCGTGCGCGGGTGATCTACGACCCGGGCTTTGGTTTCGGCAAGAACGATGAGCACAACCTGGCGCTGCTGCGCAGCTTGGCGGAGTTGGCGCCGGCGGACATCCCCCTGCTGGTGGGGCTGTCACGTAAATCCATGATCGGCCGCCTGCTGGGCCGCGAGGTAGAAGAGCGCCTGCCCGGCAGCCTCGCTCTCGCCCTGCTGTCGGCCCAGCGCGGTGCCCGCATCATTCGGGTCCACGATGTGGCAGCCACCGCAGATGTGCTTAAAATGCGCGAGCTTGTAGACTGCGCCTGATAAAAGTTAGTAATTGACAACGAGTTGTATGATGAGCAGAAAATATTTTGGCACCGACGGTATCCGTGGCCTGGTAGGTGAGGGAGCCATCACTCCGGATTTCATGCTGCGCCTCGGCTACGCCGCTGGCAAAGTACTCGGTGCCAGAACCGGCAGCGGCCGCAGCCGCATCCTGATCGGCAAAGACACCCGCGTCTCCGGGTACATGTTTGAGGCCGCCCTGGAAGCCGGCCTGATCAATGCCGGCGTTGATGTGGGCCTGCTCGGCCCCATGCCCACCCCGGCCATCGCCTACCTCACCCGTACCTTCCACGCCCAAGCGGGCATCGTCATCAGCGCCTCGCACAACCCGTACCAGGACAACGGTATCAAGTTCTTCAGCGCCGACGGCAGCAAACTGCCGGACCACGTGGAAGCCGAGATCGAAGCCGCCCTCGACCTGCCCATGGAGACCGCCAAAGACCTGGGCAAGGCCTGGCGTATCGACGATGCCGTGGGCCGCTATATCGAATTCTGTAAGGCCAGCACCCCCTGGCGCTATTCCCTGCAGGGGCTCAATATCGTGCTCGACTGCGCCAACGGCGCCACCTACCACATCGCGCCCAAGGTCTTCCGCGAACTGGAGGCTGAGGTGCACGCCATCGGTATCCAGCCAGACGGCGTCAATATCAATCTGGAATGCGGCTCCACCAAGCCCCAGCAACTGCAGAAAGAGGTGGTCGAGCGCGGCGCCGACCTGGGGATCGCCTTTGATGGTGACGGCGACCGGGTCATGTTTGTCGACAAGCACGGCAACCTGGTCGACGGTGACCAGCTGCTGTTCCTGATCGCCATCCACCGCCAGCAGTTCCTCGGCGGCTGCAGCGGCGTAGTGGGCACTCAGATGAGCAACTACGGCTTCGAGCTGGCCCTGCAAGACCGCGCCATTCCCTTCGCCCGCGCCAAAGTGGGCGACCGCTATGTGCTGGAGCAGATGTACAAGAACGGCTGGACCCTGGGCGGGGAATCCTCCGGGCATATCGTGTGTACCGACGTCACCACCACCGGCGACGGCATCATCTCCGCGCTGCAGGTACTGCGCGCGGTCAGTGACTTCGGTGAACCGCTGCACCAGCTCACCGGCAAAATGGAAATGCTGCCCCAGCACATGATCAATGTGCGCCTGGCCAGCCGTGACGGGGTACTGGAGCACAGCGATGTGCAGGACGCAGTCACCCAGGTGGAGACCAAGCTGGCGGGCAGTGGCCGCGTACTGCTGCGCCCATCCGGAACCGAACCCCTGATCCGGGTCATGGTTGAGGGCAAAGACCCAGAAGTCGTCCAGCAACTGGCGGGCGATATCGCCAAGGTGGTGGAGCGCGTCGGCAACGCCTGACGCGTCCCCGGTGGCGCTCATCCCCAGTGAAAGCCACCGGAAGCCCTTGATTAATCAACAGAAAAACCAATACAAAAATCCATAAATATCCGGAAACGCTGGTTGTATGTTACCGGCAATACCGCTAAGATTTGCGCCCCTTGGAGGAGCACCCATGCGTAAAACCCTGGTAGCTGCCAACTGGAAAATGCACGGCACCAAAGCGTTTGCCGAGCAACTGTTGGCCGAGCTGAACAACGGACTCAAGTCCCGCGAGTGCTCCGCGCAGGTCGTTATTTGCCCGCCGTACCCCTATCTGGGCGTCGTCGCAGGCAGCATCGGCCAGGCCCAACTGGGGGCGCAAAACCTCAGCGAGCAGCCCTCCGGTGCCTACACCGGTGAAGTGTCCGCAGAGATGTTGCTGGACTGCGGCGCACGTTACGCCATCGTCGGCCACTCGGAGCGTCGCAGCCTGTATGGTGAAAGCAGCGCACTGGTCGCCGCCAAGTATGCCGCCGCCAAAGCGGCAGGCCTGATCCCGATCCTCTGCGTGGGCGAGTCCCTCGAAGAGCGGGAAGCCGGCAAAACGCTGGAAGTGGTGGCCGAGCAGATTCAGGCGATTGTCGCCCTGGGCCTGCCGGATACCTGGCAGAATGCCGTCGTCGCCTATGAACCCGTGTGGGCCATCGGCACCGGCAAAACCGCCAGCCCGGAGCAGGCGCAGGAAGTGCACCAGTTCATTCGCCAGCAGCTGGGCGAAGCCGGTGGCGAGACGCAAATCCTCTACGGAGGCAGCGTCAAAGCGGCCAATGCCGCAGAACTGTTTGCCAAGCCCGATATTGATGGTGCGCTGGTAGGCGGTGCCTCACTGAAGGCAGAAGAGTTTATTCAGATTTGCTGCGCCGCAGACTGAGCGCAGCAATAAATTTTTGAGCAAGGGCGAACGCCCGACAGCAGGTTTTCTGGACAATGGAAAAACTGGTACTAATCGTACACATCCTCACCGCACTGAGCATCATCGGCCTGATCCTGATGCAACAGGGCAAGGGTGCGGAAGCAGGCGCCTCCTTTGGTGCCGGCGCGTCTAACACCGTATTCGGCAGCCAAGGCAGCGGAAATTTCTTTTCCCGCTTGACTGCAATTATGGCGACGGTATTCTTCGTCACCAGCTTCGGCCTGGCCGTCCTCGCCAGCCGCGGTGCAGCACCGGATATCGAAGGTATCCCGCAAGTACCGGCAGCGGTAGAATCCCGCGGACCGGCAGCGACCGAAAGCGACATTCCTGAGCTTCAGGAACAAGCCCCGGCCGCAGACGACCTGCCAGCAGCAGAAGAAGCCCCTCAGGCTGAACTGCCAGAAGCCGGCAGCGAAGAGACTGAGGAACAGCCTCAGTAAGCCGCAAGGCGAAATCAAAAACTGTAAAGTTTTTGCCCAGGTGGTGGAATTGGTAGACACGCTATCTTGAGGGGGTAGTGAGCTATGCTCGTGCGGGTTCAAGTCCCGCCCTGGGCACCACATTGAAAGCCGGCTTGATCCGGTATCCTTTCGAAAGCCCCGCAATGCGGGGCTTTTGTGTTTCTTGCCCCGAACAATTTTATTGCTCGCCACTTTTGTTTTACTTTCCCACCCTTCTTCTCATCAGAGAGATAACACCGCAATACCTAAGACCACTAATATTTAGAGGCATTCGATATTTTAGTGTTCGCTTTATGAAGCCGGTGCCTCACATAATCGCTAATCTAAGTGGTGTGTACGGATTATCGGGCTGCTTACCTTCCGCCTTTGGCTTATCTAACGGTCGTACCTATGGCTCTTACCTTAGACTGTTTTGCGCTCGATCGATTCGTGAGATGAGACTCACGCGGGCTATACCGTTGTACGTGGAGTCTGCTGGCTTAACCTATAACTAGGTACCTCAGTTATTGAAGATGATAATCGGCTTGGGCTCGGCGAGCTGAGTGTAGCCTGAGCTGGGACGCACGCTAGTTAAGCGGGATGCTATGAGGCCCACTTGATTTCAATCATTTTTAGGTGGTTGATCTGATGTTTTCTGCGCGCCCCTCTCCATAGTACGATTAAAAATTATCCATAAATCTTAGGTTGGAAGTTCTTGCGTCGCCGAAGATTAGTTACGTACTATGATCTAGTTCTTGGAGGCCGTTGTTACACTAAATTAGCCTATAACCTGTAAATAGTAATTCGGGGGCAAGTGCCCACATACTGGAGCAGTGGATTGTCAGAAAATAAAAACCCTCACGTGTACCGGATGGCTAGATTTTTGCCGTTTGACCCTTCACACGACCAGATTTACGAAGAGTACCAAGTCGCGGGTGACTCGCTCAATCTAGATACGGTTGCATACAGCTATGTATCGGATGCCGTGGAGTCCGGTGCAGGTGTCATTGTTCTGACTGGTGATGCGGGTCACGGCAAAACGCATCTGTGTCGAAGAGTTATCGAGAGCGCTCTTGGCTATAGTGAGGAAGAGGCCCGGAATTTAATCAATGAGGCCTGCGACGGCAAACAAGTGATTCGGGCGAAAGCGGGAATTAGTAATTCACGTGCCTTGCGCATATTTAAAGACTTTTCAGAATTTGCCCCGGAGATTGCCGCTAAATTACTCGAAGAGCCAAGCGGCGAGGGTGTGGTTACCATAATCTGCGCGAATGAGGGGCGTTTTCGAGCGGTTCTGGCCTCTAAAAGTGCGGGGTCGCGTTGTGCAGAGCTTCTGAAAAGTTTCGAGTTGTCCTTTGATCGAGGACAGGCGAGCCGCGATGGGGGGATCCATATTGTGAACCTCAATTACCAGTCAACCGCCGCAGGATTAGGCGGCCATTCTCTAGGAGACCTGGCTCTTCGTGACTGGACATCGGGCAAAAGGTGGCGAAGCTGCAATGACTGTGACGCCAGAGAGGCCTGTCCGATAATTCGCAACAGGGAAATGCTCTCTGAGCGGGTGGCGCAAGGTAAGGCTGCAACCAGAAAGGCGAAGTTACGTCTCCTATTTGCGACTTTAGAGCGGATAGGGTATGTCATAACTATCCGGGATATGCTAATGGCATTTGCATATCTCTTGACTGGGGGGCTGAAGTGTGACGATGTCCACAGGCTGAAAAGGGGGCGCAGAGAGGGCTGGCAGCAGGCTTACGCATTTTACAATCTCGCTTTCGAAGCTCCAAGCTCCCTACCAAAAGAGCAGTTAAAACGCCTACCGCTGATGCAGCAACTTGCGAAGCTTGATCCCGGAAAAAGAGCATTCCGAGAGGTTGATGAGAGAATTGTCAATCAGCAAGGGATTTTCTGCCTTGGCGAGCTGGACCTGCAATTTCCTGCACCTTCTACGTCTGGTGAAGATCTAATCGATGCCGCAGACGGAATTGATGAGATTATCGGAGACCCCCGGAATAAGAAACAAAGAGCAAGTGAGGCAGAAAATGTCACGCGCGTAGTTAGGGCCCTTAGGCGTCGCGCCTACGTAGATGGTATAGGAAATAGCGCATTGGATATGGCGTATCTGGGATTCCCATACGGTGCCGATTTTCTTTCTATTATCGATGGCCAGATGGGAGGGGCTGCGCAAGCTATCTTAAAGAAAAAAGTAATTGCTGGGTTACACCATATTCAGGGATTTCAGTTCTCCGAGCAGACGCCGACACTCCACTTGGTTGATCCTGCATTTGGACGGTCGATGTCAGGAACAGCGATACTTGCCGCTAGAATTAACCCTTCGAATGTCGAGCTTTTGAGGCTTTCAGAAAAATGGGGGGATAGCGAAGAAGTTGACTACCACCTGAAGAAAAGTGTCGACTGGATCGATCGTCATGTGGTTTTAAGGGTCGTTGATCAGCAGGGCGATTCACATGATCTCTTGCTCGATATGATGACTTTCGACTGTATTCTGAGGGCGGCGGCAGGGCATGTACCTACAAAATTCTACGAGCACGATATTCGACGCGTAACAAGCTTTCTCGGGCGTATCGCACAATCAGCGCATACAAACTCGGATCAAATAAGTTTAGTTAGAAACGGCCGCACTCAGACCATCTCAATTGACGGTAGTACTATCCAAGTTAGTACTGGGGGCTAAATGGGGAACCGTGACCATGAAGAATAATCCAGTACAAAGAGTGCGAAAAGGTCCTGAAGTTTCACGTGAACTGTTCGGGGGAGTGCTAGATTTCGATGCTGCCGGGCATTACCCCGGCCTTGAATTATTGAACTTCATATACTGCGGCGAGGAAGAGAATTCTTTTGCCGTAGGTGATGTCGTTAAAATAAGGCGTCGATCGCATGATTTTGGCAGAAAACTTGTCTGGGACAGCGACTTTAAAAGTGACCCGCGACGACATGATGTGCTTCTTGACGATGCCTCCGCAGAGGATGCACTAAGAGAGCTCCTTCGCTGTCTCCAATTGGAAATTCCTAGTGGCACCAAGGAGCCGAAATGGTCACGAGCACATTTCTTTCCTTATACGCCGTCGCTCATTCACTGGGATGCGAGGGATAGAAGCGGACGCATAAAATTAGAGCGCCTCTATCTTCGCGGTGGCGGTGCTCTCGCCTTCAAAATCCTTAGGTCTGATCCTAATACAGATCGCCTACAACGCATTATTGCCGGCTTTAATCGACTTTATTCGCCAACTATTGAAAGCCCGCTAGAAATTCTTGCCGCATTCATTAACGATCAGAGTAAAAAAGACGAAGAGCCTCGGTTGGACGAAATCGCAAATGCCACTCGAGCCAATATCGATGAATTTGAGAGTGTTTATTGCGACGGAATTCTCAATATTTTGGAGCAGGACGGAGCGACTTCTGTGGCAAAGGTTCGAGCCGTTATGGGGTGGACAGCGCTCTGGCTTGTTTTAATGCAAAATAAGCGAGCAAGATTTAGCCTTGGCCTAGATGAAGGGAACATCATCTGTGACTGCGGAGCGAGTAGTCCTCAGCTACGGCGAGTGGCTCAGCGTTGTCTGCAAGAAGTCCTGAGTAATATTGTAGATGCCGTAGAGAAGGTAGAGCCAAATATAGCAAATGCCCAGCGTAACAAAATCCGAAGTTTCTTCTGGGCCACAGCCGCAGCAAATGGCATCTTGAATGCGTGGCGTGGTCGAAAGCATTTTACATTGTCCGTCGATGCCTTGGAAATGATTGTGCTAGCTACCATTCCGGCGGACAAGGAGATGCCTTTCGAGAGATTTGTTGATGATGTGCTCTACGGCCGGCTTGGTATTACTGTTGGACGTGGTGCCGCAGAGCTGTCAGGCCTTATTAATTCAATTGATGCGAGTATTTTTGAAGAGAATGAGGCGCAATTAGCGCTTCAGATGATCGCCGCCGGATTAGTAACACAGTATTCTGACGCTACACGAATGGTTAGCCCAAGAACAGCTTTGTAATTGGATTTATTGATGATTGGAATCGAAAGCATTATAGGCAATACAGCCTTCGTGATCGTCGCTCGTAGCTTTTTAGCAAATGACAGTGCCGATCGAAATTCTTTTAGACTAAAGAATCTCACTAGGCATGAAGCACTGGCGTTCTTGGAAGTATGGAAGCGTCGTCGTACCGAATGGGGGCTGGGCCGTGTTACGCTTCTCGTTGCTAGTGATTCTCATCAGGATTTTCCCTCTGAGTTTAGGGCTGACCCGGATCATTCGATCACGTATTATCGTAATAATAATGATCACGGGCTCGTTTATATTGAAACGAAAGAGGAAAGTGACGAGCAAGGTCTGAAAAACCTATTTACCCTTAGAGATGTCAATTTTCTCGATGGCACATTCGACGAGGATGGCAAGTTCTTGGTTCCCGAGGAGATGTTCAGGCAGGCACTTCTATTTGAAGGTTCGCCCAAGGCAGAGGGATACGAGCTGCTTAGGGATCGACTTGTAGAGGTCCTGCGGGAGCTAAATTCTGTTGGAGTCCCTATTCCAGTAAGAAAGTTTGCCGGCTTTTTACTTGCAGTTTCAAAGGAAGTTGTCACGGTATCAAGTGCCTACTCACCGGAGGAAATAAATGCGTTAGTCGGAAGATGCTTGGTGCATCTCGACATGTTCCCGGATGAAGCTTGGCGCAAAGATCCTGGCAATGTGGCGCGCCGTCTTTCTCTCAATCTGCTGAGATCCGAACTTGCTGCCTCTACCTCTTCAGATCTTGACCCAGAAAAAGCTGCGCAGGATTGTGTTCGTACGAAATTCGAAGATGAAGAAGGTGTGCAATACGAAGCCGGGTTGCAGGCCTACTGGAGAGAGAGTTGCGCCGAATACTGTCGAGGGCCGTCCCGCGAGAGGCGAGAAAGGATTCCGTATAGGATCTTTGAGCAGGTTTTTAGAAAAGATGTGAAAGGGTTGCCTCTTGGTCAGCGAGTGGCGGGTGACATTGTCCACAGTGATCCTTCGAGGAAGTCTGAATTCGACGAGCTGTCTGTTGAGGGTGGTTTGGATAATCGATCGCCGGATGATGCCCGCAGGTTCCTTGAGAGTGAGGCCTCTGAAGCTAGTATCCTTCCTTTGAAAGACCTTCTTTCGAAACAGACGCTTCGCATGGTCGAAAAGCTCGCTTCACCTGCAGTAGAGCGGATCGAGAACCCCCTGATAAAATTATCCCAGGTCGCTTCGGATTTTCGTGCGCGTACGAGTTTTGATGGTGGCTCGCTCCGGATCGATATTCGTACTAGTGCAGCTACATCTGAGCGTCACACGCCCTCCCTTGGCCTATTTGCATTTCTCTATGGTCAATCGCTGTTGGAAATATCTAGTTCGCTTGCAGATGGCCTCGGGTCAGTCTCGCTGAATATCGATACTTCTCTAACTAGGCAGATTCCCGTCCCTCACCTAAAAGAGGAAATTGATCCGGAGATCGAGAGCTCGGAAGCTGGGTCATCTGAAGAAGATGAGGGAGTGATTTGGCTTCCGGTTCCTCTCGAGTTCGTGCTAGTGAATACTGAAGATGAGGTAGAGCTTGATAGTGAAGTGACAGTCGAATGGCTGCCAAGAGATCTGCATTATCTAGCGCTATTCTGGATATCCGTCTGTGGGGAGGATCGGAACGATTTAATAAAAGAGTCTTATGCACCTTTGAGCCCAACTGGTGAAGCGTGGATCGAGGAGGTAGTCCATCGCCTTCTGCCATTTAAAAATGGGAGAGCTAGGCCCATAAGTGAAGAAGTGCTACATCATCCTGTGATTAGCCGCTTAGTAGATATTCGGTCGAACTTCAGGGCTGAGGTTGAAAAAAACGGCCTTTCTTCTGGGCTTTTGAATGATGTATTTGACGAGTGGTCGACCCTTCTTGCTGAGGCGCGAACATCTTTTATACCCGAGGGGCACGTCCCAAGTGGCATGGTTGAGTTTTTGAATGCGGACTGCGTGCAGGAATTTGACGGCGACCGTGTACTCATGCTCCAGTCTCACCCGCTGAAACTTAGATGGATGGCAGCGTACCTTGCGAAATCGAAAGATCTTGCAGCTGATGCAATTGAAGGGTCGTTGCGGTTAAATGAGCAAAACGAGACACTGTACCTTAGCTGGATCCAAGGGCTTTCTCCTCATCAGCAACCGCCTATCCTTACATCGACAGAAGGACATATACTTTTCGCCGCCGGCGAAAGAGGATGGGCGGAAAGTTTTCAGCCTAACAGTTCGTCCGGAGGCACTGTTTCGGCTGGAAAAATCCATGCAAGTATCATTAGTGAAGTCGGTCGACAGATTACGGCATACCTCCATTCTCACCCTTACAAGGCAGATGGTCTTAAAATTCTCGTTGTAAGTAGTGAAGCAAGTTCTCTACCCGCAGATTTGGTCCAAGCGGTCAGAAAAGCTGAATTTAAGAACCTTGCTATGACTATCGATTTTGTCGCCCCTAAGAGCTGTTGGCAAGAGTCGGCACGTCAGTTTGAACTTGTTGATACGGATAATCGTCTCGCTGGTGACGGAGCACTTTTCCCGCCCGTACAACTGAATTTTCACGATCTCGATAAAGTGAAAGAAGATGCGGATGCGGCTTTGGACGGGCAGATCTTTGATCTGGCGATTGTGCCTCAGTTCCTCGACGACAATATAATCCAAGATACTAAAACCGAAGACCAATCAGGAGTCACCGGGAAATTTGATCCTCTTCTCGATGATCCAACTTATATCGCCTCGGGCGCTGGATCTTCTGCCTTGTGGGTATCTCTGAGGCCTCAAGTACCTGATATTGCTCTTGCTGACTGGTCGACCTTGGTAGTTAGGCATGATCGGAAAAGCCCGGTTGCTTCCGATCGTCCAGAAGCGACCGATTTTATCGACTTGAGAATCAATTTCCATAATGCAGCGCGTTTCTTCGGAGTACTCCATAAGTGCTCGCATTGGGTCATCACTATAGAGCGGCATATCACGCGGGAGCAGATTGAGAAGCTTGAAACACGCCCAGCAGTGCTTTCTATACGGGATAAAATCGGGCCGGGAGGATTATTCACTCTAATCGTATCGTCAAATGCTGGACGACAATTTATTACAGATCGTTTGACTCGTAAGTTAAAAAGAGTGGCGGCATCGATAGGTCGCACAGGACTTGCGGAGCGCCAAGCGCATTTTCTTGCTAACAAAATCTACGAAGAAGCTAGACAGATTTCTCCCAGGTTGACCCTAGATGCCTTAGGTATATCGCGGGTGACGGAAGAAGTTCTTGGCTTGAGTATTGCGAGACAGGTCGCTGATCGCATAGTTCCACTATCTATCACTGATGGTTTTATCGCTTGGATTTCGCTCGATGAGCATCCGGAATGGTTCGTTTCGGCAACTTCAATGCGAGCAGACATGGTCAGACTTGCGGTAAACCTTGTGGATGATTCTCTTTCGGTGGATGTTCTCGTTCTGGAGAGTAAGTTGAGGCGCTCGGGCTATGAAGCTCACGGAGCGGAACAAGTACTCAAGACTTTGAAAATGTTCGATTCGATCTTTCCGAAGGTTGAAGAGCAGGATGCAATGGATGGGAAGTTATGGAGGGACTCACTTCTGTCAGCTGTAGATACCGTGAGCGAAGATGCGCTTGTTATTCAGTCTTCGTCGGACTCAAATTTGAACCTGCGATCTTCGAAGGTATCGGATGAGATAAGAAGCCGTTTTCGCGAAGGTGATTTTTCTTCAGTAAACATCGGTGGGCTATATTCCATTTGCGAGTACTCACACTCTAGAAGTATGACGGTTCAAGTTTATGAGGCAGACCCTCGGGTTCAGGTTGTTAAGACAGGTGGAAGTGCGCTTTTGGACGGTCCTCCCGCGCCTGCGTCTCTTGCGCTAGAGAATGAAAAGGAAGCGGCTCAATTAAAAAGACTAGACAAGCAGAGGTCTTCATTTATCTCTAAGGATGGGAATGATGAGGAAGCCCGAGTCCACGTTTATGAGCCACCTGTACCTGCTTCTCAGGTTGACAGTAGTGGAACTGAGCCTAGTGAGGATGCGCTTGTTAATTTAGAGGGAAATACAGGTGGTCCTTGCGATCGAGGCCGCCTTGGATGGCTTGAGCTTGATCGTCGGTACCAGATAATACTGGACACTTTTGGACGATTTGGAATTAATGTTAATAGAACGTTGGCTGATGTTGACCATGCTATAGAGGGGCCTGCGTCAGTTCTCTATAGAGTGAAGCCTGGGAACGGTGTGGAAGCGCGCAAGCTTTATGCGCAGCATGATGCTTTGAAGCTTGCTTTAGAGCTTGAATCATCTCAGGATTTGCAATTTGGCATTGATAAAGGTTATGTGACTATTGATGTGCCTAAATCGGATGCGGATCGATATTTTGTTGCTGCGCAAGATCTCTGGTCTCGCTGGCAGCGTCCGGTCACAGGTCTGGTGGTGCCGTTGGGGGAGGATCGATTCGGTAATATCGTTGAAATTGACTTTGCCTCGTCAAACTCGCCCCATCTTTTGATCGGAGGCACGACTGGTAGCGGTAAGTCTGAGGCGCTGAACACACTTCTTGCAGGTATTGTTGGACATTATTCGCCAAAGGAGGTGCGCTTGCAGCTGATTGATCCGAAAGGAACGGAACTGGAGCCATTTTCAGGGTGCAAGCATCTCGATGGAGAGATAGGTTGGGACGAAGAGGACGCGATTAAAATTCTCGCCCGTGCTGTTGAAGAGATGCAGGTTCGATTTTCTAACTTCAAGAAAGCCAAGGTCCGCTCTATTGATGACTACAATGAGCAAGTTTCTGAAGAGAACCGCATACAGCGATGGGTGATTGTTCTCGATGAGTACGCTGACTTAACATCAGAACCTGAAACGAAAAAAATAATTGAGGCACATCTGAAGCGCCTTGCTCAAAAAGCTCGTCAAGCTGCTATTCATGTCATTATTGCGACCCAAAAGCCGGATGCGACAGTTATCAGCACAAACCTTAGGTCCAATCTTCCGGCTCAGCTGGCATTACGTGTGAAGAGTGCGACAGAAAGTCGGGTGATTATGGACGACCCAGGGGCGGAGGCTTTGACAGGAAAAGGTGATGCCTTTTTCAAGGAGAGCGGTGTATTAACTCGCGTCCAATGTGCAAAAATATAACCGGCGTGCTGGCATATCCCTCGAGTATTTTTGATTGAGAGGAGAGTAGAGTTTTTTTCGAAATGTTTATGCTGGTATGTCGGCTTCTTTCGTGGGGCCGATTGAGAGCAAGATAGAGGCAGCTGGAGCTGCCTTTCAGTTGTTCGCTAAATCCCGGATACGAGAAGTCATATCTTCGTCTCGAGTTGCCAATCTGTTCAGTGTCGGTGTGGCCGCATGGGACTTTAGGTGAAGGTTGTCCAAGTTCTCGGGGGCTTAAATAATTTCTTTCATTTTCATAATTCTCAGTACATGTTCTGCAATCTGCTTCGCAAGAAATGGAGGTACGGCATTCCCCACTTGGAGGTATTGAGCGCTTTGGCCTCCTTCAAAATAGTAGTCATCGGGGAAAGTTTGTATGCGCGCGGCCTCACGAACGGTGAGTGAACGCATCTGTGAAGGGTCGTAATGAATGTTGGCGTGCCCGTCCTTGTGCATATGTGAGGTAATTGTTTTTGCTCTGTATGTGCTCGGGTACGTCCTAAACCTATCTTGAAAATTCTTGCTATACCAGCTTTTGTGTTTCGAGGCCAGCTCTTTTGGAAAGAACTTTGTCGTTGGGGATGGTGAGGGTTCTCGGTTGGGTACTGGAGACTTTTTTCTAGCGTCTGTCCAAAGGGCGCTGAACATGTATCTTGTCATGTCTTTAGGCATGTGCTGTTTGGCGCAATGATTGAAAGTTCCGGGAAAATCTTTAGTTAGCCAATTGTCTAATTCGAAATACCGTTTTGCATCTTTGCTCTTAATTGCTTTTTCATTTTTTGAGTTTAAATAAAAATCACTCCCTTTATGGGTTTTTCTAAAGATGTCAATAGTCTTTAATTTTTCTTCGATTCGTTTATAAGTTTCAGATATCAAAGATATGTATTCAGATTTTTTTCTAAGAATTTTAGAGTCTTCTTCTGGTGTAAGAGGGATATTCTTAATGAATTTTTCTGATGCGTCCTTGGGAAGCTTTAAATTTTTAGCTTTTTCAATTCTTGCGCTAGTCCTCTCCCAGTCAATTATATCTCTAACACCTCTCTTTATCGCGCTGTCCCCCGAAACAAGTTTACGTATGAATTCTACGTTTGATTTTCGTATCTCGTTCCAATTTGAATCGGTATCTTCAGTTGCGTCTAAGTGCTGACCACCGAGGCGTATCGAAGCTTCTCTTTTGCTTATTGAGCTGCGAATCGGGGGGAGTGAGCCAATGGTTTCGCTGATCGAGGGGGCTAGAGGAGCTTCATTGGGATCCATAATCATCGAAAGAGAGTTTTCAGTATCATGTTCCGCATTGATTCCAAGGAGGATTACTCGTTTTCTGGCTTGAGGGACCCCAAAATCGACTGCATTTACCAAGTAGTCTTTGTCTGTAGGTTTGTCTTCTGTCCCGATAAAATTCTCTTTGCTGACTACCAGCGAGTAAATGTGATACTTTTTCTTGTCCTTTGGTGTGGGATTCTCTTTTAGATATTCTAGACGCTTGATGATCTCGGGGAAGATTCTAGATCCATTGGCAAGCTTTGCTGAACCTATTCCAGATACATTTTCCATTACAAATAGGTCCGGCCGTGCTTTCTCTATGACGTCTGCGTATTCTTTGTATAGAAAAAATCTTTGATCATGATCCTGATTGTGGTCAGCGATTCCAGCGAGCCTTCCTCGCCCTATTGTCGAATATGCTTGACACGGCGGCCCACCAATCACAATTAAAGGTTCGCAATCCTTTAGTGGTGTTTTCTTGCTGGTCCTGCGCGTTGACTCGCATACTTCTTTTATTCTTTTGTCAATTTCTCGCTGTTCTTTTGTTCTTTCCTTAAAGTCTTGATCTGTCGGGTTTTCTCCATTTTTCCATTTCTCAAAGATCGTGCTATTGCCTAGGGCATGAGGTGACCCCATGGTTTCGCGAAGCGCCTTTCCCCATTCCTCTGTTTGTTCTATTTTTTTCATCACTTTATTTTTTGAAAACTTTGATTTTGCAGTTACATATTCAATGTATAACGACTTATCTTTTAGTTTTCTATAAAATGATCGTAGCGTTAGGGTCTTGTGCGCGTTTTCTTCTTTTTCAACGGACATGGCAATTTCAAAAGGAGAGTTTTTGCAGTTGCTAAACCCTTCACCTAATCCGCCAGGGCCGGCAAAGAGATCTATGATGGTTACTTTTTTAGAGCGTCGTATGTTCATGTATGCGAAATTAAGCGGGTGAGAATAGAGGTAGGATACCAGGTTTATTTGGCCTTGCCAGGAGTAATTTTTCTCAATGATCTATATTGGCAGATGGAGGATAGAGGGCAGAGTGTACACCTTGGCTTTGATGGTGTGCAGATCGAGTGAGCAAGATCTAGAAGAGCATAGTTTCTATTGGCTGATAGGCCAGCTGCCCCTCCGAAGCATCTCGATATTAGGGAGCGGGCCCTCTGGGACCGATGCCTCTCTTGTCCGATCTTATCCCCGGTGATCCTCGAGGCGATTCTTAGTGTGTTTGTATCGGTAATGTGAGTGGGGATTCCGTGTCCAAAACATAATACCGCATTAGCTATATAGTGCCCTACACCTGATAAAGCGACAAGATCAGAGTACCTTTTGGGAATATGCCCCCGGTGTCGATTAACCAACATTTCGCAAGATTTAATAAACTGGTCGGCTCTTATCGCTAGGCCTAAAGTGGCGGTGAGTTCTAGCCAGTGGCTTTTGTTAGTAATAACAGATTCGGGTGATGGAAAGCGTGTAATTATAGTATTGAAAACTTCGGCCACGCTAGTTGATCTTGTTCTTCTCAAAAGATTCTCAGCCACAAATATTGACCATGGAGTGCTTTTATGTCGCCAAGGTAAATCGTGCCTACCCTTGACCCTGTACCAGTCCATCAGGGTTGCCCAATTTTCTTCGTTTAGATGATTAATCATTTTGATCAATTAGTGAGCCTCGTACTGCGTCAACATTAAACACAGGAGGTCAAATTGGCTAGGGAAACATTTAGTGCTTGGCTAACATTCAGCGCTAATTTCACCTAAAACCTCGTTGCCATTGCGCCCGCCTGCTATTTCACCGGCTCCAGCCGATAGAGCCCGGCACCCGTCTGATCGTTCAGCAGATAGATATATCCATCTTACCGCTAGCGCACTTCGTGGATCCGGGCGATCTCTCAGTCCAGTAGTGGAGAAAAAGGCATCCGCTAATTACTCCCCACTAATTGGTTCGGTGGTTGACAGTAGTCGTTTGGGTAGGCCAAGAAAGGCCACGAATTCCACCGTTTAATCAGTTGATTGGGTGAGCAGTGTAAAGCGACGTCACTCAGTATCATCGAAGAGTGGCAGATTATAGCGGTAAGCCCGTGATGATGTTTTTTTAAGAGTATAGTTTGGATTAGGAGGGGGCTATTCCTCTGTGGCCGCAGACATGCACTGCCGAAGCGATGTGTGATCTGATGATCCTAGAGAATCGGCCAGTACACACGTTCCCGCGGTTTGCCCCTCGGACGATAGACTCATTTAGCATACGCATATACCAGCTGATATCCATGAGTCTTGCGCGCCATATCTCCACAACCTCTATAAGTTTCGCCACCTCCTCCGTATCGAGAGTTTCGTGGCGAGCAAAAAGCTGGGACAGCAGTGTGGCGCTGATAGCCTTTTGTTTTATGGGTGTTCAGGAAGGACATTTCAGGAAAGGCGTTCTGCGGAAGCATTTGGGTTAGCTAAACGACAGTATTTACTACCGATGTTGATGTGCCGAAATGGGTTGCGCAGGAGGCTAATACAAAAACGACCCCGCATGAGCGGGGCCGCTTGTTTACAAACGTATCAGGTCAACTTGGCCTTGATCAGGCCAAGTAGCCCATTATCGATGTTTTTAGTTACATGCCCCCAGTGACATCCAGGGCTGGCCTGAGCCGGCGCCGCCATTGTTGCTGGATGGGTCATCACCTTGCGTCCACCACTTGGCTTCATAGCGTACACCGTCTTTTTGCACTTGATCGCCTTTGAGGTAGACGGCCCCGGCATTCCAGGTCGGTATGCTTGGGCAGGTGCCGCCACCGGAGCTGCTGCCGCCGGAACTGCTTGAAGAGCCACCGGACGAGCTACCGGAGCCTCCGCTAGACGATCCACCGCTAGATGAAGAGCCGCTGTCATCACAGCTACGCAGGTGAGTCCAGGAGGTTTCCCAGTGCAGGCCCGCACCTGGCTCGTAGGCCCAGGCCGCGGACGATGAGCACCAGCCGGCAACGTCGCAGCGGTATTCGCTGCCCAGGTTCTGAACTTCTTGCCCTGTACTATAGCTGGCGCCCGCGACGTACTGGGGTGCACTGCATGAGCCGCCGCCGGATGAACCACCAGAGCTGCTTGAGGATGAACCGCCGGAGCTGCTTGATGACCCGCCGCCGTTACCGGGCTCTGTGTACAGCAGTCGGTTTGGCGAACCATTGACGCCACTAATCGCCCCGGTTGTTGCCAGATCTATCATGCGTCTCTCGATGGTCGAAGGTGAGGCGCCCGGGTCTTCCTCCAGCAGCAGTGCGGCCATGCCCGCACCGTGTGGTGAGGCCATGGAGGTGCCGCTGATTGTGTTTGTCGCACTTGCGCCAGTCCACCATGCGGAAGTGATGTCTGAGCCCGGCGCGAAGAGATCAACACAAGATCCCCAGTTGGAAAAGTTCGACCGGCTGTCGCTGGAGGTTGAAGAAGCAACAGTCACGGCACTGCTCTCGCGTGCCGGTGAGTAACTACAGGCGTTGGCATTATCATTACCGGCGGCCACCACGACGGTAACCCCCCGATTCACTGCTCCGCGCACCGCTGAGTCCAGTGCGGTAGAGATACCGCCACCAAGGCTCATGTTCGCGACGGCCGGCTTAACGTGATTGGATGCGACCCAATTGACCGCATCAATAATGATCGAACTGCTGGTTTCTCCGGAGCAGCCAAAAACCCGTACGGAGTGCAGCGTCACATCCTTAGCCACTCCCCAGGTGGAGCCTCCCACTGTGCCTGCGACGTGGGTGCCGTGGCCATTACAGTCTTCGGTGCCCCGGCCGTCGTTGACGCCGGCGAATCCATTGCCCATGCGTCCAGCGAATTCTTGATGCGAGCCCAGTATCCCGGTATCGATGATGTAGGCATGCACACCGCGGCCGGTACTGTCATAGGTGTAGGCGTTGTCGAGCGTTCTCTGGCGTTGATCGATGCGGTCGAGTCCCCAGGTCGCCGGCGACTGAGTGGCGCTGGTATACATCACCTGATCCTGCTCGATGTAGGCAATCGAGCTGTCCTCGGCCAGTCTCTGGACTTGATCCGGCGATGCCTTGATGGAAAAACCCAGTATGGCGTTATCGTACTGGTGCATAACAGAAACGCCAGCATTTGCTGCGATGCGATTGGTTTCTGTAGTTACAAACTGTGAGGTGCTGATCGAATGCAGGCGCGCTTCGTCTTTCAGGACGACAATATATTGATCCGGGATTGCGCGGCTGGAATCTACAGACAGAATATCCGCTGCGGCCAGCGCGCCGGAAGACAAGGGGATGGCCCCGGCAACTAATAACGAGGCCAATATTTTATGGGTGTACTTCATGTTGATTATTCTCCAATTATATTTATGTAGTAAAAAGAATGGCCGAATGGAATTCGGCCAAAAACAACAACGAAATGCATGAACTACAGCTACAACATCCCCGTTACCATATCGATGAATATGGCTGAGAGATTCGGGTTGATATATTTTGCGCGAACGAATCCATAAGCCGCTGCGGATGAAGCGACTTGAGATGCCGGTCAGCTAAAAATATCTAAATCAGATGATTGTTTTTGTTGCGTTACAGATCAGAAATAGGCTCGAGCGAGAATCTGCTCGATGTCTAATGAGCTAATAAGCTTGCGATAGATAATATGATGATAGCGATGCAAAGCCTTGATGCGTGTGTCATCCATTTTTATAAAAACAGACAGAAACCTGGAAGGTTTTTTTGGGGCGAGGGGCTTAACTGGCGCTCTTAATCGCGTGGAAGCGCAATCACTATTCGACTTATGATCGACCACAATTATTCTCCGGTTTATTAGGTCTCAATCACTTGATCGGAAAGCAATTGATGTGGTGCTTGAGGTCGGCGAAATCAGCTTGTGACTGATTCTTAAGTCAAAATACGGGCACAATGATAGCGCTGTCAATGCGGTGCAATTATTGTGGCGCACAGCTCCTTGTGTTCACGGTGACGATCGTACCAACTAGGGCGTTTGCAGTAAAAACGCCTACAGTGCTGGCACATTTCTGTGTTTATTGAATGGATTAATGCAGTAACCGGGCGCTTATTTATTGTTGTGCGCCCGGGGGTGCTGTTGAAGCGAGAGGCGGGTGTACCACTTTCGAAAGTTCTTGGGCTGCGGCTCCAGTCGCCCGCTACTCCACCGGCTCCAACCGATAGAGGCCCGCGTCTGTCTGATCGTTCAAAAGATAAATAAATCCATCGCGCCCCTGGCGTACATCGCGGATACGGCCGATCTCGCCGTCTAGCAGCACTTCTGTCTCCTTTACTTCGCTACCGTCGATGACAATACGCAGAAGTTTTTCACTGAGCAGGCCGCCTGCCAGCAGGTTGCCTTGCCACTGGGGGAACAGTGGGCCATCCACTTGGGCGAGGCCGGAGGGGGCGAAGCGGCCTTCATAGTAGTGCTGGGGTTGCTGGGTGCCGGCTACGGACGACTTGCCGATGGCCTTGTCGCCACTGTATTCCTGGGAGCGGCTGGCCTTGGGCCAGCCATAGTTCTTGCCCGCCTCAATCAGGTTCAGTTCGTCGCCGCCGCGGGCGGCGTGTTCACTGGCCCAGATCTGATCCTGGGCCGAGACCACGAGGCCCTGAATGTTGCGGTTGCCGAAGCTGAATATCTCATCCAGCCCCGCCTTGTCGCCGGCGAAGGGGTTGTCTGCCGGCGCCTCGCCGGTGTCGGTGAGGCGCAGCACGCTGCCGGCGTGGTCCTCAATATCCTGCGCACGTTCGCGGTCCACGCCACGGTCGCCGATGCTCATCATCAGGGTGCCGTCATTGCGCCAGGCCAGTCGGGAACCATAGTGACGGCCGGGTTGGGAGAAACGATCCTGCACAAACAGTTCTTCGAAGTCGGTGAGGGTGTTGCCGCTGAGTTTGGCTCGGCCCAGCGCGGTGGCGGTGCCTTTGTCACCAGCCTTGTCGCCGGCTTTGGAATAGGTGAGATAGATCCAGTCGTGGCTGCCGTCGCCGTATTGTGGGTGCAGCACGACGTCCAGCAGACCGCCCTGGCCAGCGGCGGACACCTCGGGCACACCTTCTAGGTAAGTAATCTGTCCCTTGTCGACCAGTGCCAGGCGGCCGCGGCGCTCGGTGATCAGGAAGCGTCCATCGGGCAACTGTGCGACCGCCCAGGGGTGATGCAGGCCTGTAGCGACGCGCACGAGTCGGACGTCGTGCTTGTCGGTACCGATGCGCTCCTCGATTACCTCGGCAGCCGTCGCGAAAGTTCCGCTGGTCAGTGCGAGTGCCGCGAGGCCGCGGGTTATAAATTTGGCCAATCGGTTCATGTAGTTGGTCTCCTGTATTGCAACCTGTGTGCCGCTGCCGAATGCTATTGGGCCGCCAGTAAGCAACAGCGTGCGTATACTTTCGCTATGCAGAAATACGCATAAAAAAGCCGGGTGAGTGCCCGGCTGTGTTTACGCTGACAATCGCGTTTTCGATCATCGCTTTTGAGGGGGTTTACACTGCGGGCTACACATTCTCCACATTGTGATAAACCGCCTGCACGTCTTCCAAATCTTCCAGCATATTCAAGAACTTCTCAAACAGCGCCACATCATCCCCGGCAATCTGGGTGTAGGTTTGCGGCACGAACTGAATTTCGTCTGCATCGAAATCAATCTCGCCAAAGGCTTCGATTAATCCCTGCTTGGCTTTGTTGTACTCGGTGTGGGGGGCGAAGACGGTGAGTTTGCCGTCTTCGTTTTCGATATCCGTTACGTCTACATCCGCTTCCATCAGCGCTTCCAGCACCGCTTCCTCGTCGTCGTGGTTAAACGCGAGGATGGCGAGGTGATCGAAACTGTGGCTGACGGTGCCTTGGGTACCAATTTTGCAGTGGGTTTTGGTAAACGCCTGGCGCACGTCGCCGAAGGTGCGGTTGGGGTTGTCGGTGAGGCACTCGATGATGGCCATGCAGCCGCCGGGGCCGAAGCCTTCGTAGCGGGCGCGGGCGAAGTCTTCACCGGCTCCGCCCTTGGCTTTGTCGATGGCTTTCTCAATCACGTGGGCGGGAACCTGGTCTTTCTTGGCGCGGTCGATCAGGCTGCGCAGGGCCAGGTTGCCGTTGGGGTCGACGCCGCCGGACTTGGCGGTGACATAGATCTCGCGCCCATAGCGGCTGTAGACCCTGGCTTTCATGTTCGAGGTCTTGGCCATTGACTCTTTGCGGTTCTGGTAGGCTCTGCCCATGGGCTGGTGCTCCGGTATCGTTGCGTATTTCTGGGAAATCGGGAAAGTGGGCGATTTTACTGGGCGGCAGGCCCTAAGAGAAGCTGTTCGCGCACCCGCTCCGGCTGCCCGGCAGCTGGGCAGCTGAGGGCTGTTTGGTCACAATAACTCATGGGCAAGGCGACATTGCCCCTTTAATCACTGGTTGGAGAAGTCTGTGTATCCGTCATCAAACAATGTCATGGAGCGCCTGTTTGCGCTGCGCGCCCACGGAACCACGGTGCGTGGTGAGCTGCTGGCGGGGCTGACGACCTTTGTCACCATGGCTTACGTGGTGTTTGTAACCCCCAATATGCTCGCCGGTACGGGCATGGATCCGGGGGCGGTATTCGTGGCCACCTGCCTGGGCAGTGCCGTGGCCTGTTTGCTGATGGGGCTGTACGCCAACTGGCCGGTGGGGCTGGCGCCGGGTATCGGCTTGACCGCCTTCTTTGCCTATACGGTAGTGGGTGAGATGGGCTACAGCTGGCAGGTGGCACTGGGCGCGGTGTTTATTGCCGGGGTGCTGTTTGTGGCCATGAGCCTGTCGCGGGTGCGGGAGTGGATTATGAATAGTATCCCCATGTGCCTGCGCTACTCCATGGGCGCCGGGGTGGGCCTGTTTCTGGGGCTGATTGGCCTGAAAACCGCGGGCATCGTGGTACCCAGTGAGGCGACCCTGGTGTCGCTCGGGTCTTTCCGGGAGCCTCAGGCGCTGCTGGCAGCGCTGTGCTTCCTGCTGATTGCGATACTGAGCTTCTGGCGAGTATTCGGGGCGATTCTGGTCAGTATCCTGGTGGTGACGATGATCGGCCTGGGGCTCGGGCTGGTGGAGTACAGCGGCCTGGTATCGGCGCCGCCGAGCCTGGCGCCTACCTGGATGGCCATGGATATCCGCGGTGCCCTGGATGTGAGCATGGTCAGCGTGATACTCGCGTTTCTGTTTATCAATATCTTCGATACCGCCGGCACCCTGATGGGGGTTGCCCACCGGGCAAAGCTGATCGAGCCAGATGGCACTATTGAGAAGCTGCCGCGGGCGCTGAAGGCCGACAGTACCTCCAGCGTATTGGGTGCCTTCGTCGGCAGTCCGCCGGTTACCAGCTTTGTGGAGAGCGCCTCGGGCGTGGCAGCCGGGGGCCGCACCGGGCTCACCGCGGTGACGGTGGGCGTGCTGTTTATGCTGTGCGTCTTTTTTGCGCCGCTGGCGGGCATGATTCCGGCCTACGCCACCGCGGGCGCACTGATCTATGTGGCGATGCTGATGATGGGTGGTATGTCGCTCATTGATTGGGAGGATCTGACCGATGCCATACCGGCGGTAGTGACCATGATCATGATGCCGCTGACGTTTTCCATCGCCAACGGGATCGCCCTGGGTTTCCTGACTTACACCGCGCTCAAGCTGTTTACCGGCCAGCACCGGCAGATTTCTTTGAGCTTGTATGTGCTGAGTGCGCTGTTTCTGGCCAAGTTCGCGTTCCTGTAAATCTCGGCTGAAGTTGCCCGCACAATGTGTGGCTGCTACGTGTGGTTGTAACGTGTGGCTGCAAGAAGGCGGAACTGATTTTGCAGGGGTAGGGTAAAACGTCGCTTTCCCGGGGCAGGATTGTGCTGTGTGCCGGGAAGTGTTCACCGGGATGTTGAAAGGAGTCGCCATTTGAAAACGTTACCGCCGATCCATACCGATATGCGCGCCGTGGACCTGTCGCACTGGCTGCAAAGCCTGGCGGCCGTGGCCGTGGCTGCGGTGCATCCGGACAACCTGTTTTCGGGCCCATTGCCACCGCCGGGGCGCAAAACCCTGGTGGTGGGGGCCGGAAAGGCCAGTGCGGCCATGGCCGCCGCGCTGGAGCGGGCGTGGCAGCAGCAATACCCGGAGGCGGATCTCACCGGGCTGGTGGTGACGCGCTACGGCCATGGCGCCCTGTGCAATCGCATCGAGGTACTGGAGGCATCCCACCCCATGCCGGACACCCTCGGTGAGGTAGCCGCCGGACGCATGCTGGAAGCGGTCGCGGGGCTGACGGAAGACGACCTGGTGATTGCGCTGATTTCCGGTGGTGGCTCGGCATTGATGAGCCTGCCCGCGCCCGGATTGACCTTGCCGCAGAAGCAGGCCATCAACCGCGCACTGCTGCGCAGCGGTGCGCCCATTAGCGAGATCAATACCGTGCGCCGACATTTGTCGGCCATCAAGGGTGGGCGGCTGGCGGCGGCCGCGCACCCGGCGAAGGTGGTGACCTACTTGATTTCCGATGTGCCCGGCGATGCGCCCACGCTGATTGCTTCCGGGCCGACATTACCCGACACCACCACTCCTGCCGATGCACTGGAAATCCTGCAGCGCTACCGCATCGATATTGAGCCCGAAGTGCGCGCCCATCTGCAAGGCGCCGCAGACAGTCCCCGGCCAGACGATTTCGCGTTTGCGGGCGACCGGGCACTGATGCTGGCAAAGGCTGCCGACGCGCTGGAAGCTGCCCGCGCGGCGGCACAGGCGGCCGGCGTTGATGTGCGGGTGCTGGGGGACAATCTCGAGGGCGAGGCGCGCGAGCTGGGTGCGGCGCATGCCGAGCTGGCAGTGCATTGTCGCGATCAACTCGAGCGGCCTGCGCTGATCCTGTCGGGCGGGGAGACCAGTGTGACCGTCACCGGCGACGGCCGAGGTGGGCGCAATGTAGAATATCTGCTCGGGCTGTTTAACACTCTCGGCGGCGCCGAGGGCATTTACGGCCTGGCTATCGATACCGATGGCATCGACGGCTCTGAAGACAACGCTGGTGCCTTCTTTGCGCCGGATGACTGGAGCCGGATGCAATCCCAGGGACTGAGCCCGCAGGATTACCTCGCCAACAATGACGCCTATAGTTTCTTCGGGGAATTGGGTAACCTGATCGTCACCGGGCCAACCAGAACCAATGTCAACGATTTCCGCGCAATTCTGGTGCTCCCCGCGGCGGATAAATAATGGCGCGGCGGGGGTGCTGGGAAATTGCTGACTAAGCTGTGTCTAAGCCATCGGCCCCGGTCAGAATTTGCCAGAGAGAGATCATGACCCAAATCCCCGCCAGCCAGCGCACCGCCAACCCCCTCCGTCGTACCAAAATTGTCGCCACCCTCGGCCCCGCCAGTGATAAACCCGGGGTGCTGGAAAAGCTCATCGCCTCCGGCGTCGATGTGGTGCGCCTGAATTTTTCCCACGGCACCGCCGATGACCACCGCCGGCGCCTGCAGCAGGTTCGGGAAATTGCCGATCACCAGGGCAGGACCGTGGCGGCACTGGGGGACCTGCAGGGGCCCAAGATCCGTATTGCCCGCTTTCGCGACAACCAGGTCACCCTGCGGGAAGGCGAGTCCTTTGTGCTCGACATGGCGCTGGATACCAACGACGGCGACGAGCAGCGCGTGGGCTGTGATTACAAGGAGCTGGTCAACGATGTGGCCGCCGGCGATGTGCTGCTGCTGGACGACGGGCGCGTAATCCTCAAGGTGGAGCAGGTAACCAGCCGCCATGTGCTGACCACCGTGGTGGTGGGTGGACGGCTCTCCAACAACAAGGGTATCAACAAGCAGGGTGGGGGGCTGTCGGCCGCGGCCCTGACCGACAAAGACCGGGCCGACCTGAAAACCGCCATCGACATCGGCGTGGATTACCTGGCCGTCTCCTTCCCGCGCAGCGCCGCGGATATGCGCGAGGCGCGGGCACTGCTGGGCGAGGCCGGCAAGCACATCGGCCTGGTAGCCAAGGTGGAGCGCGCCGAAGCCGTGGCGGAAGACGAAACCCTGGATGAGATTATCCGCGCCTCCGAGGCGGTCATGGTGGCCCGTGGGGACCTGGGGGTGGAGATCGGCGATGCCGCGCTTATCGGCGTGCAAAAGCGCATGATCAAGCGCGCCCGCCAGCTCAACCGCGCGGTGATCACCGCCACCCAGATGCTGGAGACCATGATCACCGCCCCCCTGCCCACCCGCGCGGAAGTGTTCGACGTGGCCAACGCGGTGCTCGATGGCACCGATGCGGTCATGCTGTCGGCGGAAACCGCCGCCGGCGATTATCCGGTGGAAGCGGTGGAGGCCATGCACCGGCTGTGCCTTGGTGCCGAGCGCGAGCGCTCCGCACAGGAGTCTGGCCACCGCATGCATCAGGGCTTTACCCGCATCGACGAAACCATCTCCCTGTCCGCCATGTATGCCGCCAACCACCTCGAAGGCGTCACCGCCATTGCCTGCATGACCCAGACCGGCTACACCCCGCTGATTGCCTCCCGCATCCGCTCCGGCCTGCCCATCGTCGGTCTCGCCCACGACCCCATCGCCCAACGGCGCATGGCTCTGTACCGCGGGGTGATCTCCGTGCTGTTTGTGCCCGGTGAAAACGAGGGCGACCGGGAGCTGAACCAGCGCGCCCTGGACACCCTCAAGGCCCGGGAAATCGTCCAGCCGGGGGATCAGGTCATACTGATTCGTGGCGACCTGATGCAATCCCACGGCGGCACCAACACCCTGAAAATTCTTGATGTGATGTAATGATGTAAAGGGCGTCGATAGGGCGACAGTGCACAAACTGGCGGGAAAATTGCCTAGTAAAGGGAAGGCTCCGATAGAATGCCGAAGTGCGCGGTGAAATCCGCCAGAGAATCAACTACTAAGAATGAACAGAGGGCAGTGCCACCGATGGCCTAATCTCAGCACAAACTGATAACTGAAATACACCGAGCCAGTATTCCTAAGTCTTGTATAGGGGGTGCTGGCCGCGGGCGGCAATGCCAGCTCGCCAGGGTCGCAAGGGAAACCGAACGGCCTCCCGCATTTGGAAAGGTGATGAAAAAGAATAACGTCCTGGAAGACGGCTATGGTCGCCGCTTCTACTATTTGCGCCTGTCGGTCACAGACGTCTGCAACTTCCGTTGCGACTACTGTTTGCCCGACGGCTACCAAAGCGCCCCTAAAGCCCCCGATCTCTCGGTCGCGGAGGCTACTACTGTCATGCGCGCGTTCGCCCAACTGGGCACCCGCAAGGTGCGCCTCAGTGGTGGCGAACCCTCCCTGCGCAAAGACCTTCCTGAGCTCATTCAGGCCGCCAAGCAAACCCCCGGCATCCAGCGCGTCGCCGTCACCAGCAACGGTTACAAACTCCCCAGCGTCATCGATAGCTGGCACCTAAGCGGCCTCGACCAGCTCAACATCAGCATCGACAGCCTCGACGACAACGAATTCGCCCACATCACCGGCCACGACTGCCTGCCCAAAATCCGCGCTGGCATCGATCGCGCACTGGCGCTGGGCATGCAAACCAAAGTGAATGCCGTACTGCTCAATGATGGTGCGCAGGCCCGCCTGCAGCAGTTCCTCGGCTGGCTGAAAACCACCCCCGTCACCATGCGCTTTATCGAGCTGATGCAGACCGGCGACAACCGCGACTACTTTGCCAGCAACCACCTGCGCGGCAGCGACATCGAGCAGCACCTAATAGAAAGCGGCTGGCAACTGCTCCCCAGAGCCATCGACGCCGGCCCCGCCCGCGAATACGTCCACCCGGACTACATCGGCCGCATCGGCCTGATTACCCCCTACAGCAAAGACTTCTGCAGCAGCTGCAACCGCCTTCGCATCTCCGCCCAGGGCAAACTGCACCTGTGCCTGTTCAGCGATGCCGGCCTCGACCTGCGCGAAACCATCCGCACCGGCGATGCCGACGCACTGGCAGAGCAGGTGAGGGCGCTGATTGACAACAAAGAAGTCAGCCATTATTTGCAAAAGGGAAATACGGGTGGAACCCAAAACCTGTCGATTATTGGTGGATAACAGTTAAGCCTTACGAAGTACGAAAGACAGAATTGAAGAGCGGGCGTCGGGTGAAAGGTTTCAGGAGCGTCGCAAACAGGATGTTTGCGCCGCAGCGCCCAGGGATGGGTTCACAGCGGTCCTGAAACCTTTCACCCGATGACCGCTCGCCACAAAGCAAAAAACAGAGCACCCAAGGCTACGGAGTACCAAACCATGAGCCACGCACCAATAAACCCTGAGCAGAAACTCAATATCGCAGTCCTGACTGTCTCCGACACCAGAACCGAAGAAAACGACACCTCGGGTAACTACCTCGTCGAAGCGTTAAAAGCAGACGGCCACAACCTCGCCGACAAAGCCATCGTCATCGACGACAAATACCTGCTGCGCGCCCAAGTCTCCGCATGGATCGCCGACCCTGAAATCCAAGTCATCCTCACCACCGGCGGCACCGGCTTCGCCGGCCGCGACTCCACCCCCGAAGCCCTCGCCCCACTGTTCGACAAACACATCGACGGCTTCGGCGAAATCTTCCGAGCCGTCAGCTATGAAGAAATCGGCTCCTCCACCATCCAATCACGCGCCCTCGCCGGGCTCGCCAACCACACCCTCATCGCCTGCCTGCCCGGCTCCACCGGCGCCTGCAAAACCGGCTGGAACAAACTGCTGCAGGAACAGCTCACCGCCAGCCACAAGCCCTGCAATTTCGTCGGCTATCTGTCCAAATAAATTCCCTGAGGCCGCCAACACCATGACACTCACACACCTCAATCAGCAGGGCGAAGCCAGCATGGTCGATGTCACCGACAAAGACATCACCGACCGCACCGCGCGCGCCCAGTCTGCCGTCGCCATGTCCAGCGAAGCCTTCGCACAACTGCAGGCCGGCAACAACAAAAAAGGCGATGTGCTCGCCACCGCCCGTATCGCCGGCATCCAGGCCGCCAAGAAAACGGCCGACCTGATTCCCCTGTGTCACCCGCTGGCACTCACCAAAGTGCAGGTGGACTTCACGCTGGACCCGGCCAACTGCACCGTGAACATAGCCAGCTACTGCCGCCTCGCCGGCCGCACTGGTGTGGAAATGGAAGCGCTTACCGCCGCCAGCGTGGCCGCCCTCACCATTTACGACATGTGCAAAGCGGTCGACCCCGCCATGGTCATCGGGCCAACCCAGCTGCAGGAAAAAACCGGTGGCAAGCGCGGTCACTGGACCCCGCACAGTACGGGGGAGGGCGCGTGATACGAGTGCTGTTTTTTGCCAGCCTGCGGGAGCAGTTGGGGCGCGATGCCATTGACTGGGAAGCGGGACAGCTCGCCGATGTCAGCGCATTGCGCAGCGCGCTCGCCGGCCAAGACGAAACCTGGCGCAAGGCGCTGTCGCAGCCGCAGCTGCAGGTCGCGGTCAACCAGCAGCTGGCGAACCTGCAATGTCCCGTGCGCGATGGTGACGAAGTAGCCTTCTTCCCCCCGGTCACCGGAGGCTGAGATGACAGCGGACATCTCCATTGCGGTACAGGCCGAAGGCTTCGATCCCGGGGCGGAATATAACCGGCTGCGCCGCGCAAACTTTGCCGATGGTGCCACCGCCATGTTCGTGGGCAACGTGCGCGATTTTTCACCAACGGAAACGGGTGGGCATCAACAGGTCTCGGTACTCGAGCTGGAGCACTACCCCGGTATGGCGGAATCCGCACTTGCTGCCATTGCCCGTCAGGCCGCCGAGCGCTGGCCGCTGGGCAGGGTGCGCGTCATCCACCGCTTTGGCCCTTTGCGCGCCGGGGATGAAATCGTATTCGTGGGGGTGACCTCGGCCCACCGCCAGGATGCCCTCGATGCCTGTGGCTTCATCATGGACTTTCTCAAAAGCCGCGCGCCCTTCTGGAAGAAAGAAGTAAACAAAGACGGGGAGCAGGGCACCTGGGTGGCGGCTCGCAGCAGTGACGAGAAAGCGTTGAAGAAATGGTGAGTGCACACTTTCATCGAAGTGGGTGCTCACTAACCCGCCGGGACATAATTTTCGCGCCACAATGCGCCGATCACGTGGTAAGTAGGAAGTGTGTCGCGGAAATTCAGCCACCTTGTGGGTTTCGTCACATTTTTCCACCGCCTGGCGGCCGTGATACCTGTCACATAATCGAGATTTATTCTCTTGTCCTTTGAATTTTAAGAAAAAATTCTTCTCCGACTCTGTGCGCGAGTTTTGAAGCGCCTCACATCTCCCCCTCGCCCCTTGCCATACAATCTGCCCGGCTAAGGCTGCCTCTCCGACGTTGGTCGGATGTTTGAACGGCACTCCTTGGTAACGAATTTCAGGGCGGGGTTTGAGGTCTAGGGGATATGCGCAGAATTCTGATCACACTGGCAACAGCGGTGCTGTTGTCCCTGTCCGTTCTGGCGAGCGCCCAGAATGTCAGCCGCGAAGAGATTCGCGGCCTTGATGAGCAGATCCAGGACGTCAAGAAAGACGTGATCGGGCTGACGTCGGAGCTGAACCGGCTGGAAGAAAAGCTGCTGTTCCCCTCCAATACGCAGGCGGCCTTTTTCATCTCCCTGGCGGGTGCCGCCAGCAGTGACGACTTCAGCCTTGAGTCGGTTGAAGTCAAACTTGGCGACCAGGTTGTCGCGCACCACCTGTACACCTATCGCGAAATCGAAGCCCTGCAGCAGGGCGGTGTACAGCGTATCCACACCGCCAATGTGCAGACCGGCACCCATCCGCTGGTGGTGAGTTATTTCGGCAAGTCCAAGTCCGGCAAGGAGTACCGCGGTTCTGCGAGCTACAGCGTGGAGAAGGCGGTAGGTCCGAAATTCGTTGAAATCCAGATCGCTGGAACCCAGTCAGCCATTCATTTCAAGGACTGGTAAGCATGTTCCCCCGTCTGGCCTGCGCAATTGCCGGCGTGACCCTGTCGGCACTGACCTCGCTGCACAGTTTGTCTGTGCAGGCCAAGGCGCCCGTGGATCCGGGTGCGCTGCACACCGATGCACTCCAGGACCTGTTTTTTGGTGAGGCGTTGTTCAACGCTTACCAGGACAACTACGTCGATGCCATTATCGGCCTCGATACCGAGCTGAAGCAGCATCGCCTGCTGGATGATCCCGAACGCGACCCCTTCCGTGTGCACTTCGGGCAGGCGGAATTCGCCGTGGGCGACCTGGAGCTCTCCTACCGCATGCACCGGGAGGCCGGCCGGGCCATGCAGCAGGTGCTGCAGGGCAACGTGGCGCAGCCCATCAAGAACGAAGCGGCCTACCGGCTGGCAAAGATCCACTACCAGAAACAGCAGTTCGCCAACGCGTTGCACGCGCTGGAGCTGATTCAGGGGCGCGTGCCCGAGCGGGTGCGTCCGCAAGAGCAATTTCTGCGCGCGCGGGTGTATATGCAGCTGGGTCGCTTCGAAGAGGCTGTGGCCCTGCTCGAAGACCTGAAAGGGGAAAAATCCCTGCAGGGCTTTGTAGAGTACAACCTGGGCATCGCACTGTTGCGTGCCGGCGAGACCGAGAAGGGTGTGCTGGTGCTGGATGGTCTCGGGCGCAATGCCGGCAGCGGTACTGCCGCGCAGGCGCTGCAGGACAAAACCAATCTGCTGCTCGGCAACCAGCTGATGAAGGCAGAAGAGTTCGATCGTGCGCGTAAGTACTTCGAGCGGGTGCAGCTCTCCGGCCCGTTTTCCGATCAGGCCCTGCTAGGGGCGGGCTGGGTGGAAGCCAATGCGGGGCGCTTTGACCGCGCACTGGTGCCCTGGCGGATGCTCAAGCAGCGCCGTGCCACCGATGCCGCGGTACACGAAGCCATGCTTGCGGTGCCCTACGCCTACGGCAAGCTGGACGTACACAGCACTGCCGCGGTGAACTACGGCGAAGCGCTGGACCTGTTTGGCGAGCAGGTAGATGTGCTCACCCGCTCCATCACCAGCATCCGTGAGGGCAAGCTGCTGGAGGCGCTGCGTCGCAAGGAGGCCCGCCAGGTGAAAAACTGGGTGGTGGAGCTGCGCAAGCTGCCGGGGGCGCCGGAAACCCATTACCTGCTGGACCTGATGGCCTCCAACGACTATCAGGAATTTTTGCGCAATTACCAGGACCTGAATGACCTGTACGAGCGCAACCGCGACTGGCTGCAGAGCCTGGATGCGTTCGAAGACATCATTGCCCTGCGCCGCAACTATTACGAGCCGATCCTGCCCGGGCTGGATGTGGCGTTCCGTCAGGTCGATGCGCGCATCAAGATGCGCCTGGAGCAGCGTGCGCGTCTCGCCGCCCGCATCGACAACCTGTTGGTCAACCGCCGCCCCGAGCTGCTGGCCAAGAGTGATGAAACCGAGGCGCGCCTGATGCTGGCGCAGATTCGCGAAATCCTTGCCTATAACCCCAGTCTCAGCAGCGAAGAAACCGAGGACCGCATTGCGCGTCTGGAAGGGATTTTGAACTTCCGCCTGTCCCGGGAATTCGATGACCGCCTGACCACCGCATACAAGAACTTGCAGGAACTCGACGGCGTGATTGCCGTATTGCAGGAAACCTACCAGCGCTACGTACGCACCCGCCAGGCCGCCACCCATAGCTATGAGGGCTATAGCGACCAGATTACCAGCCTGCGCGCGGGCCTCAATCGTGCCCAGCGCCGTATCGATCAGTTGATGGCGCGGCAGGGCAGCATGCTGGAGCAACTGGCTATCCATGAACTGGACCAGCGCCGCGCGCAACTGGAGAGCTACCAGATAAAAGCCCGCTTCGCCCTCGCCGACAGCTACGACCGCGCCAATGAGCTGCAGGAGCGCCGGGAAGACGAGCGCAAGGTAGAGGAATACCGCGAGCAGGCAGATCAGCTGCAGCAGGCCGAGCCCGCGGTGAATCCCGATGGTGAGCTACTGCCCACGGACAATCCGCCGGAGCTGGAAGCGCCCGCGCCGGAAGCCATTCAAGACGCTGCAGACGGAGAGGGTGCCGGTGATGCATAACCGAGTCTGGGCGAAAACCCCTCTCAGCCTGACCATCAACCGCATTGCGGTGGCCTCTGTGGCATCGGCCGCGCTGTTGCTGAGTGCGTGCGCCAGCAACAGTGGCAAGACCATTGGCAGCCTGAAGCATGTGGATATCGAAATTCAGGAAACCCGTATCGAGGGCAGCCTGGAAAAGGCCCTCGCCAGCTACCAGAAGTACCTGCAGGAGACGCCGGAAACGGCGTTGACGCCGGAAGCGATTCGCCGTATCGCAGACCTGAAAATCAAGCAGGCACACCGCGCCGAAGCGGGGGGATATACACCCTCCACGGAGCCCCGGATTCTGTCTGAAGAGGACGTGACCGCGGCCATGAATACCGGTGCGCAACGCAATGTCACCGGCACACAGGCCGCGCTGGACGCTCCCGCTGCAGCGGCGGTTGCGGTGGCGCCTGCGAACGGCAACGCCATGGCATTGAGCGGCGTTGCTGCTGGCAGTGAGGAAAGCCAGGCAGATTTTGAGGCCCGCGCTACCGCAGCGGTCGCTATCGATGGTGCAGCTGGCGAGAATGTGGCTGGCGAGAGTGTGGCTCTGGAAGGCACCCTGCCCGGCGACGATCCGGATGCGCTGCTGGCGGCCAATGCCCGCGAAGCCATTGCCCTGTATCAAAAGCTGCTGGTGCAGTATCCGCTGTATGAGCGCAATGACCAGGTGATGTACCAGCTCTCCCGGGCCTACGAGGAAACCGGCCAAATCGAGGAAGCCGTCAACGTCCTGCGTCAGCTGGTGGCCAAGTACCCGGCCTCGCGCCATCTGGATGAAGCCTATTTCCGGTTGGGTGAATATTATTTCACCCGCAAGAAATATCTGGACGCGGAAGAGTCCTACGGGCGAGTCATCGATATGGGCGTGGCCTCCAGCTTTTTTGAGCTGGCGGTCTACAAGCGTGGCTGGGCACTGTTCAAGCAAGACATGTATGAGATGGCGCTCGACGATTTCGTGCGCATGCTCGACCACAAGGTAGGGCAGGGTTACGACTTCGAGCAGCAGCCCAACGAAACCGAGCGCAAGCACATTGAAGATACCTTCCGTGTGATCAGCCTGAGCTTCTCCTACCTCGGCGGTGCGGAATCCATTGTGGATTACTTTGCCCGCAAGGGCGCGCGGGATTACGAGTCCTATGTGTACAGCCATCTGGGCGAGTACTACCTGGACAAGCGTCGTTATCAGGATGCGGCGAAAGCCTACGATACGTTTGTCGAGCGCAACCCGCTGCACAAGGTCGCGCCGGACTTTTCCATTCGCGTCATTGAAATCTATCAGAAGGGCGGTTTCCCCCGCCTGGTACTGGATGCGAAAAAGGTCTTTGCCAACACCTACGCACTGGACGCGCAATACTGGACGGTATTCGATATCCAGGAATACGCGGCGGTGGTCGAGTTTCTGCAGGGCAACCTGATTGATCTGGCCAGCCACTATCACGCGGCTTACCAGAATGTGAAGCCCAAGGATAAGCAGTTCCAGCAAAAGCGCGGCGAACATTATGCGGAAGCGATCCACTGGTATCGCCGCTACCTGAAGTCCTTTGCTGACCAGCCGAAGGCGCCGGAGATCAATTACCAGCTCGCTGGCCTGATGCTGGAAAACAAGGATTATCTGAACGCCGCCCAGGAATACGAACGCACGGCCTATCAGTACGCGGTGCACAAAGATGCCAGCGAAGCCGGTTACGCTGCGGTATTTGCCTACCGCGAGCACCTCAAGCGCGATCTTGCCAAAGGCAGCACCGCACAGAAGACCGCCGTTCAGAAAGAAATCATTCGTTCATCCCTGACCTTTGCAGAAACCTTCCCCGAGCACGGCAAGGCACCGCAAATTCTATTGGGCGCAGTGGGTGACCTGTACAAGCTGAAGAGCTTTGCAGAAACCATTCAGAATGGTCGCCTGTTGCTGGAGAAATTCCCTGCAGCAGAGCATGAAATTCGTCGCTCCGCTTGGCTGCTGGTGGCCCACGCCTCGTTTGATACCGAAGCCTATGCGGATGCCGAGGGCGGGTATCGCCAGGCGCTTGTCATGACGGCTGAGGACGCCAAAGACCGTCCGGATCTTATCGACAACCTCGCCGGTGCCATTTACCAGCAGGGTGATGTGGCGCGCCGCGCGGAAGACCATCTGGCGGCGGCGGAGCACTTCCTGCGTATTCGCAACGCCGCGCCGGGAGCTTCCATTCTGGCAACGGCAGAGTACGATGCCGCTGCCTCACTGATTCAGTTACAAAGCTGGGTACGGGCCGCGGATGTGCTCAAGGCTTTCCGCGCGAACCATCCTCAACACGAGCTGCAGAAAGAAGTCACCAAGAAGCTCGCAGTGGTGTATCAGGAGAGCGGTCAGCTCCTGCTGGCAGCGGCCGAGTTTGAGCGCATCGAACGCGAATCCGACATCGACGAGGTACGCCGCGAGGCGCTAACTCAGGCAGCAGACCTGTACGGTGCGGCCAAGAGTTATGACAAGGCTCTGGCGGTACTCAACCGTTACGTCAAACTGTTCCCGAGCCCGATGGAGCCTGCACTGGAAACCCGGCAGCGCATCGCCGATATCCACAACAGTGCCGGCAACCGCAAAGCCTACTTCAGCACCCTGGAAGACATGGTGCGCATCGAGGCCCGTGGCGGCAACGAGCGCAATGACCGCACCCGCTACCTGGCAGGCAGCGCGGCGCTGTTGTTGGCCGAACCCAAGTTCGAGACGTTCAAAGAAATCGCCCTGGTGGCGCCGCTGGAGCGCAACCTCAACAGCAAGCGCACGCGCATGAAGGCTGCGGTCAGTGCGTTCAGCGACCTGATCGACTACCAGGTGGCCGACGTCACCGCCGCAGCGACCTTCTATCTCGGTCAGATCTACCTGCATTTCAGCCGTGCGCTAAAAGACTCCGAACGACCCACCAACCTGAATGCGATGGAACTCGAAGAGTACGAACTGGCACTGGAAGAACAGATTTACCCGTTCGAAGAGCGTGCCATCTCCGTGCACGAGAAAAACATCGACCTGATGGCCGCGGGTATCTACAACCGCTGGATTGGCAAAAGTATCGGCCAGCTTGCCGGCCTGGTGCCCGCCCGTTACGACCGTCCGGAAGATGCACACAACATCGTGATGACCATCGTGCCGGTGGCGGAATCTGCGCAGGCCCCCGCGGCTGCGAGTGTAGAAAAAGTTGAAGCGACGGTGATTGCCGAAGCGGAAGAAACCGAAACCGGGGAGGACAAAGGATGATCGTAAGCAAGCGCCTTCTCGCCGGGTTGGCCTGCCTGACTGCGCTGCTGCTCAGTGCTTGCGCCAGCGGTCCGAAAAGTGCCAGTGGCCCCGTGGACCCCATGAATGTCAGTGTTTCCGGTAGCGTTAATCGCGATTTCCTGCAGGCGGTGGACTACCTGCAGGGTGAGCGCTATCCGGAAGCCATCGAACTGCTGCAGAGTGTGGTCGAGCGCGAGCAGCGTCTGTCGGCCCCGTACGTCAATCTCGGCATTGCCCACTTTAAAAACGGCGATGAAAAACATGCGGAAGAGAGCTTTCTCGAAGCCCTCCGCGCGGCACCGTTCGACCCGGTGGCGAGTAATGAGTTGGCGGTGCTCTATCGCCATCAGGGCCGCTTTGATGAAGCCCGAAAAACCTATTCCGATGCGCTTGCACTGCACCCGGACCATCTGCCGCTGGTGAAAAACCTCGGTATTCTGTGTGACCTGTACCTGCAGGATGTGCACTGCGCGCTGGCTCAGTTTGAGCAGTACCTGAAATATCAACCGGATGATCGCAAGGTTTCCATCTGGGTAGCAGACCTGAAACGGCGGGCTAACTGATGAGTATGAAAAAGCGTACAACTGCACTGGGTGTGACCGCGTTGACGGCTTTCCTGATGCCATTGATGGCAATGGCGCAGGACGATAGCGGTACAGCCGAGAAGAAAGTCGACCAGGAAGTAAAAGAGCTTTCTGGTATCTCGATTATCGGCAACAAGGAAGCACCCAAGTCACTGTATATCGTGCCGTGGAAGAGTTCCGAAGTGGGCGTGGAGAGTGGCCTGAATTCCAGCTTGCTGGATCCGAGCCTGCAGCCACTGGACAAGGAAGTGTTTGAGCGAGAGCTCGAGTTCTACCAGCTCAGTCTCTCTGACGACTGAGTAGACCCAAACCAAACCTAAATCAATAAACGACCACCAAAGGTCACAGCCAGGTAAAGCGGAAAAGTGCCGCGGAGCCGAGAAAGAAAACCAAGAGGGCAAATGATGGATTTCTTTAACAGCGTAATCGCGTTTTTTCAGACTGGTGGTGTTTTTATGTACCCCATTCTGGTGGTGTTCGCGCTCGGCGCTGCGGTCGCCATCGAACGTTACATTCGACTGGTCTACGAGCGCAGTACCAACCGCGCTACCTGGGAAAAGGTACAGCCGGTACTCAATTCCGGCGACTTTGATCGCGCGCGCAATCTCGTAAAGGACGACAACACCGGCGTGGGCCGGCTGCTCGCCATGGGGCTTGAGCGTCAGGGCGCGGTACGTCGCCGTGAAGACATCGAGATCGCCATGGAAGAGAGCATCATGGAAAGTATTCCGCAGCTTGAAAAGCGTACCCCCTACGTGGCACTCGGCTCCAACATTGCCACGCTGCTCGGCCTGCTCGGTACCATTATGGGCCTTATCGAGGCATTTACTGCGGTAGCGAATGCCAACCCGGCGGAAAAGGCCGACCTACTGTCGGCCAGTATCTCCGTGGCGATGAACACCACCGCCTTCGGCCTGATGGTGGGTATTGCGCTGCTGATCGTGCATGCGCTGCTCAACTCCCTGACGGGCCAGATCGTGGACAGCCTTGAAATGGTTTCCGTGAAGGCGCTGAACATCATGTCTTCCGGCACCCGCCGCCGCAGCGACGCCGCCAAGGAAGAGAAGCCCGAGGTCAAAACGGCCAAGCCGGTAAATCAGGATGTTCAGCAGACCCAGCAGGCCAGGCAGAACACCGCTGCCACCCAGTCCGCTGCCGAACACAAGACCAAGCCGGAATCTGCGTAATGAGAAGCAGGCGTCACGGTAGAACAAAAGAAACCCCGGAGCTGGACATCACCGCGTTCCTCAACCTGATGGTTGTGCTGGTGCCGTTCCTGCTGGTTTCCGCAGTGTTTTCCCGGGTCACTATCCTGGAGCTCAATATGCCGAGCGGGGCTGGGGGCGGAGCCGCAGACCCGGGAGTGAGTCTGGAAGTGGTCGTTCGCAAGCAGGTGCTCGAAATCAGCGACGGCGATAAAGTCATCGCGCGCTTTCCCAACCTGAATCAGGAAGCGGCCAGCGATGGCGGTGCGGAGGTGGCTACCGACGGTGAGAGTGCCGTGCCGCTGGATGAAAACGGCCTGCCGATCATCCTGCCCACCGAAGAGGTCTATGACTTGGCCAAACTGCGGGAATTCCTGCTGCGGATCAAAGAGTCGTATCCGGATAAAACAGACTCCATTCTGTTGATGGAGCAGGATGTGGCTTATGAGCATCTGGTGGGCATCATGGACGCGGTGCGTAGCACACAGGTGATGCCAAAGGTGGAAGAGGGTGCACAACCGGACCCTGAGGCAAAGCCGGAGACTCTGGAACTCTTTCCCGATATTTCCCTGGGAGACGCGCCATGAAACGTGAAAGCAGACGCATGAAGCGCATGGCGCGGAGCCGCAAGCGCAAAACCCAGGGGATGAACCTTACCTCGCTGATGGATGTGTTCACCATTCTGGTGTTCTTCCTGCTGACCAACAGTGCGACTAACGAAGCCATCGAGGCGCCGAGGGTCATTACCCTGCCGGACTCGGTAGTGGAGTCCAAGCCGCGTAAAACGGTCACCCTGATGGTGACGCATGACGAAGTGCTGATCGAAGCCAAGCCGGTCATGGCTACCGAAGACCTCTTTCAGAGCGAAGAGCTGGTGATTGAGGCTATTCAGCAGGCCATGGTGGAAGAAGTAGGCAAGGCCGTGACCATGGCAGAATCCGAGCTGGAAGAAGCGAAAGCGGCCCTGGCAGAGCGCGCCGCCGCGGGCGAGGATGTGGCGGAAGCCATGGCCGAGCTGTTGGCGGAGCCACCAGAGGTCAATATTCTCGCCGACCGCACGGTGCCGTTTGCGGTGCTGAAGAAGGTTATGTCCAGCTGCACCAATGCCGGATACACGCGAATTTCCCTGGCGGTGATTCAAAAAGCATCTCAGAGTTAGTGAGCCTTTGTGAATAATTTTCATCAACAGAAACAGGCACTGACAGCGAAGCAGGAAGCGGTTCGCCAGCAGCTGGCCATGCTCGAAGCCGAGTATGGTCAGGTTGATGGCAAGCTGGAATCGCTGCGCGAAGACGGGGCCAAGCACCAGCTGCTCGATGAGATCTCCGATCGTCTCGCAAAGCTCGAGGATGCCGGAGCCGGCGATCTTTTTTGGGCAGAGCACTACAAGCAGGATGCGTCCAAGGCCCTGATTCATCGCCTGCAGAAAACCGTCAGCATCTATCATGCGAACCTGGATCTGCTGCTTGAGCGTAAGCGCAAACTTCAGGACCAGATGGAAGACTGCCGGGATGACCTCTTCGACCTCGACGCCGAGTTCCGCGAGATTCGCCAGCAGGAAGAGGAGATTCACTACGAGTACGAAGTCACCCGCGAGCTGGGTGATGGTGCCTTCCGCAATGCCATCATGCCGTGGAATACCAATGGCGATGATGAACGGCGCTTCCGCCGGAGCCTGCTCGCCTGCTTGCTGGCGGCCTTCTTCCTCGGCTTTGGTATCCACCTATGGCAGCTGCCGGAGCCTGATGAAAACGAAGTAGTCGAAGTGCCCGAGCGCCTGGCCAAACTCGTGCTGGAAAAGAAAACCAAGCCGAAGCCACCACCCGAACCGGTGGTGAAGAAGCCGGAAGAGAAAAAGCCCGAGCCTGAAAAGCCCAAGCAGCAGGTAGCCAAGGAAGAACCCAAGCCCTCCAATGTGGAGAAAAAGCAGGTGCGCAAGAAGGTGGAGCGCGCCGGGGTACTGGCCTTCAAGGACAACTTCCAGGATTTAATCCAGGACGACCTCGACAATCGCCTCGGCCAGCAGACCCAGCTCAGCACGGCTGGCAAGAAAGAAAATCGCAGTCAGCGCTCGCTGATCACCGCGGCCGCGAAGTCTGGCTCCGACGGTATCAATACCGCCGCGCTCAGCCGCAACGCCGGTGGTGTGGGTACGGCGCTGGATGGTGTGAGCTTCTCGCGGGTGTCCAGCGGCATCGGCACCGAGGGTGACTTTGCCGGCGAAGAGCGGCCGCTCAGCGATGGTGTGGGCCCGTCCCGTACCGACGAGGAGATCCAGATCGTGTTCGACCGCTACAAGTCGGCACTGTACCGGATCTACAATCGCGAACTGCGCAATAACCCGGCGCTGCAAGGCAAGATGGTGCTGAAAATCACCATTGAGCCGGACGGGACTGTTTCGCTGGCCTCGGTAGAAAGCAGCGATATGGACTCGCCCACCCTGGACAGCAAGATTGTTGCCCGCGTGAAGCGGTTCAACTTCGGGCCCAAAGAGGGTGTGCCTACCATCACCATCCTTTACCCGATCGACTTCCTGCCGGCGGCGTAACGGAGAGGTTAAAAAACCACCACTCGGGTCAAGGCCTGAGTGGTGGTTTTCATTCTTAAGAAACTACCTGAGCTTTGCCTGAGAACTGTTTGGCAAAGGTAGAAAAAATTCCCCCCATGCCGCTGCAACTATGACTTGCTTCACGGTGCCAAATTGCCCCTTCCAATAAAGTTCCGCGACCGGCCCCTCCCCCGGTAGTGCCGCCTGTGCGGCAGTTCTCGAAATACTTATTTCACTGGCAGCGGAAAGCGATGAAGTCTGAAGTAACTGGGCGAAAATTATTCAGAAATGCACCTGCGGCACTGAGATCTTCAGTGCGGTGGCTGCTTTCCGTCGCGCTACTGTTGGGCTCCGGTCAGGCCTTGGCCGCCTTTACCAACATGTGTGTGGTGGGTGAGCAGAACCCGCCCACTAATCTGGTTACGGTACAGAACAGCTACTGTGATTTTTGTAGCTACGGCTACGTAGAAATTCAGATTACCAACCCCTACCGGCAGGGCACCAATGCTGACGATGGCGACCAGCCCTATGAAACACGCGTGGTCACTATTAATGGTGATACGCGCACCCAGACGCGTCGCAATGCGGACTATGGCTCGGCAAACCCGTCGCTCAATTTCAGAAACTCTGGTGGCCTGACGATCACCCTGACTGACGGCCTGGAGCTTTACACGGGGGTAACCCCAACACTGCCGCTGGGTGGCACGCTCAGTGGTACCAGCACGGTTTCCGTCAACAATATGCTGGACCTGCCTCCGGGCAATACCGTTACCTTGCGTATCCCGGTACACCGCCCGCCAACCAACAGCCCCGAGTCCCTCTTCGGCACAGCGCCCCAGGCCACCGCTACTATCGATTACACGATGGCGGACGGCTGTGACGATGTCCCCGGGCAGCGGGAAAACTTCCGCAATGACAATACCTGGTATGACGGCTGCGGCGGCAACCGCTGCTCAGGGTCGGAGGACCCGGATAATTACCCTACCGACTTCTGGCAGAACTACGCCCGTCCCGACAGCCAGCACAGTGCGGGCATTGATGTCCGCGAGCCGGGTATTGCCCTCAACAAACAAGGGTGGAACTACGACAGCGGTCAGCGCCAGAATACCCGCAGCGATCAGGTATTCGGTCACAACGACGACGACATCGTTTGGCGAATCAATATCCGGAACACGGGCAATGCCCCGCTGCAGGACCTGCGTATCGATGACCTGCTGAGCCGCGCGGATGTGATGGATGCGAATTACGTGTGCCCCTCAGCTGCGGAGGCGAATGCCATTGCCGCTCAAAATGGGGTGTTGCCTCTAGGCTCAAATTGTGTGGCGACGGATGCTGCTACTGGTGCCGTGCTGGCCGACTGGAGTGTGGCCGCACCGTTTGGGCATAACGATGATATCCCTCCCCCCTATGCAAACACCGTGGATTCGGTGATCGCCGGTACCTCCAGTGATGCGATCGATATCCGTGCCGGTGACAATATCAACCTTTATGTGGTCGGTAAGATTCATGGCAGCGGTTCCTGTGCACCCGGTCGTTTGACCAACAGTTTTGAAGATGTGCAGTTCGGCTGCGCTGTGCAGACACCACCGGGTGGCATTGACTCAGGGCAGGACGAAACTAGTTTTCTGGATGCTTACTATGGGCTGAATGGTGGCACCAATGCTTTGCGGGTGGAGCGGCAGCTGACCGGTATTACCGGCACGGGTCCGGTGGGTACTCGCGGTTTGATGACCATCACTCTGCGCAATGAAGGGCGTGGTACCGTCTGGTTTGATCCCAGCATGGCCTGGCACTTGAGCAATGTTCTGCCAAGCGAATATGTGGTCGACCCAAGCTTTGAGCCCACCTTTGAGAATGCGTTCTCCCTGTATGGTGCTTACGAGGGGCGGGTGGATACCCTGGATTGGGTCAATGCCAACGGTCCGATTCCGGGTGCCTCGGGCAATGAAAGCGCCTACCTCAATAACTCCGAGCCACAATTCAAACTTACCAGCAGCTCAAGTGATAGCGATCCCGATCAGGTGGAAGAAAGCACCGGTTTGATGCGTCATGGCGACGTGGTCGTTATCCGTTTTGCGGTGGTGATGAAAGAAAAGGACTATTTCGATCGCGCGGCGGATCTGGACGTTCTGGAGGAGCTTTCTTCCGTTAACCTGAATCAGAGACCGGAGCCGACAGATCCGGATCTCAGCCCCTTTTCCGCTCTTGATAACGCCCTGACCGTTCAGGTGAAAACGCTGTGTGATACACAGGGCGTTTTGCAGTCCACCATGACGGGTAACGGGGTAAACGACACTTTTGCCGCGAACGATGCGGGTACACCCGTAGATTTTGCGCCGGAGGAGCTCGATGTAAACATCAACGAGCCCACCTTCATTATCACCGATGACCGCACACAGACTACGCCGCTATCCGTCACCGTGACTAACCGCGGCGGCGACGAAGCGCGCGATTTCAGCGTATTCATCAGCTTTGGTGCGACCATCAATGTGGTCGGCAGTTCAGCGCCAGCAGGCTTCAGTTGTGCCGCGACCAGCGTCACTCAGACCAGTGTGGATGGCAATGGCCGCCCCATGGGGCACCCGGACCCCTTTAAGGTGTGGGCGGTGAACCCCGCGCCCGATGAAGTCAACAAGATGCATATGTTGCTGCCGAGTGATGGCACTGTGTATCAGTGCCAGCCTAGCGGCTCACAATTGAATGCTGCGCTGGCCGCGGGCAGCAGTGCGACCTTCAACTTTGAAGTGAACAAGACCACGGACCCCGCCGGGATTGCTGCCGATGACCTGACGTTTCGTGCAGACGTTGTTGGTGAAATTTTTACCCTGAGCGACTTCACGATCCCCGCCACCCAGGTGAATACCCGTAATATCGGCGTAAATCAGGTCACCAATGGTGGTAACCGCAGTATTTCCTCAGTCGTCGTCAACAATCCTTCGGCCATTACCAACGGCAATCCCCTCTGGTTTCCGGCGCCGGGCAACGCGGGCAATACCCGTACCGACGGCGAAGTCGACCGCGGCAACCTTTACTCGCTGGACGCGCACTGGTCGCGGGGAATCGGTTTTAACCTCAAGAAAGACCAAGTGACCGCGGGTGATACCAGCTCGGGTAACTATGGCGGTGTGCCAGATCTCGGGGTGTGTAATGAAAATACAGATGGTGTAACTCGCGCTGCGGCCGATACATTCCCCGGCCAGGCCAAGCCTGCCGAGCACGTTCAGATTGGTGAAGAGTGTACCGTGCGCATCCAGACTGGCGGCTGGTTCGGATTTGATTCCCGCGGCTTCAATTTTATTGGTGTGCGGGATATTCAGGTGCTGGACCTGATTCCGGACGGACAGGGCTTTATCTCCAGTACGGCACCGGTAGTCACACCGCAGATCGCTGGAGCCACCCAGGCTCCCAATGATCCGGGTACCACGACCCTGGGGGAGCTCAGTCCGTTTGGCTGGCGATTTACCGGGACAGAGTCTTCCGTATTCTCCGGCGCGCCCAATGACGACTACGTGATCGACATTGATCAGTGGTTCACGATCAATACCACCAGTCGTCTGCTCAACAAGATGCAGAACGACCGGGCGGCACCCAACCTGCATGGCAACAACAGCGCCAATGTACTGGACTCCTCCTTCAAGGGGACATTCTTCAACAACAATACCGGTGAGTGGGAAACCTACAACTTTGGCAGTTACGGCGGTGGTGAGACTGTCGGCTATCCGAAGGAGCCCATTCGTCGCGTCGACGTGGTGGTAACCGAGCCCCGAATCACGGTGGTCAAGGAAATCTGCGCGGCTTCTGATTTCGATAACGGCACCGGTTCCTGTGGTGCTGGCTGGACCGAAGATTACCAGGGCGCGGTCACTACTAATGACTACATCTACCGCCTGTCGGTTACCAGTGAGGCTGATGCGGGCGGTCATCCGCGCCCGCCGGTATACGACCTGACCGTTGAAGATACCCTGCCGGACCTGCTGTTTATCGAAGATCTGGACAGCGACGGCATCGACAACGACGGCGACGGGGTCATCGATGAGCCCGGTGAAGAAGGCGTTATTGTCGGCAACGTGATGAACGATGGGAATCCGACCACCATCACCTTCTCCCACACCCAAGGCGTGGACGGCACTGGGCTGCGCCGTCTCGACTCCGGCGCCAGTGTGCATATGTACTACCGCGTGGATCCGGATGATCGCATTGCCCCGTCTGAAACGCTGACGAATAACGTAAAGGTTACCTACTACGATTCCCTGGAAGGCAGCGGGAACGACCACAGTAACCAGACTGTGGTTACCCCGGGCAGTGGGGAGCTGGGCGGTGCGCGTATCTACCCGGCTGCTGGCGATGCGGATACCGAGGCCACGGCTTCCATTACCTTCAGCGAGCCCACCACCGAGCCTAAAACGATCACCGCCCTGTCGGAAACATCGCTGGTGGGCAGTGGTGTACAGCCGGTGAAAATCGGTGAGGAAATCGAATACACCCTGACCGCGGAACTGCCGGTGGCGCAGCTGCGCGCGCTCACGGTCACCGATGTGCTGCCCGTGGGACTGATGTGTGCAGATGCCCCCACCATCAACCTCTCTACCGACGCACCCTGGAGTGCGGCCGGTTTCAAGCGCCCCGATCTAAGCGATGTTGGGGATGTCACACCCGTCTGTTCCGACAATCAGGTGCAGTGGTCTTTCGGTGACGTGGTACTTTCCAATCCGTCGTCAGACAGGGATCCCAACCGTTTCACGTTTGAACTCAAGTTTATCGCCCGGGTACAGAACAGCGCGGACAATAACGATGGAACTGCGCTGGTCAATGGTGTGCCGGCGACCAGCGCCACGCTGGAGTGGCGTGACGAAAGCGGCACCGATAACAGCCTCGATTACGGCCAGGTAGAGGTGCAGGTCACCGAGCCATTGATCGCCCTGAGTAAAAGCTGGGATGCGCCGAGCGGCGATATCGATGCCGCGGATACCATCACCATCACGCTGACCGCCACCAACAACGGTACCGCCAATGCCTATAACCTGCGGATTCTGGACGACCTGCTCGATAGCGAGATGACGTTTGTTTCCGGGAGTGTCGGTGGCAGCACTCCACCGGATAGTGTCGATACCACCACCTTCGGCAGCAATCAGCCGGTATTTGTGTGGAATCCGGAAAATCCGCTGGCGCCGGGGGAAAGCCGCGAAGTCACCTTCGAGGTGACCGTGGACGAAACCGCCCGGCCGCACCAGCTGTTGCAAAATGCTGCGCAAGCGGTCTGGACTTCACTGCCCGGGCAAAACACTGCACTGAATCCCGCTGATCAGATCGGCGTTGATGGCGCATTGGACGGCCAGCGTATTGGTGCGCTGCCACGCGCGGGCGATGCGATCAATGACTACGAAACCGTTAGTGAAACCGTGGATGCCGCGGTGGCCGGATTGGCGCTGCTGAAAGAAGACATCACCGAAAACGGCAGCACCCCAGAGTCCCGGGCCATCGGCGCGCACCGTACTTTCCGCCTAGATATCCGTCTGCCCGAGGGCGTGACCGAAAACGTGGTGGTGACCGATACCCTGTCTGCGGGTTACGCCATCGCCGATCCCGCGCACGGTTACGAAATCCGCTGTGAATACGACAGCACTATCCGCACCATCAACGACCAGGCGCCGGATGCTGCCTGTGGACAATTTGCCGGCGCCTTGCCGCAAAACGGCGATACCGGTGTGCTGTCCTGGAATATCGGCAAGGTCGAGACCGAAACCGAAGATGACACCGGAGACGGCGCCACCAATGCGATCGACCCGGTTATTCACATTTACTACGTCGCGCGTATCGAGAATACCGGCAGCGTGGTGGCGGGCACGGCGCTTTCCAACAGCGCGGAGCTGGATTACCTGAACGCACCGACCACGCTGACAGCGGATTCGGGTCCGATCGAGGTGGCAGAGCCGCAACTGACGGTGACCAAAACCGCGAGTGCCGCGAGCGCGGTCAGTGGCGATACGCTCGACTACACCATCACCATCACCAATGCGTCCGGTGCCAATGTTTCCACCGCCTACGACGTCAACATTGCCGACTTGCTGCCGGAACAGTTGCGCCTAGACAGTGCGACCGTCGACGGTGCCGACTACATGCCCGGCACCCGTGCGGATGGTGCGTTTGTGTGGGGTCGTGAAAATGGTGACAACAGTCTGGATATCGGCCCCGGCGAATCCCTCACGCTGATCTACAACACCACGGTACTGTCTGCCTTTGGCAGTGCAATCGAGAATATCGTGCACGTGGACTGGACGTCGCTCGATCACGGTGTGCCCGGCCAGGACACTTATCCCGGTGTTTACCAGCGTCACGGTGACGGTTGTCCGGATGCCGTGGCACCGAATACATACTGCAGCTTTGTTAATGAAAGCGTCGCTACCCAGGACAGCACCGACTTCAGCAAAACGGCTGTTGCCGATGCGTGGGGTGCGGCGGACCGCGCGCGGATTGGCGATACCGTGCAGTACACCCTGAACCTGTTTGTCCAGCCGGGCATCACCCGCAATGTAGTGGTTACCGACCAGTTACCCGCGGGCCTGGAACTGGTCTCTGTGGATAACATCGATTGTGGCGTCAACGGATTTACCTGTTCCCAGGCTCCCGTTGAGCCGACGCCGGGTGCCACCGGCACGCTGCAGTGGCAGCTGGGCGATATCGACGCGCAGAGCGATTCCACACCGCCGTTCACCATCGTCTATACCGCGTTAGTGTTGGATGATGAGACCGTATTCCCCGCGGGCAGTGGTGAAATCGAGCGCGCGAACAGCGCCGAGTTAACTTACGACGGTGCTACAACATTGTTGCAGGATCAGGCGAGCATCTGGGTGGTACAGCCGAATGTCACCAACCTGCAGAAAACCGATTCCCGCTCCGGCGTTACCAGCCCGCACACGGTTGTGGATATCGCCAACGAGGTGATGAATTTCCGCCTGCAGGCACAGAACACCGGCGGTGCGCCGGCCTATGGAATGGTAATTGCCGATACCCTGAACATCGATCCGGCCAACCCGGAATACGATGAGGCTTCGCTCAACATTACGCAGGTTCTGATCGATGGTATGGCCGCGAATTACACCCACACGGTGAATGCGGGCATTATCGAATTTACCCTCGCCGATGTAGTTCCTGAAAACGCGACTATCCAGATCGATTACGAAGTCGGCCTGAATCTCGATATTCCCAGCGGCCACACCTGGTACAACCGCTTCCATATCGACAACTACATTTCCAACGATATCGACAGCACCAGCAGCCGTCTGTACGAAGGTACCGCGCCGGCCTGTGAATCCGCGCTGTCCGCGAACTGTTTCCAGCTGATGACCTCGGTGGCAAACCCGGAAAATCTAACGCTGCAGTTGATGGAGCCCTCCGATGGCCGCGCGCCGATTGGTGAGCCGGTAAGCTACCGCATCACCGTACCGGCAAGCCCGATTGCCAGCTCCACCCTGGCGAATGTAAAGGTTGAAAATACGCTCCAGGGCCGCGATACGGTGATTGTGCTGGATGCCGTCACTATCGGTGGTAATCCGATAACCGTCCCCGATGGTGAGACATTTACCATCGACGTGGGTGACATCCCGCCCAATGAAGTGCGTGAAATTGTCTTCACCGGCTGGGTCGCCAATGTCGATGCCGCCCAGTCCGGACAGACCTACAATATCAACGCGACCTATACCTATGACGAAGCCGGTGTAGTGACGGAAATGGGTGGCGGCTCCGCGACCCTCACCATCGTCGAGCCGGAGCTGGCCCTGACCCAGAGCGCGGTCAACCAGAGCGGCAATCCCGAACCGGTGGCCGGCGATCTCTATCGCTTCAGCCTGACGCTGGCAGAGCAGGGTGCGAACGGCTCCACCGCCTACGATCTCTCCGTACTGGAAGAACTGAGCATGGGCTGGGCCTATCAGGCCGGCAGCGCGACCTTTAACGGCGTGCCGATGGCTGAGCCGGCAGTTACCGGCGACGGTATCAATACCGCGCAGAGCCTGAACTGGAATGCCGTTGCCAGTACAGATATTCCCACGGGTGAAACTCGCACTCTGGAATTTGATGTGCGGGTTCTCGACAGCGTCCTCGCCGGCCAGCAGTTGACTGGAAGCGCCAGCGTACAGTGGACCAGTCAGGCTGGCGGGCCGCAGCATGTAGAGCGCGATGGCTCCGGGATGCCGGACCCTGCGGCGCTGAACAATTACTTCCTCGGTCCCGAGCAGCTGCCGCCGCTGGTCATCAACAACACGGCGACGTTCGAGAAAAACGTGGTCAGTGAAACCGCGCCGCTCAATGACGGTGAGCTGCGCATTGGTGATCTGGTGACCTACGAACTGCGCCTGGGTCTACAGCGTGGTACGCTGCCGAATGCGGTTGTTACCGACACCTTGCCTGAGGGTATGGTGTTTGTGGATACGGTTTCCATTGCCGCCGACGGTATGAGCTATGCGCTGGCCGAAGAACCAATGGCCGAAGCCGCGGGCGCAGTCACCTGGAACTTTGGTTCGCTGGTGAACAGCACCGGCGACGAGCTGGTGATTACCTACCGCACGCGCGTGCAGCGCGATGTGCTGCCGTTGAACACAGCCAGCATCGAAATGCGCAATGCGGCCAGTTTCCAGTTCGACACCGCTGCCGGGCCCAGCACGCCGTTGCTGGCGGAGCAGGTCCTGACCCTGCTGCAACCGGATCTGGCGTTTGCGCTGACCGCTAATCCTGATGGCAGCGCTGCGCTGATACCGGACCAGGCGATCACCTTCACCGCCACTGTGACCAATAACGGCTCCGCACCGGCGTATGACATTGTGCTGCGGGATGTGATTCCGGTAGGCATGCGCAAGGCTGGTGTTGAGACGGTTTCCGTCAACGGCAATACAACGAACCCGCTGCAGCCGACGTTTGATGCTGCCACCGGTGAAGCCGTGTGGAATTTCGTTAACGAAATTCCCGCGGGCGGTGTGCTCGAGGTCGTCTATCAGGTAGCGACGGACAGCGACCTCGCCGCCGGTCTGCAAATCGGCAACAACGCGTACATCGAATGGTATTACTCCTTCGGCGAAAGCGAGATTCCCGAAGGTGCGGTGCTGGATAACCGCCAGCCCTACGGCCCCAGTGACGCGGTGAGTGTAATTTTTAGCACCCCGGATGCGGAGCCATTGCAGATCGCGGTTGAGCCGACCACTCGCGAACAGGCGTCGATCGGCGAGCCCTTTGTTTATCGCCTGACGATTCCAGCCGTGGGTGCGCTGCACGATGTGGCGATCCTGATGGACCTCGCGGACTCCGGGATCGATCCGGTGGATCTGGCCTTTGTAGAGGTTATGCAGGTCTCCGGCAATATTGCATTCAATCCGCAGGGTTCCGTGGATGGCGGCTTGCTGACTATTGTGGATAACACCAGCGGTATTGATGTCGAGGCCGGTGACGAAGCCGTCATCGACGTGACCCTGCGCCTGCGCGATACCGCGCAGAACCAGTTCGGAAACGCCTTTACTTCCCGCGCCAGTTACAGCTACAGCTACGCCAATGACGATCCGGCTGCGGGTCGCGGCATGGGCGAGGTCAGTGAGTACTCGGCACCCATCGAGATTGTCGAGCCCTACGAGCTGGTGATGAACAAAACCGGTGATGCGCAGGTGCAGTCCGGTCTGGCCGGCCGCTTCACCCTGAATGTGCACAACCGCGGCAGCGGTCCGGCGTGGGATCTGACCGTAAGAGATTTCCTGCCCAGCACGGAACAGGGCGGCATGTGTGCGACACCGCCGGCCAACTTTGTTGCTGCGGTGGTGGATGCTGCTGGCAATCCCGTGGCATCCCTCAGCGAGGGCAGTGATTTCAGCGCGGTATTCGATGCGGAAAACTGTACCCTCACGGTCACTACTCTTGGCGCCAATGCCGTAGTACCCGCGGATCATCATCTGCAGTTTGCCTACGACGCCTGGCTGGATGAGAACACCGTCGACGGCACTGCACTGGATAACGTGGCCGGCGCTGAGCGCTGGTACAGCTGGGACCGTACCGGTCCGGATGCGCGGGTTTACGAGCGCACTTATGCGGCCGAGCCCCCCGACGGTACACCGTCCATGGAAGACCACGAGGACGTGTTCACCGTGATTGCCGCGGTGCCGAGCGTGGTGTTCGAAAAAGTGGTGGAAAACATCACCGCCGGTGAAAGTCCGGCGACCACCGCGACACCGGGCGATGTGCTGCAATACACCGTTACCCTGCGCAACCTCAGTGATCTGGATGTGGAAAACGTTGTGATCACCGATGCGCTGGATCGCCTGAACGCACCAGCGCTGTTCGCGCCCGGTACCCTGCAACTGATCAGCGCGCCTGCGGCTGCCGATAGCAGCGCGACCAATGCCAATGGTGGAACCAATGGCACCGGCCTGGTGGATGTGCGCAACATTGCCCTGGGCGCCGCCGGCAGCGGCAGCGAAGAAGTGCAGCTGGTGTATCAGGTGCAGTTGATCAACGTGATCGACAGTGCCAGCGCCGTGCTGAACCAGGCCCAGGTGGAATTGCCCGGCCAGCCGCTGATCGACAGTGACGATCCGAATATCAATGGCGCTGCGGATCCGCAGGTCGCCGGCGATGAAGATCCCACCCGTGTCATCATCGAATCCGCCCCGGTCTTTAAAGTCGAAAAAACGTCGCAAGACATGACCGGCGAACCGGACAGCCTGATGCCTGGTGACACCCTGCGCTATACCATCCGTGTAGAAAACATCGGCAACGAGAACATGCTGGAGGCCAGCCTGCGCGACCAGGTGCCGGCCAATACCAACTACGTTGCTGGCTCTACCACGCTGAATGGTGTGGCGGTGGAGGATGTGGATGGCAGTACGCCGCTCGCACAAACCCTGGCGATCCAGTCGCCGGGTGCGGAAGCCGGCTACCTGCTCGCGGACCCCGCTGCCACCGGCAGCCAGGCGGCGATCATCACGTTTGAGGTGACCATCAATGAGGTCAACGATGGCACCGTGATTTCCAACCAGGGCTTTGCCAATGGTGCGGGTGCCGGTGGTGACAATACGCCTCTCGATGAACAGCCATCCGATGACCCCACCACCGAAGTGGCCGACGACCCCACCATCGATATTGTCGGCAACGTGCCGTTGATTCGCGCCCAGAAAACCGTGGCGCTGGTGGTGGACAACATGACCACCGGTATCGTCGATCCGGAAGATGTACTGCGTTACACCATTACCGTCGCCAACCTCGGCGGCAAGAATGCGACCGAAGCGCGCCTGGTGGACCTGGTGCCCGAGCACACCACCTATGTGCCCGGTAGCACGCTGCTCAATGGCGTCGCCGTGGCAGACAATGGTGAAGAGTCACCGCTGGTAACCGGCATCCCCATCAGTAGCGACGACCTCACACCGCCGCTGCCGGTAGACGGAGAGGGCATCATCAGCACCGCGCAGACGGCCACCATCGTGTTTGATGTGATGGTCAACGCGGACACCGAGCGCGGCACCATCATCAGCAACCAGGGCAATGTGTACAGCCTGGAACTGCCGCTGACGCTGACCGACGCCGATGGCAATAGCAGCAACGGCGCCCAGCCGACGGAAGTGGTGGTGGGCGATGCCCAGCAGCTGTCCATCACCAAGGAGGTTGCCGTGGTCGGTGGCGGCGCGGCGGAATCCGGCAAGGTGCTGGAATACATCGTGCGGGTCACCAATATCAGTGCGGTGCCGGCGAGTCTGGTGACCATTTACGATGACCTGCTGGTGGCGGGTGAGGGCGTGCTCACCTACGTGGAAGACTCCGCGCGCCTGAATGGCCAGCCCGATGGCATCCTCGTGGATGGTTCGCTGATTACGGTGGATTACAGCACCACCTATGGCGAACTGCAGCCGAGCGAAACCATTACCCTGCGCTTTGAAGCCAAGCTGGGTGAGAACCTGGCCATGGGTTATTCGGTGGTCAATACCGCGCAGGTGAAATGGAACGATCCGCCGGCGTACATCGAGGCGACGGTGGCGATCGATATCGGCGGTACCCCGGGCATCGCCAACCTGGCCGGTTATCTCTGGCACGATGTGAACTTCAGTGAAACAGCAGACACTGAAGAGCGCCTGCTCAGCAACTGGACCGTAGACCTGTACTTCAACAACGCACTGCTGGAAACCGTACAGAGTGACGAGAACGGCTACTTCCAGTTCGCGGGCCTGGTGCCCAACATGGAAGGCGCGGAACTGGCCGGCACCAGCTACGAGCTGCGCTACCGGGCACCCAACGCGGTGGACTCCACGGCATCCCTGGGTACTGCGAGCTCCGACTACACCAATGGTCCTCAGCAGATCCGCGACATCTATATCGGCTCCGGCGCCAACCCGCAGAACCTGAATCTGCCGATTACCCCCAATGGCGTGATCTACGATTCCGTGCTCCGCGCACCAGTGGCCGGTGCCCGTGTGCGCATGCTGCAGGCATCCAGTGGCCAGCCGTTGCCAGAGAGTTGCTTCGAAGACCCGGCGCAGCAGAACCAGGTGACCCTGCCCGGGGGCTTCTACAAGTTCGACCTGAACTTCAGCAGCGCCGCCTGTGCAGTGAACGCGGATTACCTGATCGATGTGGAAGTGCCCAACGACAATTACACCTCGGGCCCGTCCCAGATCATTCCGCCGCAGACCGGCAGTGATACCGGTGCGTTTGATGTGAGCGCTTGTCTCGGCAGTGCCGCCGATGTGATTCCAGGCACTCCGGATCACTGTGAAATCCAGCTCACCGCGCAGCCGCCTTCCATCGACATGGATGCGCGCGCCAGTGAAACGGACTACTACCTGCGGTTGAATCTGGACGACGCCAACCAGCCGGGCAGCAGCCAGTTGTTTAACAACCATATTGCCCTGGATCCGCTGCTGGAAGGTGCGCTGGCGCTGACCAAGACATCGGCCATGACCAACGTGACCCGCAGCCAGCTGGTGCCGTACACCATCACCTTCACCAACACCATGCCGGTGCCACTGACCGACCTGCAGCTGGTGGATTATTTCCCCGCGGGCTTCAAGTATGTGGCCGGTTCCGCAAACCTGGATGGCGTAGCGCTGGAGCCGGAAGTGAACGGCCTGCAATTGCAGTGGCCGCATCTGCGCGCCGAGGGCGAACAGACCCGCACCATGAAACTGTTGCTGGTAGTGGGCTCCGGTGTGGGCGAGGGCAAGTATGTTAACCGCGCACGCATGTTCAACGAGCTCTCCGGCCAGCAGGCTTCCGGTGAGGCGTCCGCGACGGTGCGCGTGGTCCCCGACCCGACCTTCGACTGTACCGATGTGATCGGCAAGGTGTACGACGATAAAAACCTGAATGGTTACCAGGACAGCGGCGAAGGCGGTGTGCCCGGAGCGCGCGTGGTAACCGCGCAGGGCCTGCGTGCCACCACCGATGCCCACGGTCGTTTCCACATTACCTGTGCGGCGGTACCCAACCCGGATCGTGGTTCCAACTTTGTACTCAAACTGGACGACCGCAGTCTGCCCAGCGGCTACCGCCTGACCACGGAAAACCCGCGGGTACAGCGCGCCACCCGAGGCAAGATGCTGGAGTTTAACTTCGGTACCAGCCTGCACCGGGTGGTGCGTCTGGATCTGGCAGAAGCCGTGTTCGAGCCGGGCTCCACCGAGCTGCGTCCACAGTGGCGTTCCCGCACCGAACTGTTGCTGGAGCGCCTGCAGGAAGCACCCTCGGTGCTGCGCCTGTCTTATCTGGCGGAAAATGAAGATCCAGGATTGGTCGACCGGCGCCTGCAAGCCATCAAGGCGCGCATTGCCGAAGACTGGGCCGCACTGGACTGCTGTTACCCGCTGAGTATCGAAACTGAAATTTTCTGGCGCCGCGGCGCGCCGCCCGAGCGTGGCAATGTGCTGGACGGGCTCAAACGCAGTGTGAATCGAATGATCGGAAGTGATGATCAGGGAGGAGCCCGGTAATGTCCCGTCCCTCACAACTAAGACTGGCCATTTGCATGGCGGCGCTGGCGAGCTCTGTGGTTCTCGCACAAAGCCAGGAAGAACGTGCGGAAGAGCACCCGGCAGAAACCGCCTGGTGGCAGAAAATTCCCGGCCTGGCGCCACAGGTCGAGAGCCCTGCTGATTACACTGACAAGCCACTGGGCAGCAACACCGAGACCACCCTGATTCCCGCAGCGGGCCAGCTGTGGGTGCAGGATGCGGAAGCCTTTATCGATCCCGAGCAGCCGGTGCTGGAAAGCGATGTATTGCCACCGCTGTTGTATCAGACCTTGGAGGATGAAGTTGATCCGGAGCTGGTTGCCCAGCTGCAGGAAAAGCTTGCAGCGCTGCAGGATGCGCACGAACTGCAACTGATTTTCATCGGCCACACCGACAGTGATCCACTGGCCGATGACCCGCGGGAAGCCGTCGCCGATAAAACAGCATTTACCGAAGCCCGCGCGCAATACGTCGCCGAGTTTTTTCAGACCGCGCTGGAATTGCCGGAAGCCGCCGTTCTGTTTGAGGGGCGCGGAGACAGCGAACCACTGACAGAAAATATTACCCAGCAGGGGCGCACGCTGAATCGTCGGGTAGAGGTCAAGCTGCGCTACTTTGAGCTGGATCAGCTGGCGCGGGAAGCGCAGCGCCGTGCCGAGGCCGCGCAACTCAACCGGGTACAGGTGTGTCGCCAGGAAACCGTATGTCAGCTGCGCTATACCGCCGGTGCTGACAAGCGTGCGCGGCTCAAAAATCTCGTATCACCCCTACGGCTGCAGCCGGGGCAGGTAGACCTGCCTGCCGCCTTTGTGCGCCGGGTGCAGGAAGTACGTAATACGCTACTGGAAAAGCCCAATCTCACCATTCACTTTGTCGGCCATACCGATGGCAAGCCGCTGCCGGAGGGGCCGGCGGAACTCTACGACGACCAGATGGCGTTGTCCCGCGCGGAAGCGCGCCGGGTGGCACTGGCGGTAGCGGATCAGCTGAATCTGCCAGGCTATATGGTTACCAGCAGCGGCAAAGGCGCCAGCCAGCCGATTGCCGCCAATGACACCGCCAAGGGGCGCTCCCTCAACCGCCGTGTAGAGGTGGAGTTCTGGTACGACGACTTGCTGGAAACCGCGGCCGAGGGCCTGCAGGCCTGCCCGGAGTCCGCTGCCGCAGAAACCATTACCATTGCGCACGAGTCACCCACCGGCGATATCCCACCCATTTTCCTGGACAGCGGTGATCCGCAGATCTCCAGTGCGCAGCTTGCGCAGATGCAGCGCCTGATGGATGAAGTGGCGGGCAAGCAGAACGTACGTTTGAGCTTTATTGGCTACAGCGATAATCAGCGTATGGAGCGCCGCGAGGCCATGGTGTATGGCGATGATGTGGGCCTGTCTGCGGCGCGCGCGGAAAAAGCCATGCGCGCGGTACAGCAGCATCTGGACCTCAGCGACGAGCAGGTTGAGTTTGAAGGCCGCGGCTTTGTCGAGTCCAGGGATGTGGTAGAGACGGGCTTTATCCACATGGACGGTGCGCGGGTGGAGGTGCAGGTACTCTACGACGAACTCGCGATACTTGCGGAAGCAGATCGTCTGGAAATCGAACGCATCCAGCGGGAGGCGGCAGCCTATAACCCTTACGCCCTCAACCTGATGCGTATTACCGTGGACGGCGCGCCGGAATACGACCCGCACAAAAACTCGGCGGACCTGCAGCGCTGCACCGACGTGGCCCTGCAAAGTGCCAATATCCAGTTCCGCTTTGACAATCAGGCCATGCAGCCGCGCCTGAACGTAACCGCGTTTCCGAGCACCATCCGTTACGCCGATGACCCGGCCACGGAAATCGCCGACAGCCGGGTGCAGTTCAAACGCTACACCAATTACCCGTCGTTTATTACCCGCGCGGAAGTGCGCATCTTTGAAGAAGACCAGTCCCTGCGCGACGAGCCGCTGGTAGTGGTCACGCTGGACCAGAACGGTGAGGGCAGCTGGGACGCGGACTTCGAGTCCTACCAGGCACCGCTGAAAAAACTGCAGTACGTACTGCGCGTGTATGACTGGAAGCAGCGCTTCGACGAAACCCGGCCGCAGACCCTGTGGCTGGTAGACAATTTCGAACCACGGCTACAAGAAGCCACCACCGAGCAGGAACTGTTGGTGGGTTACGGGGAAAACCGTCTCGCCGAACAGAATATTCCTGTCAATGGCAATGCGGTGCTGGTGAACGGTACAGATATTCCCACCAATCACAGCGTGTGGCTGGCGGGGCGCGAAGTGCCGGTGAGCAACGCCGGCGATTTTGTTGCTGAGGAAATTTTTGCCAAGGGCCTGCACACCGTAGAGGTGGCAGTACTGGATGATGCGGGCAACGGCGAGCTGTTCCTGCGGGATCTGGAATTCACCCGCGACGACTGGTTTACCGTGGGTATTGCCGACCTTACCGTTGCCCGGGACGACACCAACGGCCCGGCCGCGCTGGTGACCGGGGACGAAACCCACTACGACAACTCCGCCAGTTACGACGGTCGTCTGGCCTTCTATACCAGCGGTAGCTTCGGCGATGGCTGGCGTCTTGCGGCCAGTGCGGATACAGAGGAGGGTCCGGTAGAGGACCTGTTCACCAATTTTATGGAGAAGAGCCCAGACGCCCTGTTTCGTCGTCTGGACAGCGATCTCTACTATCCCACCTTTGGCGATGACTCCACCGTGGTGGAGGACGCGCCCACCTCCGGCAAGTTCTACATCAAGCTGGAAAACTACGACGATTACGGCCTGTGGGGTAACTTCAACGCTTCCTACACCGATAACGAGCTGGCGCATATCGACCGCGCGCTCTACGGGGCCAATTTCCATTTTGAAACGGACGATGTCACCGGCTTTGGGGACAAGCGGTTCCAGGTTGATGCCTTTAGTGCGGAGCCGGGGACCGTTGCCGGTCGCGATGAATTCCGTGGAACCGGTGGTTCCCTCTACTACATGCGTCACCAGGATATTCTCACCGGCTCCGAGCGGCTGCGGGTAGAGGTGCGGGATAAAAATTCCGGCATCGTACTGGGGGTGAAAAACCTGACCCCGGTGATTGACTACGATGTGGATTACATTCAGGGCCGCATTCTGTTGAACCGCCCGCTCTCCGCCATCGCCAACGACAACCTGATCGTGCAGGACGGTTCTTATAACGGCAATCCACAATATCTGGTGGCCCGCTACGAATACACGCCGGGCTTTGATGACCTGGATACCCTGGCGGTGGGTGGCCGCGCGCATTACTGGGCCGGGGATCATGTGAAGATCGGGGTGAGCGTCAGCCAGCAGAATGAGGAAGATAACGAGTCCTCGCTGAACGGAGTGGATCTTACCCTGCGCAAAACCGCCGGCACCTGGATGAAAGTGGAAGTGGCGGAAAGCCAGGGCAACACCCTCAACAGCCTCTCGTCCCTCGACGGTGGTTACAGCTTCAATCCCGGTGGCTTTGATCAGGGCAATACGGCGCAAACGCCGCTGGATCCGGATGCCAAGGCCGGCGCCAGCAAATTCGAGGCCGCCGTGCAGATGGGGGATTTCTTCGAGGGCATGCGCGGCTCCGCTTCGGTTTACGTGCAAGAGCGTGAGGCCGGCTTCGCGGCGCCGGGGCAGCTGGCTACCCGCGAGACGGAGCAGTACGGTGCTGCCGTGAGCGTGCCCATTGGCGAGCGTTTCGATATTGGCCTCAAGACCGATACCCGTGAACAGCAGCAGGGGCTGCAGACCGAAGCCACCGATGTGGAACTGGGCTATCGCCTGAGCGACCGCTGGCGCCTCGCCGCCGCGGCCCGCGCAGATTCCCGCGCGGACCTGTCACCGGTGGTGCCGCTCACGCAAAAGCAGGGCGAGCGCACCGATGTGGCGGTGCAGGCCAGTTACGATTCCGGAGCCGACTGGAGCGCCTTCGGATTTGTGCAGCGCACGGCAGAGCTGTCCGGCAACCGGGATGAAAATAACCGGGTTGGTTTTGGTGGGGCTTACCGGGTGAGTGATCGCCTGACTCTCGACAGCGAGTTGTCCGGTGGTGACACCGGCACCGCGGCGCGCCTGGGTACCGATTTCCTGGTAACCGACCGCACCAATCTTTACCTGAATTACACCCTCGACAATGAGCGCACGGATACCGGGGTGCGGGCGCGCAAGGGTAACCTGAATAGTGGTTTCCGCAGCCGCTTCAGTGATACCACGAGTATTTACGGTGAGGAGCGCTACACCCACGGCGATGTGTCCACCGGCCTCACCCACGCCCTGGGTGTGGACCTGGCCCCCAGTGATCAATGGAATTACGGCACCAGCCTGGAAGCGGGCACGTTGGAAGATCCACGCACCGGTGCCGAAACCGAGCGCCGCGCCATGGGTGCCAGCATGGGCTTCAACGATGGCAGCCTGCGTCTGTCCAGCGCGGTGGAATACCGGGTGGACAATATGCAGACGCTTTCCGGTAGCGGCACCGAGGACGACCCGCAGAGCGTATTGGAAAACGAGCGCAAAACCTGGCTGTTAAAAAATACGCTCAGTTTCCAGCTCAGCCCGGACTGGCGTCTTGTGGGCAAACTGAATTACTCCGATAGCGAAAGTTCTCAGGGCCAATTTTACGATGGCAAATTCACCGAAGGTGTCATGGGTTACGCCTACCGCCCGGTGAACAATGATCGCTGGAACACATTGCTGAAATACACCTACTTCTACAACGTGCCAACCAGAGACCAGGTGCTGGTGACGTCAGGCAGTAGCAGCAGTGCCATTGAGTTTGTGCAGAAGAGCCATATCTTCTCGGTGGATACCAATTACGACCTGACCCAGCGCTGGACCCTGGGCGCGAAGTACGCCTATCGTCTGGGCCAGTTGAGTATGGAGCGGGAAAACCCGGAGTTTTTCGATAGTGCTGCCAGCCTGTATGTGCTGCGTGCCGACTGGCACTTCGTGAACAAATGGGACCTGCTGATCGAAGGGCGCCTGCTGGACCTGCCGGATGCCGGCGACCGCAAAAGCGGTGCCCTGGTGGCGCTGTATCGCCAGATGGGACGCAACTTCAAGGCGGGTATCGGCTACAACTTTACCGACTTCTCTGACGACCTGACCGACCTCGACTACGACAGCCAGGGCGTGTTCATCAATATGGTGGGTAAGTTCTAAGCCCTTCAGCGCGCAGCCACCGGCCTGGCGAACACGTCAGACGGTGGCCAGTGCAACGAAGCCCGGAGCAACGAAGCCCGAATAGAGTCCCGATGCCTTCAGGCCTCTGTGGGCAGGCCGTTGGATGTCTCTGGTGCAATGGCCCGGTGTTGCTGAGCGCGCGACTGGAGCTGCCGCTTGCGCCACCACAGGTAAGCGCCGGTTGCGAACAGCAGGGCGGGTACCAGGCCGGCCAGCAGTACCAGCCAGCGTCCCACTATCCCCAGTGCGTCGCCGTTGTGCAGTGGAAACTGCCAGCGCAGGATTTGGTTACCCAGCGAAAGCTCTGTGGCGTTTTGTGACATGAGTATTTCGCCGCTGTACTGGTCCACCCGCGCAAAGCTTGCGCCGTAATTTGTCCACACTTCTTCTGCTGCGCGGAAACTCAGGCCGTAGCTGTCGCTTTCATCGCGCGGTAGATAGATACGCTTCAGCGCACCACCGGGAAACGCCGCCTGAGCAATGGCGGCCGCCTGATCCGGGGTGATGGGTTTTCCGCTGTTGGCATCGGAACTGGGCAGGGCAGGGCGGGGCTCCATCTCGAACAGGCTGCCGACGACCGTTTCCACCTGTGTGGGAAACACCATGCTCACACCGGAAAAGCTGATCATCAGCAGTAGCGGCAGGAAATAGATACCGAATACCTTGTGCACATCCAGGTAAAAACGGAAGCGGTTGCCGTTGCGGGAAATGGCAAAAGCGCGTTTCCATTTCCGTTTGTGGGTTTTACTCTTTTTCGGCCACCACAACACCGCACCGGTGATACAGAACCCCATCAGCAGCAGGCCCATAAAGCCCACCACGGTCTTGCCGTTCTTACCCGCCAGCAGGGTGTAGTGCAGGCGGTACAGCCAGCTCATGGTGTATTCCGGCGTGCCCCAACCCCGTACCGCAAGTACTTCCGCGTCGCCCGGTGATACCGCCACCTCTATGGGGCCGGGGGCTCCCTCGGGCGCGGGAAAACGGACCACATGGGGGCTGCCTGGCTGGCGCTGGGTCATCAGGCGGGAGGGCGCGGGGTTGCCCGGTACCGCGGCCTGCGCCACGGCCAGTATGTCCGCATAGCTGGCCGGGTTTGTCGTCGGTTGAAAGGCTACGGTCTGCGGCGTGAGGATTTCATCCAGCGCGTGGTCGAACACCAGCAGGCTGCCAGTGAGTCCGATCACGGAAAGCAGAAGACCAAGGGCCAGGCCCGCGTATTTGTGCAGGATAAACAACGTTTTGCGCATGGTACCGATACAGGTTGCTGGACAGAGATGTGTTTCCCCGGCAGGCCTGTGGTGCGGCCCGCCGGCGAGCAGTCTATTCGCAAATCCAGAGTTAGAACATGGTCGAGTAAGACAGGCTCACACTGCGCCCCAGTCCCTTGAAGTTGCGCCCGTCATTCCCCGCGGTCTGCGAGTAGTAGGTGAAGTAGTCTTCATTGGTCAGGTTCTGCAGGCCCAGTGCGAATTCGCCGCCCAGGGCTTTCAGCTGTGCGCTGGCATCGAAGATGGCGTAGCCGTCGAATTCTCTGGTGACCTCACCCGCGCTGTTTTCAAAATCCCGATCCAGCAGCCAGCTAGCCTGCAGGCGGGTGCTGAAGTCTTCGCTCCAGTTGCGCGCCCAGCTCAGGTTGAATCGGTTGGGGGCGATATTGGCACCGTCCAGGTCGGTATCCACCTTGCCATCCTGGTCGGAATCGTAGCGGCCCCGGGTGTAGGCGTAGCGCACTTCCAGGGTGTCGCTATCACTGGCAAACCATTGGCCGCGGAACTCGGCACCCTCGATGTCGGTCTTCTCGCGCTTGACGCTGTAGATCCCGTCGCTGCCCAGTGCCAGCCGCTGCCCGAAGTCGGAATCCGAGGAATACAGCGCAAGTTGTGCGCCGAATTGGTCGCTAATAACGTCGAGGCCCAGCTCGCGGTTCTGGGTAAGGATTGGCTTCAGCTCGAGGAAACTCTCCACGCTCTGGCCGGGCTGGTTAATTCCACGCAGCACGCGCCCCACGTCAGGCATGGAGAAGCCTTCGGAGTAGTTGGCGTAAACCCGCAGGCCACTGGTTATGGCGTAGGTGGCCCCGATATTCCCGAGGGTCTCAGTAAAATCCGGGTTGCCGCCCGCGACAAACTGGCTGCCGTAAGACGCCAGGGTGGTGAAGTCGTCCACTTTCAGCTTGGAGCGCTCGTGGCGTACACCGGCGGTGATGGTGACCTGGTCGATGCCGCTGAACTCCGCCTGCGCATAGGGCGCGGCACTTTTGTACTGGGTGGGCGGCACCCAGGCGCGGCCGGTTTGAATCAGCTGCTGCCAGGTTTCGTCTTGCAGCAGGTCGGCGCCGTAGGCGAGGCTGATCGCACTGCCGGCGATATCTTCTTTGATCAGGGTCAGCTTCAGACCGCGCTTTTCCGAGTTGTTCTGGGATTGGTCGAAAATATCTTCGCCGAATGCCGGGTCCTGAAAGGTGGCATAGGTGCCGCCACCGTAAGTGCCGGCAAAGTCCTGTGAAAATACCTGCGCGCGCAGCTTGTGTCCCAGTAGGCTGTCATGGCTGTACTGGAGATTGATGGTGGTGACTTCGTTGGACGGTGCATCTCCCGGGACCGGAGCCTTCACGGCGGTGGTGGGGATGCCTTCGCTGATATCGCCATCCACACTGGTCCAGTTATTATTGCCCTCAACCAGATAGCGGTTCACGGTCAGCTGTACACGCTGGTCATCCCAGCGGTAGCCGGTCTTGATAAAGGCATTGCTGGTTTCGCTGTCCATGGTGTCACCCTGGGTGTTGTCGAAACCCACAATGTCCCCGTTGGCGTCGTAGCCCACACCGCTGTTGCGGTAGGTGAGGCTGGCCAGCACATCCACCGCGTCGATCTTGCCGGAGACGCTGTAGCTGCCGTTGTAGCCCCCGGACTCACTTATATCCTCGGCCTGCAGCGCGGTTTCAACGCGCAGGCTCTGTTGGAACTGGTCGCTGGGGGTGCGGGTGACCAGGTTAATGATGCCGCCGGAGGCGCCCATCCCGTGGATGGCGTTGGCGCCGTGAATGACTTCCACGCGTTCCAGCACCAGCGGATCAATGGTGTGGCCATCGCGGCCGCCACTGCGCAACGGGTTGGACTGCGGCACGCCGTCGATCAGATACAACGGCTTGCGGCCGCGCAGGCTCTCGCCGGTGTTGGTCATTTTCTGCCGGCTTGGTGAGAAACTCGGAATCAGATTGCCGAGGATGCTCGACAGGTCGCTGGTGGCGGCCATCTGGCTGGCCAGCTCCTGTCGGTCGATCAGGGTAACGGTATTGGGAATGGCGCTGAGGGGCTTCTCTGTGCGGCTTGCGGTCACCACAACTTCCTCTTCAATAAGCCGCTCCTGGCGGTCTTCTGCCCCGAGAGTGGTTGTACTGGCAGCGAGAATAGAAAGGGCGAGTGAAGTCTTCAGGTAGCGCATCCGGGGCTCCTCGGTTGATTAAGGCATGTTTGTCCACAAAATTGATGAGCGGGAGCAGAGTGTTATGGATTCCCGCTCCAGTCGTCAGCAAGGATGGCGATAGTAATCTAAATGAGAATCTGTATCAATTGCGTTTTTCGGGTGAGCGGATTGCGATATTCCCGTTACTCGTGCGTGCTTGGCGCAATTTCCGCCGGGGAGTACCGGTAATTCTTCCTATAATGACGTTCGATACGATGAAACACCGGTATCCTGCCCGTGGTGGCAGGGATGAGAGAATTAGTGCCACAAGCGGCTTGACTCTATGGGGACTCACCCATAGAATGCGCAGCCTCTTGAGCGGTCGGGGAAACCCGCCGCAGGAAGCCGAGTATCTCACCAGGGGCCGGCTTTCAGGGTGTAGGTGCGGGGTGGAGCAGCCTGGTAGCTCGTCGGGCTCATAACCCGAAGGTCGTAGGTTCAAATCCTGCCCCCGCTACCAATTTTGGTATCAGTGGTTTTGGCGAGGCGCCCGACGGGCTCTCTCTTTACCTCTGGCGGCATTGCCGGCGAAGGTCGTAGGTTTAAATCCTGCCCTGCTGCCAATTTCCATTTATACTGGATGTGTATGTGGTATCCCTCAGGTGTGTGTTGTTGCGGGGTGGAGCAGCCTGGTAGCTCGTCGGGCTCATAACCCGAAGGTCGTAGGTTCAAATCCTGCCCCCGCTACCAAATTTTGCGAAAGCGTTTCAGAGCGTTTTTGCGCAGTAAAAGCCCCTGTTAGGGGCTTTTTCGTATCTGCGGCAAACAGGCCCGAGCCTGGTTTGCCATCCGAATGGGCCGGGAGTCGGCGCCGCGGTTTCTCATTCGGGCCGTGGGGCCAGCTTCGCTGCCCATTTTTCGTTTTTGCAACGAGCGGATGCCGTTGCACATCTGCCCCGGTCGGTCGCCGGGCCAAAGTGGTGATATGGCAAGCAAGCGCGAACTTTTAGAAGAGCTGTTGGCTCCGGTGGTTGAATCACTGGGGTGCGAGTTGTGGGGGATCGATTACCAGACCCACGGCCGCAATGCCCTGCTGCGGATTTATATCGATTCCGAGCGCGGCATCGCTGTTGAAGACTGTGAAAAAGTCAGTCGCCAGGTCAGTGCAGTGATGGATGTAGAAGACCCGATCAACAGCAGGTACACCCTGGAAGTGTCCTCTCCGGGGATGGACCGCCCGCTGTACAAGCTGGAGCAGTATCAGCGGTTTATTGGTGCACAGATCGAGCTGCGGTTGCGTATGCCGCTGGACGGTCAGCGCAAGTGGCGCGGCCTGCTGGCTGGCGTGGAGGGCGATGAAATCGTCCTGCGCATCGACAGTGAAAATGAATACCTGTTGCCAATCGACAGTATCGAGAGAGCAAATATCGTCCCTCAGTTCGAGGGCGGACAGAAGTAAGGGCAATGCTGTAGTACCTGGTGGCGCTGGTTTAGTGGCGTTCACCGAAGCATTGAATAGTCAGCACGTAGCGTTTTTGAAGAGGCAGCTGCATGAACAAAGAAATCTTGCTGGTGGCCGAGGCGGTTTCCAACGAGAAAGGCGTTGACCGGGATATTATTTTCCAGGCAATTGAGGCGGCCCTCGCAACGGCCACCAAGAAGCGCTACGACGAAGATTCCACCATCGAGGTCATCATCGATCGCCGCACCGGCGACTACGACACTTTCCGTAGCTGGGAAGTGGTCGACGATGACACCCTCGCGGAGCTGGGAACACAGTTCACGCTGGAAGAGGCCCACGAGAAAGACACCGAGCTGAAAGCCGGTGATGTTTATCGCGAGCAGGTGGAAAACGTCGAATTTGGTCGCATCGCTGCACAAACTGCCAAGCAGGTCATTGTGCAGAAAGTACGCGAAGCCGAGCGCGCCAAGATCGTTGATGAGTACCGCGACCGGGTCGGTGAGCTGGTTAGTGGCACCGTGAAAAAAGTGACCCGCGACTTTATCGCTGTGGACCTGGGTAACAACGCCGAAGCGCGTCTGCCCCGCGACCAGCTGGTAGGCCGCGAGATTTTCCGCCTGGGTGATCGTGTACGTGCAATCCTGCTGGAAATTGAGCCGGAAGCACGTGGCCCGCAATTGAAGCTGAGTCGCTCCTGCCCGGAAATGCTGATCGAGTTGTTCCGCATTGAAGTTCCGGAAATTTCCGAGCAGGTAATCGAGATCAAGGGCGCTGCGCGCGATCCAGGCCTGCGTGCCAAGATCGCCGTCAACACCAACGACGGTCGCATTGACCCGGTTGGTGCCTGTGTTGGTATGCGCGGTGCACGGGTACAGGCGGTTTCCAACGAATTGTCTGGCGAGCGTGTGGACATTGTGCTGTGGGATGACAACCCGGCCCAGTTCGTGATCAACGCCATGGCGCCGGCAGAAATCGAATCCATCGTTGTGGATGAAGATGCGGGCTCTATGGACGTGGCGGTTGCCGAAGAAAACCTGGCCATGGCCATTGGTCGCAGTGGTCAGAACGTCCGTCTCGCGTCCGAGCTAACCCAGTGGCAGATCAACGTGATGAGCGTTGACGAGTGGCAGGCCAAGCAGGAAGCCGAGTCTGGCAGCATCATGGAGACCTTCATGGCGCGCCTGGACATCGACGAAGACGTTGCCGGTGTGCTGGTGGATGAAGGTTTCACCTCCCTTGAAGAGGTGGCCTATGTGCCGCTGGAAGAAATGCTGGGCATCGAAGGCTTCGACGAGGAGATCGCTGAAGAACTCCGCGCTCGCGCCAAAGACGCCCTGCTGACCCAGGCGCTGGCTTCAGAGGAACAGCTGGATGCAGCCGAGCCTCAGGAAGACCTGTTGAATATGGAAGGCATGGACCGTCAGCTGGCCTTCCAGCTGGCAAGCCGTGGCGTTGCTTCCATGGAAGACCTGGCAGAGCAGGCGGTTGACGATCTGCTGGACATCGAAGGCGTGGACCAAGAACGCGCTGCCGCACTGATCATGAAAGCGCGCGAGCCCTGGTTCGCCGACGACAGTGACCAAGAGGCTTGATGCCCGAGTGCCGGGCGCGCGCCCGGCCCAGCGCACCGATATGAGGTGCGCGCCCGAATTGCCTGTCATGCAGGCCAAAGGTGGAGCAGTCAAATGAATTGATGCTGCTCCCCACAAGTGACTTTTTAGGAGAGAGAATGGCCGAAGTAACAGTTAGCGAACTCGCCAAATCGGTTGGTGCCACCGAAGAGCGTCTGCTCAAGCAGATGCAGGAGGCGGGTTTGCCCCACACTTCAGCGGATGCGACCGTATCCGCAGAAGAGAAGCAGGTCCTGCTTAACTTCCTGAAAACCAGTCACGGGGAGCAGGCTGCTGCACCTCGCAAGATTACCCTCAAGCGCAAGACCACCACGACGCTCAAAACCGGATCTGGCACCGGCCGCAAGACCGTCAACGTGGAAGTCCGCAAGAAGCGCACCTATGTGAAGCGCCCTGAGGCCGAAGCGGAACAAGCCGAGCTCGATACTTCCGCACTGCAGAAGGCGGAAGAAGAGCTGGCCGCGGCAGAGAAAGCCGCCGCCGACCGCGCCCGCGCCGAGCAGGAGGCCGCTGAAGCCGAAGCCAAGCGCGCCGAAGAAGAAGCCAAGGCCAAGCAGGAGGCCGAGGCCGCTGCCAAGGCGCAGCAGGAAGCGAAGGCCAAGGCTGAAGCACCTGAGCCCGAGAAGGCAGAAGCGCCCGCGAAACCTGAGCCCAAGGCAGCGCCCAAAGCTAAGCCCCAGCCGACACCTATCCGCTCTACCTACGTCGATGACATCGAAGCCATGCGCCTCGCCGCCATCGAGCGCCGCAAAAAAGAAGATCAGCGCGAAGCCGCCGAGCTGGAAGAGAAAAAAGCCCGTGTTGAAGCGGAGCGCGCACGTCTGGAGCAAGAGCAGAAAGAGCGTGCGGAACAGGCCAAACAGAAACCGGCAGCGAGCACCGCGACCGCAGCGGCAGAAGATAAGCCCGGTCTGCGTCGCAAGGTCGAAGCCGCAGTGGTTACCGATCGTGATGACGACGAGCCGCGCAAGCGCCGCAGCCGTCGCGGCAAGGCCGGCCCCAAGAAGTCCAGCAAGACGTCTCTGTACGATGCGGCGCTGGAAGCCTTCGAGAGCGACGAGGAAGAGAAGCGCAGCACCCGCTCTCTGTCCCGCCCGACGCTGAAAGTAAAGAACACACACGGCTTCAAACGGCCGACAGGAAAGCAAGTGTACGAAGTGCAACTGGGTGAGACGATCACCGTCGGCGAGCTTGCCAAACAGTTGAATATCAAAGCCGGTGAGCTGATCAAGCGCCTGATGAAAATGGGCGAAATGGTCACCATCAACCAGAGCCTGGACCGCGACACCGCAACCCTGATCGTTGAAGAGATGGGGCACAAAGTTGTGCTGCGTTCAGAAAACGAACTGGAAGAGAAACTGGTTGCCCAGTCCCAGGACGTTGAGGGCGAAGAAGTCAGCCGCGCGCCAGTGGTTACCGTTATGGGTCACGTCGACCACGGTAAAACCTCGCTGCTGGACTACATCCGCAAAACCAAGGTGGCCTCCGGCGAAGCTGGCGGCATTACCCAGCACATTGGTGCCTACCGCGTAAAAACCAGCCAAGGTGAGGTTGCCTTCCTGGATACCCCCGGACACGCGGCATTTACTGCCATGCGTGCCCGCGGTGCCCAGGCTACCGATGTGGTCATCCTGGTGGTGGCCGCGGACGACGGCGTCATGCCGCAGACCGAAGAAGCCGTTGCCCACGCCAAGGCGGCGGGTGTACCGCTGGTGGTCGCAATCAACAAGTGTGACAAGGAAGCGGCGGATCCGGATCGTGTAAAGAACGAGCTGGCAGCCAAAGATGTGATCCCGGAAGATTGGGGCGGCGATACTCAGTTTATTGAAGTGTCTGCGCACACCGGGCAGGGCGTCGACGAGCTGCTCGAAGCCGTTTCCCTGCAATCCGAAATGCTGGAACTGAAAGCCAAAACTGGCGTGCCGGCCAGCGGTGTTGTGATCGAATCCCGCCTGGAAAAAGGCCGCGGTGTGGTTGCTACCCTGCTGGTGCAGAACGGTGAGCTGAAGCGCGGTGATATCGTATTGGCGGGCCAGAGCTATGGCCGCGTTCGCGCCATGACCAACGAGCTGGGCAAGTCCGTCAAGGAAGCCGGTCCGTCCACGCCAGTGGAATTGCTGGGTCTCGACGCCACGCCGAATGCGGGTGACGAATTCCTGGTGGTTGCCGACGAGCGCAAGGCCCGTGAAGTGGCCGAGCAGCGCGCCGACAAAGAGCGTCGTGAGCGTATGCAGCGGCAGCAGGCGGCCAAGCTGGAAAACATGTTTGCCGATATGGAAGCGGGTGAGAGAAAAGTCTTGCCGGTGGTGATCAAGGCAGACGTGCGTGGTTCCCTCGAGGCGATTCTCGCGGCACTGGCTGAGATTGGTAACGAAGAAGTTTCCGTCAACGTGGTATCCAGTGGCGTTGGCGGTATTGCCGAAAACGACATCAACCTGGCGTTGACCTCGGGCGCAATCGTGATCGGCTTCAACACCCGTGCGGATGTCGCTGCGCGCAAGCTGGCCGAGACCGAGAGCGTTGAAATCCGTTACTACAGCGTGATCTACAACCTGCTGGACGAAGTGAAGCAGGCCCTGTCTGGCATGCTGGATCCGGAGCTGCGCGAAGAGATTGTCGGTATCGCGAAGGGGCGCGACGTGTTCCGCTCACCCAAGTACGGCGCCATTGCCGGCTGTATGGTGATCGAGGGTACCGTCGTATAACTTCGTATAATGTATGCTATCGAAGTTATTACGCAGGCCCTGTCTGGCATGCTGGATCCGGAGGTGCGCGAAGAGATTGTCGGTATCGCGCAGGTGCGCGACGTGTTCCGCTCACCCAAGTTCGGCGCCATTGCCGGCTGTATGGTGATCGAGGGTACCGTCTACCGCAACAAGCCGATCCGCGTACTGCGTGACAACGTGGTGATCTACCAGGGCGAACTGGAATCCCTGCGTCGCTTCAAAGACGACGTGCAGGAAGTCCGGAACGGCATGGAGTGTGGTATCGGCGTTAAAGACTACAATGACGTCAAGGCTGGCGATCAGATCGAGGTCTTCGACATCGTCAAGGTAGCCCGCGAACTCTGATTTTCGTTGAGTCTGATTGGGCCAATGAGCGGCACATGGATGTGCCGCCGCCGGCAGTTTGCCGGCGCGAGCCTGACAGATGTCAGCAGTTTATTCCCTGCGGCAGCGAAGCTGTGGTCTCGCTCCGCTCGGCTCACACAACTGCGCCTGCAGCTGTCAGGTGACGATAAGACCGTTCCGGGAGAACGGTCTTATCAGTAGGTAAACAGGTAAAAAATGGCCAAAGAATTCCACCGTGCTGACCGGGTAGCCGACGCCATGCGTCGCGAACTGGCCCGTCTGATCCAGCACGAAGTGCGCGACCCGCGCGTTGGCATGGTCAATGTCAACGACGTGGAAGTGAGCCGCGATCTCGCCACCGCCAAGGTGTTTGTCACCCTGGTAGGGGAAGACGATCGCAGCAAAATCGATATCTGTATGACGGCGCTGAACAAGGCCGCAGGTTTCCTGCGTACCCAGCTCGCCAAAGAGATTCAGATGCGCTCCATTCCCCGACTGCATTTCCGCTATGACGAAACCTCCGTGCGCGGCCAGCACCTCTCGGCGCTGATCGACAAGGCGGTCCAGTCTGATCAGCACAAGTCCGAAGAGGACACTGATCACGACAGCGAATCCGACAACAAACCGGGCGAACAGAACGACTGATGGGCCGCAGACCAAAATGGGGCCGGCAGGTGGATGGCGTGCTGTTGCTGAACAAGCCCGCCGGCATCTCTGCCAACGATGCCCTGCAAAGAGCCAAGCGACTGTTTTTTGCCAACCGCGCCGGCCATACCGGTGCGCTGGATCCGCTGGCAACCGGCGTGCTGCCGATCTGCTTCGGTGAGGCCACCAAGTTCTCCCAGTATCTACTGGATGCGGACAAGCGCTATCGCAGCACCTTCTGTTTGGGTATGACCACCGAAACCGGGGATGCTGATGGCGATGTGGTTGCCACCAGTGATGCCTCCGGGATCACCGAGCAGCAGGTGTGCGACGCCATGGCGGCGTTTCGCGGTACCATCAGCCAGATTCCCTCCATGTATTCGGCGCTCAAGCACAATGGCCAGCCGTTGTACAAGCTGGCGCGCCAGGGAATAGAGGTGGAGCGGGAGCCGCGGGAAGTCGAGATTTACTCCTACGAGCTGCTGGGCTTCACTCCAGCCAGCGAGTCGCCGGATAAGCTGCCGCGGGCAGAGGTCGAGGTGCACTGCTCCAAGGGCACCTATGTACGCAGCCTCGCCGAAGACCTGGGTAAGGCCCTGGGCGTGGGTGCCTTTGTGGAGAAACTGCACCGCAGTGCCGCCGGGCCCTACCACGAAGAAGACTCGGTTACTCTGGATGAGCTGACCGAGGAGCGGGGCGAAGATCGCGCCGAAGTGCTGGATCACCACCTGCTGCCGGCGGACTCCCCGGCCTCTGGCCTGCCCAAAATGATCCTCGCCGATGACACGGGTTACTATCTGCGTCAGGGGCAGCCGGTAATGGATCTGCAGGTCTATCGTTTGGGCGATGAAGGTGATATGGTGCGCCTCTTCCTGGAAAGTGGTGAATTTCTAGGCGTTGGAGAGATTACTGATGACGGACGGGTTGCACCCCGTCGGTTGGTAAAATAACCCGCAATAGCCTGGCAACAGGGGAAAGCGGGTTATCTAATGACTAGCTGGTCTGTAAACATGCACGGGCCAGCCGAATCTTTAAAGCATGTTACGAACGAGGTAATTCGTTATGGCACTGTCTGCAAACGAAAAAGCAGCCATCCTGAAAGAGCACGGCCAGTCTGAAGGTGATACCGGTTCCCCGGAAGTTCAGGTAGCCCTGCTGACTGCCAACATCAACAAGCTTCAGGGTCACTTTGCTTCTCACAAGCAAGACCACCACTCCCGTCGTGGTCTGATCCGCATGGTAAACCAGCGTCGTAAGCTGCTGGACTACCTGAAGCGCAAGGATCTGAACCGTTACGCTCAGCTGATCGCCAAGCTCGGCCTGCGTCGCTAAGACCCTGCAATGCCCGCCTATGGCGGGCATTGTTCTATATAGAATTCAGGTTTCTGACATAATGATTGCGTAATAGCTGTCGTCAGTAACTGTGGGCGAAAGCCCAAAACGATTTCCGCTGTCGGGTAGCCGTCAGCGGATTTTGGCGTTTGTGAGGTCCGCTTTATGGGCGCACAGCGCAGGATGAGCACGGTTTGCTCATCACTTGTAGGCAAAGCGTTGCTGGAATGGGCCAGCACGCAAAGGAAACAGGAAAGAGTCTAGTGAATCCAGTAACCAAAACCTTTCAGTACGGTAAAGACCAGGTCACCATCGAGACCGGCCGTATCGCACGCCAGGCAACCGGCGCCGCGCTGGTCACCATGGGTGAAACCGTCGTGCTGTGTACCGTTGTCGGTGCCAAGGAAGCCAAGCCAGACCAGAGCTTCTTCCCGCTGTCCGTACACTATGTGGAAAAGGCCTACGCGGCCGGCAAAATTCCCGGTGGCTTCTTCAAGCGTGAAGGCCGCCCGTCAGAGAAAGAAACCCTGACCTCCCGCCTGATCGATCGCCCGATCCGTCCGCTGTTCCCGAATGGTTTCATGAACGAAGTACAGGTGATGATCACCGTGCTGTCCGCGGAAAAAGACGTGGATCCGGATATCGCCGGCATGATAGGCACCTCTGCAGCCCTGTCTGTGTCCGGTATTCCCTTCGCCGGCCCGATCGGTGCGGCGCGTGTGGGTTACACCGAGAAAGACGGTTACCTGCTGAACCCCCGTTACAGCGAGCTGAAAGAGTCCGAGCTGGACATGGTGGTCGCCGGTACCAAAGACGCGGTTCTGATGGTGGAATCCGAAGCGAAAGAGCTGCCGGAAGACATCATGCTGGGCGCGGTGCTGTTTGCCCACCAGGAAATGCAGGCAGTTGTGAAAGTCTGTGAAGAACTGAAAGCCGAAGCGGGCAAGCCCACCTGGGATTGGCAGCCGGAGCCGGTGAACGAAGAGCTGAAATCCGCTCTGGAAGCCCAGTTCGGCGAGAAAGTGGCAGAAGCCTACAAGATCACCGACAAGCAGCAGCGCACCACCCGTCTGGGCGAGCTGCGCAATGAAGCGGCGGCAGCCCTGGCGAGCGAAGAGCTGGATGAAGGCACCGTAAAGAGCTACTTCGGCAAGCTCGAGAAGAAAATTGTGCGCGGCGCCGTGGTTCGTGGCGAGCCCCGTATCGATGGTCGCGATACCAAGACCGTGCGTCCTATCTCCGTGGAAGTTGGCGTACTGCCGAAAGGCCACGGTTCTGCGCTGTTCACCCGTGGTGAAACCCAGGCGCTGGTGGTCTCCACTCTCGGTGCTACCCGCGATGCACAGATCATCGACGCGCTGGAAGGCGAGCGTAAAGACTACTTCATGCTGCACTACAACTTCCCTCCCTACTCGGTAGGTGAAGCGGGTCGTGTCGGCGCTACCGGTCGTCGCGAAATCGGCCACGGCCGCCTGGCGCGCCGCGGTATCGCCGCAGTGCTGCCGAACCCGGATGAATTCCCCTACACCCTGCGTGTGGTTTCCGAAATCACCGAATCCAACGGCTCCAGCTCCATGGCCTCCGTGTGTGGTTCCAGCCTGGCACTGATGGATGCGGGTGTACCGCTGAAAGCTCCGGTTGCCGGTATCGCCATGGGCCTGGTGAAAGAAGACGAAGGCTTCGCGGTTCTGACCGACATCCTGGGTGACGAAGACCACCTGGGCGACATGGACTTCAAGGTTGCGGGTACCGCTTCTGGTGTGACTGCACTGCAGATGGACATCAAGATCGAAGGTATCACCGAAGAGATCATGGAGACTGCTCTTGAGCAGGCCCTGCATGCCCGTCTGCACATCCTGGCGGAAATGAACAAGGTGATCGGCGAATCCCGCTCTGTAGTGAACGAGAACGCACCGCGCTACGCCACTCTGAAGATCCATCCGGACAAGATCCGCGACGTGATCGGTAAAGGCGGTGCCACCATCCGCTCCATCACCGAAGAAACCGGTGCATCCATCGATATCGAAGACGATGGCAGTATCAAGGTATTTGGTGAAGACGGCGTGAGCCTGGAAGCCGCGGTAACCCGCATCGAGGAAATCACTGCGGAAGCCGAGATCGGCGCCATCTATGAAGGTAAGGTTGTGCGCATCGTCGACTTCGGCGCATTCGTAAACTTCCTGCCGGGTAAAGATGGTCTGGTACACATCTCCCAGATCGCCGAAGAGCGCGTCAACGCGGTGACCGACTACCTGAGCGAAGGCCAGATGGTGAAGGTCAAGGTACTGGACGTAGACCAGCGCGGCCGCATCAAGCTGTCTATCAAGGAAGCCAACGCAGACGCAGCAGCGGAAGCGGATGAGGCAACTGGCGAGGAGTAATTACCTTGCTGGAGCTCTTTAGCGTACGCAACGGAGCACATTTCTAGATGCCAAGGGCAGGTGCCGGGAGCGGCTTTTCGGGCTCGTCGCAAACAGAATGTTTGCGACGAAGCGCCCAGGGATGGGTTTACAGCGGTCCTGAAAAGCCGCTCCCGGTGCCTGGCCGCCACTGAAGCTGATCGGTGGTGCCAATCTGGAAACTCAAGAGCGGTGGCTAGATGCCACCGTTTTTTTTGCCTGAAATTTGCAGGGGGCATTGTGGAAGTACTTCTGATTTACCTGTTGGTCGGAATCGGGGCGGGTACCATTGCCGGTCTGTTCGGCGTTGGTGGTGGCCTGATCATCGTGCCGGCACTGGTGCTGGTGTTTGCCGCCCAGGGGATACCGCCTGACATTCTCACCCATATGGCGGTGGGCACCTCCCTTGCCACCATCATCATTACCTCCGTCAGCTCCATCCGTACCCATCACGGCAAGCGCGCCGTGGACTGGAAAATCGTCGCCGCTATGGCCCCCGGTATCCTGCTCGGTTCCTGGATTGGCGGCGTCACTGCAGACTGGCTCAGCGGTGCCTGGTTACAGCTGCTGATCGGAATTTTTGCCGTGGGCATCGCGCTGAAAATGTGGCTGGATGGCATGCGCAAATCGCAACTGCCGACGGATGGTGAAAAGGTTCCGGGCAAGGTGGGGCTGTCTATCGCCGGGGGCTTCATTGGTTGGGTCTCGGCAATCTTCGGGATTGGTGGGGGCTCACTCACCGTGCCGTTCCTGTCGCGCTGTCATGTAGTCATGCAACGGGCGGTGGCGACTTCCGCCGCCTGTGGCCTGCCCATAGCCGTTGCCGGCGCACTCAGCTTTGCGGTGCAGGGATGGAACAACCCCCAGCTGCCGGCGTGGAGCAGTGGCTATATCTACTGGCCGGCGTTCCTCGGTATCGTTCTAGCCAGCACCTGGTTCGCACGCTTCGGCGCCCTGCTGGCCCACCGACTTTCCCCACAGTTGTTGAAAAATTGCTTCGCCGGACTGCTGTTTTTGATCGGTGCGCGCTTTATCTGGCTGAATTATACAGTGCTCGTCAGCTAGAGCCCTTCGCTCCGCGTAGGGTGGATAGGCGAAGCGCATCCACCATGAAAGAACCTCAGTTCGGTAGGTGCGCGCGCTTACCTACCCTACAGGCGCAAAACAAAAAAAAGGCCGCTGCGGGAAACCGCAGCGGCCTGTTTTCACAGAGTGCCCACCACAAGGATGGGCATCAGACTTTGCCTTACTCGAAGCTGTGAGTCAGGCTCAGGTACCAGCGGGTTCCACGGGGGTCGTACATACCCTGGTCAAACCACGGCCAGCCACCGCCTGCCAGTTCGGAGTAAGGAGGCTCTTCGTCGGTCAGGTTAACGACACCGAAGGTCACGTCGGTAGCATCAGTGAACTGGTAAGTACCGCGCAGGCCCAGTTCAAAGTAGCTGTCGACAGTGTTAACACTACCGGACGGATTAGGCGCACAGCTGTTGTTGGCTGTGTCGCGGCCGCCGATCAGGTCTTCGGTTTCGCCGATGTAACGGCCGGTCAGAAAAACGGACCAGTCGTTCTGTGCCCAGCCCAGCTGAGTATTGAAGCGCCACTCCGGCTCACTGGTAGTGCCAGCGTCCTCACACAGCGGCTGGACAGCGGACAGCTGACGTTCGTGGCTCAGCAGGTAGGAAGCACGGAAATCAGCTGTCATCATGCCCGGCCCCATTTCCATGGTGTAGCGGCTGGACAGGTCGATACCTTGGCCGTTCTCCTGGCTCAGGTTCTGCAGGTTAGAGCGGACTTCAGCATTGCGGTTGCTGAGCGAGCCATTTACGCGCGTTACGAGTTCCGGATAGTTGGCTTCGTTGTTAAGGATTTCTTGTACGCTCAGGGAGCCGATCTTGCCATCTACCTCGATGTTGTAGTAATCGACCGCGACCATCAGGTTGTCGATACCGGTGTAGACGAAGCCAGCGCTGATGTTCTGGGACTCTTCAGTCGCCAGGTTCGGGTTGCCCCCGGAAGCCGAGCGAACCTCGATTTGGCGGCATGCGCTTGCTTCCTCTTCCGGAGTTGTCGCGGCATTACAGCGTGTTGTGTCAACTGCTGTGGTCACGCCGAAAGAGCGGCCCAGAAACAGTTCACCGAGCGTCGGAGCCTTGAAGCCGGTGCCAGCGGAGGCGCGAACCAGCAGGCTGTCCACGGGGCGGTAAGAGACCGCGAGATGGGCAGTGGTGGCATCGTCACCAGAGCTGGTGCCCAGGCCTTGCCACGTATAGTCGTCGTAACGGGCTGCCAGGGAAATTTCCAGGTCCTGAATCGGGTTCAAGGCGATCTCGCCGTATACCGAGGTGTTCTCACGGGAGCCGTTACCGTTGGAGCTAGCACCACCGGCAACATCGCCTTCGGTAGACAGTGCGTCTGCACGGTCATCGAAAGAGTCTTCCTTGTAGCGGGCGCCCAGAGCGTAGCCGATTTCGGACTGACCGACTGTTACGGGTATTTCACCGGACAGGTTGGCCGCAAGGGTATTTTCCGTGCCCACCGCCTGGCGCTGGGTAGAAATGGACATGCCATTTTCTGCAAAGAAAGCTGGGTCGTAAGTTTGGGTCGGGTCGAAAACGCCGTCGGCGACGGCTTCTTCTACTCGACTTGTGGACAATTGACCACCTACACCGATACGGTTCATCTCTGATTCAACAGTCTGGAAGCTCACGTCCAACTCGTGGCCGGCACCAAGGTCGACACGGGTACCAAATACAGAAGAAAAGGCAGTATTTGTGTTATCAGTTGCACGCGGGCCGGCATCGACGAAACGGCGCAGGATGAACACTGTGGAAGAGTTCGCCAGATCGCTGCCTAGCTCGGCATCAACATTAGCCAGAGACTCGGCTCCGGTGATGTTAAAGAAAGCCGGTGCTGCACCATTGCGCACTTCGGTGAAGTTGCGGCTGAAGCGGAATTCACCATAGCCAGTGATGCTGTCACTGAGCTTGATCTCACCAGTGGTGAGGAAATTGAAGCGGTCTTGCGCCGGGATAGCCTCATACAGCTTGGCGAAGTCGAAGGAGCAATCTTGGCCAGCCGTAGTGTACAGCGGGTCCCGCTTGCTGCCTTCGGGGCAGTCAGCGGCCGGGTAAGATATATCGTTACCAAAATCGAGGTAGGTGCCAGGCAAGCCGGTGGGGCTGCGGCCATCGATGCCGGTCGGAGAAATGGCGGAGCCGATCAGCGGCAGGCCATCAGCCATGACGGATTCTTGGGTCTGATAGTCAATCGAGGCCATCAGCCAACCTTTGTCGCTGGAAATACCACCGGAAAAGCCAAAGTTGTGCTTGGTGCCATCACCATCGGCCATGGCTTCGGTGCGCATGTCGAGGTTGAAACCCTCGAAATTAGATTTGGTAATTACGTTGACAACACCCTGCACCGCGTCGGCACCGTAAATTGCAGAGGCGCCAGTGGACAGGTATTCAATACGCTCAACAGCCGCGATGGGAATCAGGTTCAGGTTAGTGGCATTGTCACCGCCCAGGGGGTCGGCCGGGAGACGGCGTCCGTTGAGCAGCACCAGAACGTAGTCATCGCCGAAGCCGCGGCTGTCGAAGTTAGCAGTACCGGCAGTCTGGCTCAGGGTGGCATTTTCATTGAAGAGCGATGGACCGGCGAAATTCGACGTAAACAGGAAATCCTGGATGTTGGAGGCGCCGGAGTTCTTGATGTAGTCGTTGTTGAACACCTGTACCGGGACAGACAGCTCCGGGTCGAGTCGCTTGATGCGCGAACCGGTGACAACCACCTCTTCGACATCACCTGCCTCGATTGCTTGCGTGTTCTCTTGAGCTATCGCTGGAGTCAGCATCACTGCAGCAGTAAGGCCTAGAGCACTCTTGACCGCCAGAGCAAGGAGATTCTTATTCATCGTTGATCCTCTTTTTTATTTGATTGCCGTCTCAGGCAAGACTGGGAGAGTCTACCTCCCGTGTGTGATGGCACCCCCCCCAAAGGGTATGCCTCCCAACAAGATCTATGACGATGGAATAGAGTGCTCCCTCAAAAAATGAAATATTTTTGTGGCTTGAGCGCGATTTTTAGCCGAAAGAAGACTGGAATTGCTGATGGATAGTCTTTATTGGCAATACTGGTCTGTTTGGTCTTTTGCTGAGACCAATTCTTTTAATTCAGAATTTGCAATGAGAAGCATTAAAAAAGGCCGCACTGGTTACCAGTGCGGCCTTTTTTTTGATTTGAGCAGATCAGGTTAGGGGTTGACGGTTTTGGCCGTTGCCTCTGCCGGCTCAACCGCCTCGATGTGATCCAAACCCTGGCCCTCCCAGGACTTGGACTTGAGGCTGATCAGCGCGATCACCGCACCGATACCAATACTGAAGATGGCGATCTGCAGGTACAGGTTCGGGAGGGTGGAGATGTTGTCCGGATCAAAATTACCCGCCAGCAGACCGGCAATAACATTGCCGATGGAGTAGGTGAGTACAAACACACCCATCATCTGGCCGGCAAAGCGACGCGGCGACAGCTTGCTTACCGCGCTCAGGGCCACCGGGCTCAGGCACAGTTCACCCACGGTGTGCAGGAAGTAAGTGGTCACCAGCCACATCGGTGCAACTTCGAGGCCCTGTGCCGCCTGCTGGGCGGCGAAGAACATCACGATAAAGCCGGTGGCCATGATGATCAAGCCGATCGCGCATTTCATGCTGTAGGAGGGCGTGATCATGCGCTTGCCCAGGTTGATCCACAGGGCGGCGAAGAAGGGCGACAGGATGATGATGAACATCGGGTTCAAATTCTGGAACCAGGACGCCGGAATCTCAAAGGAGCCCATTGTGCGATCGGTAAAATCGCGGACAAACAGGTTCAGGGAGGAGCCCGCCTGCTCGAAGCCAGACCAGAAACACGCGGAGGCGACACACACAAGGAACAGTGCCCACATCCGTTTCTTTTCGGCCTGGCTCAGCTTGCCGCCGAAGTAGATATAGGCGTAGTAGATGAAAAAGATTGCGGTAAAGAAGATAGCGACCTTGGTAGCCACTGCGACCGGGTCGAAGGTAATCACGCCACTCATGGTGAGAGCCGTAATCACTACTACGGCGCCGACAACCGCCCAGATAACTCCCCAGGCTTTCTTTTCACCCGCCGGTGTCATGGGGTGCTCAGGCTTGAGGCTGGCGTCGCCCAGGTTGCCGATGGTCTTGCGGTACTGGATCAGGCCAATAGCCATACCGATTGCAGCGGCGCCGAAGCCCCAGTGCCAGCCCACCTTCTCACCGAAGTAGCCACAGATCATGTAGCCGAGCACGGAACCGATATTGATACCCATGTAGTACAGGGCGTAACCACTGTCGCGGCGCACATCGTTGTCCGCGTACAGGTGGCCAACCAGAGCACTAATATTGGGTTTGAGCAGACCGGTGCCGGTGGCGACCAGGATCAGACCAATAAAGAAGGTATGGTCGCTGGGGATGGCGAGCACGATATGGCCGCACATGATGATGATACCGCCGTACCAGACGGTACGCTGGCCGCCCAGCAGGCGGTCGGCAATCCAGCCACCCGGGAGTCCCAGGAAGTACACCGCACCGGTGTAAAGGCCGTAGATAGCGGTAGCGGCGGCAACGGTGAAGGCGAGGCCTTCCTGCTGCAGGCTGGCGGTCATGAACAGGACCAGCAGGGCGCGCATACCGTAGTAACTCATCCGCTCCCACATCTCGGTGAAGAATAGGGTGGAGAGCCCCTTGGGATGACCAAAGAAGCCATCGCTGTTTTGTTGTGGTTGTGACGACATATCAGCGTTTCCGGTTGTTATAACGTTATAAGTTAACCTTTCCGAGTGTACCAGCGGTCTCGCAATCAGGCGAATGGTTGCAGGTGAAACAGGAAATGCGCCTGTGAAAAGTATTCCTTTGCGACAGGAATTATGGAAAATCAGGGATTCAGAACACGTTATGGGGAGAATAACCATGAATACCCCGCATACGACCGGGCTGCAAGAACGCCGGTGGCTGGCCCGCAGCGTGCACGCCTGGAAGAAATCCTGCGCGGTAGCCGCCTTTGTGGCACTGGCTGGCTGCGCCGGTGCGCCGCCGCAGACCAGCGCGCCGATCGACTCCGCCTGGCTGCTCTCCGGGCAGGCCCTGCTGGGCGAGCCCCTGAACGCCGCCGAGCTGCCAGAAGACGATATTCTCGGTCTGGCACCGGAAATGCGCACCTACCTCACCAGCATCGCCCCCCACGCCAGCCCCCAGCAGCGCCTGCAGGCACTGATACGCGGGTTTCAGGATCAGGAATTCACCGTCCACTACCAGGCCGATAGAACTTTGAGTGCCAGCGAAACCTATCGCCAGCAAGAAGGCAATTGCATGGCTTTCACGGTGATGATGGTGGCCATGGCGCGTGAGCTGGGCGCGGATGCCTACTTTAACCAGGTGGAGGTTCCGCCGGTCTGGGGGCACGAGGAATCCCAGACTTTTGTGGTCTACCGGCATATCAACATGGTCAGCGAGAGCCACCGCGGCCGCCGGGTGGTGGATTTCAATCTGGAGGCCTACGACCCGATATACGATCAGCGCAAGATTTCCGATACCGAGGCGTTCGCTCAGTATTACAGCAACCGCGGCCTCGAGCTGATGCAGCAGGAAAAAATGCCGGAAGCCTTCCGCTACCTGCGCAAGGCACTGGAGTTAAAGCCGGGCAACGCCGATTTATGGGCCAACCTCGGGGCCCTGTATAGCCGAAATCAGCGGTTCACCGCAGCCGAGCAGAGTTACCTGCAGGCACTGCAATTAAAATCCAGTCACACCATTGCGATGAGCAATCTCGAGCGCCTGTATCGCACTCAGCAACAGGTCGAGCTCGCGGACTTTTATGCAAAAAAAGCCCGCTTCCACCGCGAACGCAACCCCTACTACCTCTATTACCAGGCGCGCAATGCCTACGAGCACGGCGACTATAAAAGTGCGCAGAAACAGCTAAAACGGGCGCTCTGGCAATACGAAGACGATCACCGGTTTCATTTTTTGATGGGACTCGCCAGCTATCGTTTGGGCGAAATGGATGACTCGCGAGAGCACTTTTTCCAGGCCTTTCACCTTGCGGATAACCCCTCTGCACAAAGTGTGTATATGAGAAAACTGGAATCGATGGGGTTGGGTAGCGGAGGTAACAGTACGGGGCAGAGCACCCGTCAGGGTATCGGTGCAGGCGCCGGTATTCGCGTAATTGAACCGGATGAATTTTTGCGTTAACCAGAATGAAAAAGAGGATGCCAATGGCATCCCCTTTTCGCTTGACGGAACGTCAGTTCGACATCGTCGGCAACTTAGAACTGGTAAGAAGCGCCAGCCCAGAAGTAGCGACCTTTGAAGTCGTAGGAGCTGTTCCAGTCGTTGTAGCCAGAGGTGTCTTCCGGCTCAACATTGCCCACGTTGTCGATACCGGTGGAGAGACGCAGAGAGTCGCTCAGGTCCCAGCCGGCTTTCAGGTTCACGTAGGTTACTGCACCAACAGGCTTGTACGCGCTCTCGCCTTCGCTCAGGTACTGAGCTTCAAGACCAGCTTCCCAGTCGCTGCCGTACCACATGGCGCTCGCCAGGCCGCGCCACTTCACGAACAGACCTCCGGTGGTGCCAACGTAATCCAGGTAGTCAGACTCGGTGCCAGACTGCTTATTGAATTCGTTATACTCCAGCAGACGGGTAGCCTGGGCGCGCAGCGCCAGCTGACCAGCGTCGAAGTGCAGGTTCTGAACGATGTCGATGTCCACACCGCGGGTGTCCACCTGGCCGATGTTCATCTTCGCACCTTCCAGCTTCACGATCTGGTCACCAGCACCGCGGGTCACCAGTGCGCATGCACTTTCGATGCCTTCGCGGAAGCAGTCGTCCAGGATCTTCTGCAGGTCCGGAGAAGTGATCGCGTCTTCAACCTGGATGTCGTAGTAGTCCAGGGTGATGGACAGGTCGTCTACGAAGCTCGGGGTCCAAACCACACCAGCGGTGAAGGTTTTGGCTTCTTCCGGGGTCAGGTTTTCGTTACCGCCGATGTTGGTCGGTACCTGGTTACCAGCCTGGGTGAAGCCGTTGTCAACGTCACAGAAGTCGCCCTGACCTTCCTTGTTGGAAGCACTGGTGTCGCACGGATCGATCAGGAACTCATAGCTCTGCGCGGAACCGCTGTACAGCTCGTAGATGCCCGGTGCGCGGAACGCGGTGGACAGGCTAGCGCGGAAGCGAACATCTTCAACCGGTGCGTAAACCAGGCCCAGCTTGCCGGTGCTCTGACCGCCGAAGGTGCTGAAGTCGGAGTAGCGTACGGCCACGTCGGCAGACAGCTCTTCCGCGCCGGTTACGCCCGCCAGGATCGGCAGGTTGAATTCAGCGAATACTTCAGAAACGTTGTAGCTGCCGCCAGTGGCGTCTTGCTGGTTGCCGAAGGTTTCACCGCTGCGGGTTTCCTGGGACGGGTTGAACTCGCCGGATTCATCGCGGTACTCAAGACCCGCTGCGAAACCGAGGGTGCCGCCCTGGAACTCGATGGCATCGATGTCGCCAGACAGCGCTGCGCCAACGTTGACCAGCTCGTACTGGTTGTCTTCACGATCGTCGTAGCGGAAGTAGTCCATGATTTCCGGGCTCATGCCACCGGTGAAATCAAAGTCCAGACCTGCTTCGCCGCTGAAAATTTCGTTCAGGCGCGCCTTGTTGTAAGAGTTGTAAGTGACATTGTCACCGGAGTTCTTACCGTAGCTGGCGAAGGTGTCCCAGCTCCAGCCGTTGGCCAGATCGCCGCGCAGACCAGAAGCGATGCGGAAGGTGTCGGTAGACTGTTCGTAGTCACGGGTACCACCGGCAACCGGGCGAACACGGTAGTCGGAGAAACCTTCAACCCAGCTGTCACCCGGGTAAGCGGGCAGCTCGTCTTCCGCTACGCCGGCAGCCACGGCTGCGTCATAGGCGTCTTTGGCTTCTTGCCATGCATCTTGCAGCTGGTCTTTGATTTCCTGCGGCAGGTGCTGTTCCGGATCCAGGTTAAAACCGTTACCGGCGTACATTGGCTGGGCAGCCAGCTGCTGGTTGGTGGTTTTGGTGGTGTAGCTGAACTCACCCCAGGCTTCTACGGCGTCAGTAGCAGAGTAGGTGCCGGAAGCGGTCACAGAGGTGCGCTCCATCGCGCCAGACAGCCACATGTGCTGGCCAATGTCGTAGCCCTCGTAACCACCCAGGGTCAGGCCATCTTCCTGAACGCTGAAGGCGCCGTAGCGAGTGAAAATATTGCCATTCGGGCCCATGGAGCTGGTCAGGCCAGCCCACTCGCGATCGTTGTAGGTAATTTCGTCGCGCTGGCTGTGGTTGATGTTGGCAATGAATTTGCCGCGCTCGCCTTCACCACCGAAGGTGATGGACAGCTCGCCATTTTCGCCGCCACCTTCAGAGGTGCTACCGGCGCGAGCGTTGATACGAACGCCTTCGAAGGAGTCCTTCATCACCACGTTGATAACGCCGGCAACAGCGTCAGAACCGTAAACGGCAGAAGCGCCGTCGGTCAGAACTTCGATACGGTCGATCATGTCAACGGGAATGTTGTTCATGTCGACGGCAGAGCTAACGCCGGAAGCGGACGACACGAAGCGACGGCCGTTTACCAGTACCAGAGTACGGGCGGAGCCCAGGTTACGCAGATCAACAAATGCCAGGCCTTGGCCGCCGTTGTTGTCGTTTGCGTTGATGCCAGTGGTACCCATGGACGGCAGCTGGTTCAGCAGCTCGTCGATGGTGCCCACGCCGGAGCGGCTGATCGCTTCGGAGTCAACGATAGTGATAGGGCCGGTGGTGGAGAGCGGATCACGCGCAATACGGGAACCGGTAACAATCACTTCTTCAACGGTCGGGCCAGGCACGGCTTCCTGAGCGGAAACAGCGGCGGAAGCCAGGGTGCTGAATGCTGCAATAGCAATGCTCAACTTGGTCTTGATCATAAATGCATCCTTTATGTACTTAGAGGCACTTTTATTGGTTAGTTGTAATTCGAGTGCCGGCTGACTTTAAAGGATGACGATGATTTGTGGAACTAACCTGACATTACATGATCTGTCTGATATTAGTCATTTTGTTTATTCGCCATGCATGTCGATCAAATATTGATCGTTAAGAAGTGTTAACATCCGCTTTTAAAGTAAATAATTGTTACATGCTAATAAATTAATCTTTTTATTAGGATAACTGTAACTTTTGCTCAAAAAACCATTGAGGTTGTTTTTTGTGCAAGGCTTTCGATGTGTATGAAAATCCATCGATTTGAAGGCTGGATAGGCTTTTATAGCCCTATGTTTTGCTGGTGGGTGTTTCTTTAGCGAAAAATACTGTCAAGCCTTCTGCTGCTAGTGCGGCAAAAAGTTAGACAAGAGTGCAAGAATGTGAGGGGAGGATGAGGCGCCGGTGCAACCGGCCGCCTCATGGCAGGGGTGTTTAATTGAGGCTTTGCTTGATGCCGTCGAGGAACAGCTGGACGGCCAGCATGACCAGCACCATACCCATCAACCGCTCTACTGCGATCAATCCTCGGTTACCCAGCAGCCGCGCCAGTGGCGAGGATGCGAGCAATATCACCGCGGATACGCCCCAGGCTCCCAGTAATGCCAGGGTCCAGTCCCAGAGCTGCTCGCCTTCACTGTTTGTCATTAGCATCAGGATTGCCATGGTGGATGGCCCAGCTACCAGAGGGACAGCGAGGGGTACAAAGAAGGGCTCCCCTTCGAGGCGCTCACCCATAATCCCCCCTTCAATCGGGAATACCATACGTATCGCGATCAAAAACAGAATGATTGCCCCGGCAATCCGGATAGCCTCCTGCGAGAGCCCCAACCAGGCCAGCACAAATCGCCCGCCATACAGGAACACCAGCAACACGATCAGAGCGAAGATGAGCTCGCGCATGATGACGTAAAGTTGACGCTTCGGCGGAACATTCTTCAGGGCCGCGAGGAACACCGGGATATTGCCAAGGGGGTCCATGACGAAGAGGAGGGTGAGGAAGGCGGTTAAGGTATCCATTGGGTCAACTTAAAAAAATAATGGGAGGGCGTAGCGGCCGACTAGGTGTGTCTGCTATTTGGGTTGTGACGTGACCTACGAAGCAGCATGATTGTCAGCTATTCTAGCCTAGCTATATGGGCAGTATAAATGGAGCAAGAGTGCGGGTGGCCAAATGATTGAGGATCAAACAGATCCACGGCGCGAACATGCAGATAGCGACGCATGGGAGCACTACTGGGAGAAGGCCCTTGGCGCTGATATGGCCGGTGTTAGTGGCACGGCAGCCCAATTCGTGCGTGAATTTTGGCTGGCATCGATTGGCTCTAATTTGACAGGCACGCTGCCTTTGCGGGTCTTAGATGTGGCTTGTGGGCGTGGGGGGGTTGCGTCGATTCTCGATGAAGCAGGTTGGTTGGGCAAGGTGGAATACTGTGGAGTAGACATTTCGCATGCCGCCGTGCGGTCAATGATTAATCATTTTCCGAGTGCGCAAGGCGTAGTGGCCGATGTGCAAGACCTTCCATTGTTATCCGGGAACTTCGATATCGTATGCAGTCAATTCGGAGTGGAATATGCCGGAGAGGCAGCCATTCTGGATCTGGTAAGCCAGCTTCGGGCGGGTGGGCAACTTATTCTTTTATTGCACTGTGTTGGTGGACAGATATACAAAGAATGTTATGACCAGATGGAAGGGGCGCGGGAGTTGGTTCAAACCGAGTTCCTGCCACTTTCGATGGAGATGTTCAAAGACGCTTATGCTGTGCTCGAAGGTGGGGAGCGTAGAGCCTATGAGGGTAGCTCGGGACGGCTTGTCGCCAAATTTCGTGCTCTGGAAGATATTATGCGGCGGCGAGGGCGGGGCGCGGCCGCTGGCATGGTTTACCGTTTATACCGCGACGTAAATCAAATACACAGAGACTTACCCAGGTTTCAGCGAGAGCAAGTGCTCAGTTGGTTGCAAGCTGCTGCGCAGGAGGTGGCGTCGTTTGCTGGGAGGATGGATGGGATGTGCGCCTCGGCCATGTCCGAGTCTCAGGTCGATGCGCTGGTATTGGAGCTTGCAAAGAGGCGGCTCAACGCCAAAGTTGAGCCAATGTTGACGGCAGAAAGTGGGGCGCAAATTGCATGGCAGCTGACTGGGGCGATGCGAAAATAGTCGGCTCGCGCGCAATCAGTTAAATAGCTACCGATTCCAGTTCAAGCATGGAACTTTACTTGAATATACGATGTAATCGGATTGCTAATCTTATAGGAACAGGAGGCCAACGTGGTCAAGTTTGCAGGACTGATAGTGGTTTGTTCGCTGGCGATAGGCTGTGCTTCAACTGGTGAAAACTCGGCGTCTAGTTCGAGTCTCGCGGGGAATCCCAACTCTAATGTCAGTGAAGCTGACAAGCGGGTGTGTAAAAACGAGTCTGTTGTGGGCTCCCGTTTGCCGGTGCGCACGTGTCTGACGCAGGCGCAGTGGGATAGGAGGGCCGAAGAATCTCGGAAAATGACAGAAAAGATGTCCCGGGGTGGGGTTCATATGAATCCGGATGGGGGCTGAGAATTTTCCGCTGACTTAACATCTACTCTGTCGGCTCAAAAAAAGCAGCGTATTCGCTGCTTTTTCGGTTTATAGGTCATGAAGAATTTGTACTTAGAAAAAATTACGGCGGCTAGAAAAGCGTTCGCGTCAGGAGATAAGGCGAGAGCCGAACAGTTATTGCTGGACTGTGCGGGCGCTCATGGCAACCCGATTCCGGTATTGATTGAGCTTGTGCAGCTATACCGGGCACTGAAGCAGCCAGAAAAGTCGATTCCGATACTCAAGGAGCTAGCTCGAATTGACCGCACTGACTTAAGCCACTTGTCCGAGCTTGCTCATACTTTTCAGGCATTGGGGCGTAATGCGGAGGCGGCACAGACATATCGGCAGGTGGTAAGCCAGAGGAGTGATCTCCCCAATACCTGGTTTAACCTCGCGTGGAATTTAACACGTGCTGGAGAGCTTCAAGAAGCCATCGCAGCTTACGAAAGAGCTATTTCCTGTGGTATAGGGGGCAAGGATGAGGTGTACCTAAATATTGCGGGTATCCATGCCACGCTAAAAAACTTCCTCGAGTCAAAAAAGTGCCTGGATAAGGCACTTGATGTGAATCCGAGATACATTCCTGCTCTTTTCAACCTCGGTTCATATTATGAGGAGCAGGGGCTTCGAGAGGAGGCTGAGAAACTATACCAACAGTGTTTACGCGAAGATCCGGGGTTTCACCCGGCATTGTGCCGACTGTCTCATATGAGTCGGGGGGGGGATAACTCCGAGCTTCTGATGGAAAAAATACGGCGCCTTTTGGCGACCGAGTTACCGGAGTCTGCTCGTGAAGAATTACTCTTCGCTGAGGGGAAGTTATTAGACGAGTGCGGACGTTATGCGGAAGCCTGGCGAAGCTTTGGTAGCGCCAATCTTCTGGGGAAGAAGCGAGTTCCCCCCTTCGATGTGGAGAATCTGAAAGGCCGGATTCGAGAGATTATCAGTTTTAAAAAAGAGTATACACCGTGCCTGCCGCAGGCAGAATCTACGCCGTCCTCATTATTTATTTGTGGGATGTTTCGCTCTGGATCAACGCTTTTGGAGCAAATTATCGGCGGGCATTCTGAAATAGTTTCGGGTGGTGAGCTTTACTATTTTTCTGATGCATTTAAGCGCAGAGGTGCTGCGTATCCGGAGTTTTATGACTGGGCGACGGGTTGCGGGGGGCTCGCATCTGGTTACCTGTCGTTTGTGCAGAAGAGATTTGGTGCTGGCAATATCGGAATGTTGACAGATAAAAGTCCTGAAAATTTCATGTATGTTGGGCTGATCAAGGCACTGTTCCCAAAAAGCAAATTCATATGGACGCGCCGAAATTTCGAAGATAATAGGCTGTCAATATTTTTTCAGCATCTTGGGGAGGCATTAAATTATTCGGTTGACCTGCAGTGGATTCGTCAATACTACGAGCAGCAGCAACTATTGATGGAGTATTGGTGCTCTAAGTTTCCAGATTCTATCTATGAGATTCATTATGAGAGGCTGATAGAAAGCCCGCGTGAGGAGATTGAAGGCCTGTTCGGCTTCTTGGGTTTACCTTGGGAAGATGCTTGTTTGAATTTCAGAGGTAGAAAGAATCATGTTCAGACTGCGAGTATCTGGCAAGTTCGGGAAGACCTGCACTCACGATCGGTAGGCCGCTTTAAAAATTACAGGCCTTTTCTGTCTGAATGACCATGTAAACTGTCAAAAAAAAGGCAGGGCTTTCGCCCTGCCTTTTTCGTTTCCTTCTAATTTTAGGAATTAGAAGTCTACGGTCATGCCCAAGAACATGTAGCGACCCAGAGCGTCATACATGCCCGGGAAGGTGTTGCCGTTGCCGTAGATGCTGGGACCAGCGTCTGCAGTCAGCGGCGGCTCTTTGTCCAGTACGTTGTTGATACCGGTACGTACGCGGATCTTATCGGTTACACCGTAAGACGCGGACAGGTCGAGGTAGTTCACAGCGTCAAAGTCAGCACCGTTGCTGCCATTGTCGGTAGTGCCACCAATGTGACGCCATCCGCCCATGACATCCAGGTTCCACGGAGTGATCCAGGTAGCGCGCAGAGTGCTAACCAGCTCCGGGGTGGGGCTGCCGCAGGAACCGCCCCAGGTGCCAACACAAGATTCTGCAGCTTCAGTTGGAACTTCTTGCTGCTCCCACTCGGTGAGGTAAGTAGCGATCAGGTTGAAGTCTACAGAACCCATGTTACCTACATCCATGCCGTAGTTAGCATTGATGTCTACACCGGAAGTGCGGAAGTAGCCGATGTTGGTGTTGGTAGACTCGATGTTGGCATCGCCAATCCACAGGTTACCGTTACCGCCGCGGTTTACTTTGTCACAATTGACGTTGTTGTACAGGCAAAGGTTCAGAACTGTTTCAGAGCTGACTGCTGAGATCGCGTTTTGAACGTCGATGTCAAAGTAGTCAACGCTCAGGTTCAGACCTTCGACGAAGGACGGAGTGTAAACGAAGCCGAAGGACAGGGTTTCAGATTCTTCCGGCTCGAGATCCGGGTTGCCACCGGTAACTTCGTTGTACTGGCCCGCTGGAGAATCCAGGTTGGAGCCGTACTGAGAAGCGGTGATGCCGGTACGCTGACACTCTTCCAGGGTAGCGATCATGGCGGTACCACAAGGGTCTACGTCCATGTCGAACAGGCCGATGCCTTGGGCACGGAACAACTCAGAAATGTTCGCTGCACGCGCTGCAGACTGGAAGCTTGCACGCAGCTTCAGGTCTTCAGTTGGAACCCAATCAAGGCCGATTTTGTAAGTGTCGGTGGTCTTGTTGGTAGAGTAGTCAGAGTAGCGGTAAGCAACTTCCAGGCCGAGGTATTCAGCACCAGCCATGCCGGAGAGGATGGGCAGGCGTGCTTCGGTGAATACTTCGTCCACGCTGAAAGAGCCAGACAGCGGGTTAGTTGGGCCGCCTTGACCTGCACCTTCACCATTCTGGAAGCCCTGGTCAGGGTTGTAGTCCAGTGCTTCGCGACGATGCTCGTAACCGAACACTACATCGACGCCCTGATCAGCAGTCGGCAGTTTAACGCCGTAATCAGACAGGTTGCCAGCTACGTAACCGGAGAAGATTTCTTGTTCGTTGGTGCCGCGAGCGAAGAGAGGCAGTACCAGGTAGTCGATTGCTTCCTGAGTTACGCCACCTTCTTGGAAAATATTCCAAGGCACACAGTTCGGATCAGAGCCGTCCAGAACGGACTGACATACTGGGTTGCCATCTGCATCGGCGCGAACGTCCAGAGCGCGAGCGATACGTGAGGAACTCAGGTCGTTCATGTAAGTCTGTTCGAGGCTGACTTCTGCCAGCTGGTAGTACACGTCGTAGTTCCAGCTGTCATTAATGTCACCGCGCACACCAAACACACCGCGGTAGGAGGTGTGGCGCAGGTCATCTTGACGGGGGCCGCCTTCGACGTTACGACGGCCGATATAAATAGCGCCCGGGTAGGTAACAGCCAGGCCAGTGTCTGGATCGATCACGGCGTTGCCATCTGCGTCAGCAGCGGTAACAACCAGGTCGCTCATGGACTGATCTTTGGTCAGGCCGTAAACACCACAGATCGCTTGATATTGTTCTTCGGAAAGGAACGGGTTGCCACAATACAGGTCGTTGGTTACGAAGAAGGCACCAGAAGGAGCAATCTGTGCAACGGTGCGGTCATCGTTGAAAGACAGCTGAGTGTAGGCAGTGGCCTTTTCGTTGATGTCGTAGTGTGCAAATGCACCCATGGACCACTTTTCGTCCGGACGCTGGAAGTAGTTCAGCGGACCGTAGTTATAAAGCTGGCTGAACTCGGTGAAGCCGTTGCCGTCAACGCTGTAATCAAAGCCTTCAGTGTCAACGCCATTGTTCACGCCGAAATCGGTGAAACGGCCCCAGGGCACAGTGGAGGAGCCACCGCAGGAGAAGCTGTCGGGGCTGCCACGCAGAGCACAGCCGCTGTAGTCGCGGTCTGCCTGGAGAACGGCGTCGATCTTGCGGTAGTTTGCATAAGCAGTGACGTTACCACGGCCATCTTCAAAGTTGGCACCGAATACCATGGTGAAGTCGTTGGTTTCACCGTCGGTAACCGAACCGTCAGCAACGTCGAATCCGCGCTCTTTTACCACGCTTTGGATGTTGCTGTTGTCATTGTCGTGCTGATAAACGCTGGTCTGAGTCTCGAAGCGGAACCCTTCGAAGTCGTCCATCATTTTGAAGTTCACAACACCGGCGATGGCGTCAGAACCATAGGTAGCGGAAGAGCCACCAGTCAAAACTTCAACGCTTTCAACCAGTGCGGCAGGAATTTGGTTGAGGTCCGCAGCGGAGCTGGTGAAAGGGGAGCCTGCCGGCATACGGCGGCCATCCATCAGTACCAGGGTGCGGCTGATGCCCAGACCACGCAAGTCAACAGTAGCAGTACCGGTTGCGCCGTTTGCCTGACCCGCGGTTTGCGTCGCAGCAACTTGCGGAAGGTCGTTGATCAGGTCTTCAACCCGAACAACACCGCTGGCTTTGAAATCTTCTGCACTTACTGCAGTCACCGGGCTGACGCTTACGTCATTCGCGCGCTGGATTCGAGAGCCGGTAACTACCACTTCTTCTACCATCTGCGCGTCTTCTTGCGCGAATGCTGGCAGGGCGGGAACCATGATCGTAGCGGCTACGGCTACGGACAGGAGGTTCTTTCTCATTGTAAATCCTCTCTTGATCGTTGGATTTATAGTGTGTTGCCAAGAATTGGCGTGTGCGGAAACGACTACCCCCAAGTGGTCATTTCCTTCCCAACGTGTATTTAACGTATGGGGGAAAAGTTCCCTCAAAAAAATTTATGAATATTTGCAAATAAACCAAAGTCAGCTTGGACAGCTGTGTCAATTAGCGTTGGCAGACGCTCGTCTGAAGTTTCAGGTATTTGCCGGTATGGCTGGTGATGCAGGAAGGGCAGGAAAGGTCGGGCATAAAAAAGCCCCGCCGGGTGGGGCGGGGCTGGGAGGAGATGTTTCGGGTATTAGAACCGCAATGTCACGCTGCCGTAGAAGAAGCGGCCGACGGTGTCGTAGCTTCTCATCAGGGTGTTCATGTCATCGTTGTTGGTGACGTAGGGCGGTTGCTGATTCCAGACGTTGCGGATACCGCCGGTCAGGGTCACGTTCTCCCAGCGGAAGTAGTTGAAGTTCACGTCCTGGTACCAGGTGGCATCGATGTGCGTCGCCAGGTCACCGGGCGATGGATCGAAGTCGTCCACTTCACCGAGCATGCGTACAGTCGTAAAGGCGCTCCAGCAGTCGTACTCATACCCCACGGTGCCATAGAACTTCCACTCGGGGAAAGCCACGATGGCGGTAGTCACCGGGTCGGCGCCGAAGAAGCCTGCCAGATCAACGGTGGGGTCCTCTGAGCTGCCGCGATACTTCCATTCGTGAAGGTAAGTGGCGGAAAGGTTGACGCTGACTATGCCGGCACCGGCGTCCACGCTGTAGTCGAATCCGAGGTCGACACCGGAGGTCTCAAAGGTAGCGACGTTCTGGCTGTTCAGCAGCTGGCCGGCGATGGTCAGGTCAGAGGCACGGCGTGTGGGTGCTCCCTGGGATGGGCTGGTGCCCACGGCCGGTGCACCGGTGATCAGGTTACACAACGGCGAGCTGAAGTTAGGGCTCTCGTAACAGCCCTGCACGATGGTATTCGTGGTGAGGGTGCCGATGGCGTCGTCGATACTGATATTGAAGTAATCGACGGTGAAGCCCATGTCGTCAGTAAAGCTCGGCGTCCACACCGCACCCAGTGTCCAGCTTTCTGATTTCTCTGCTTCCAGATCCGGGTTGCCGCCAAACAGGCCGGTAGCCTGGGTAGAAGCAATGGTGGTGCCGGGGGCAATGCCGTCGGCGGCACAGTTCGCCTGCACGTTGGCGTTGTCTGCAGTGCCGTACTCGTTACAGGGATCCGAATAGCTCTCTGCTGACACGGTTGGTGGCAGGAAGAGGTCATCGAGACCCGGAGCCCGGAAGCCCTCGGAGTAGGTGCCGCGGAAGCGGAGCTCATCCAACGGTGCGTATTCGAGCACCACCCCGAAAGTAGTGTCGTCACCGATGGTGCTGTAGTCCGAATAGCGGAAGGAGGCTTCGAAGGCGAGTACTTCTGCCCATGGGCGTCCATCCAGAATGGGAATGCGGACCTCGCCGTAGAATTCGTCAACGCTGTAGTTGCCGCCCCAGGCATCGCCGCTGACGAAGTAGATTTGCCCAATTTGCGCGGCTCCGTCCGGGACAATTTCTGCGCGCTCCGATCTGTGTTCGTAGCCAACCGCCCAGGCGGGCGCCTCGCTTGCCAGGCTCCAGTCGCCGAAATCACCCACCAGGTTGGCTTGTACGCTGCGCAGGCTGGAGCGCTCTACCGGGGAGTTGGTCACCAGTGCATAGTTTTGCATGGCGGGGGTCAGCGACCCTTCCACGAAGGGGTTCCATGCGGGGACGTTACCGGAATCGGCAAGCGCTGCCGCACATTCCGGGTCTGCCGCACAGGCCGCGGGGTCGAGCAGATTCTGGAAGCGCACGGTATTGCCGCGGCCGCGGTCGATCTGAGAGTCGACCCAGCGCGCGTAGTTGTACGAGAGGTCCCAGGTCCACTCGTTACAGAATTCGCCCTCGAGGCCGATCACACCGCGCCAGGTGTTCAGGTCCTGGGAGAACGCGCGGCCACCGGTTTCTTCCAGGCGACGGCCAATGTTGACGGGTTCGCCAATGGGGTTGTAGGGGTTAGTAACGGGAACCTCGGGGCCCCAGAATGTGCCCTCGGCGGCGAGCAGCTGGTCCGAGCGACGGTTGACGAATGACAGTTCGCTGAATGCGTTGATGGTGGTTACGTCTTTCCAGTCGTACAGCTCGTAGGTACCGTAGCCGTACATCGAAGCGACTTCTTGCGGTGTAATCAGGTAGCTGACTGCGGCGAAGTTGTAGGCGTCGGTGGCCGCATTGAAGTCGCGCACGACTCCCGTTACCGGATCAACAATAAGCTGGTCGGAGTTTGCGGTCGGGGAGAAGCGGGCCGGAGTTGTGGTGGCGCTGCCGCCACAGACGACGTTGCCGCCAATCTCACGCAGGGGGCACTCGGAGAACCGGCGATCGGACTGGAAGATATCCTCCCGCTTGGTGTACTGCGCGTTGATCATCACGTGGCCGCGATCATTGGACGCGCCCAGAGTCATGGCAGCCAGATACTCATCACCGTCACCGTGGGTGGAAGCCCCGTAATCGAAGGTCAGCTCAGCGCCTTCGAATCCTTTTTTGGTGATGATGTTAATGACCCCGGCGATGGCGTCGGAGCCGTAAATGGTCGAGGCGCCGTCGCGCAGGATTTCTACCCGCTCAATGATGGAGGTGGGGATGGTGTTCAAGTCGACCACCCCGGTGGCACCAGCTGAAGAGCTAAGGCGACGGCCATTCATCAAGATCAGTGTGCGGGAGGAGCCCAGGCCGCGAAGCGATACGGTTGAGAGACCGGCACTGCCGTTGTTCACCGATGAGCCGAGCTGGCCGCCGGTCATTGATGGAATGTTTTGCAGGAAGTCTTCCAGCGTTGTCTGGCCCGATTGCTCCAGTGCTGCAGCATCGAACACGCTAATTGGGGTGGCGCTATTCGCATCGGTCGCACGTTGAATGCGAGAACCGGTTACAACAATTTCCTCAACCTGCGCCTGTGCATCCTGAGCAATAGAAACGGTAGAAAAGCTGGATGTTACGGCGGCAGCTGCGATCGCGCCCTTGATTGCCCGAGAAAGACGGGTTTTGTCCATGGTATACCTCTCCTGATACCGGTGATGTTCGCCGAATATGGCCGTGCCCTCCCTGACAACTACGCACTTCTATCAACAGAGGCTTGCTATCAACCCTAGAACAATTTTTCTTTCTTCAAGGTTATTCGTGAATGAAATTGCGCCTTTGGTTCGTTTTCGCCAATTGTGGCGTCAAAAAAAGAAAAAATGACGAACCGGATGTGCAGTGGTTTTACGGCCGCGCGCAGTTAGTGGCTGCGCGGGTTTTGACGAAATTGCAGGATTCTTTGCGAAAAAAAGAAATTCGCGAAGCTGTGCAAACACACGGTTGTCCGCAGGCCAGCCGATGGCTGCCCGCGAACCGTGCGATTCACAATCAGAATAGAGGGGAAATCACCAATGGTGGTATCGGTGGCAGCGGCTGCTTCACATTGTGAAGCTGAAGGTGGCGTACCAGTAGCGCCCGGTCAGGTCGTAGGTGCGCGCATCAAAGTTGTCGTTGAACGCAGAGGCGGCAAACGGTGGTGCTTCGTCCAGTAGGTTGTCGATACCTACCGCAAAGCGGTAGCCGCTGGGCATGCCGTAGGCTACCTGCAAGTCGTGCGTCGACCAGCTGCCGATTTGACGGGTCACATACTGGTCGTTGACGGTGAAGCTTTCCTTCAGGCCGCTGACATAATGCACGGTATACCCGGCCTCCCAGCGCCCCCGCTGCCAGTAAACCCCGGTGTTGGCTTTCCATTCCGGCAGTGAGCCGGCCCCGCCGCTGGCAGAGTCGGCAAAGGTGCCGGAGAGATCTTCCGTGGGGCTGCCGGGTGCCAGCTGGTTGAGGTAGCTGGCCATGTGGCTGCCATTCATGGACCAGCGGAGAAGACCCAGTTCGCGGGACTGGTGTTGGTAACGCAGGCTGGCGTCAATGCCGCGTACTTCCCGGGCGCCAATATTGAGGCGAGTGGCAACGATCCGCGTGATATCGCCGCGGGCATCCCGTATTACCCGGTCCCCGAACAATCCATTGGTTGCATTTTCGTTGATCAGGTACTGCGGGCTGGTATCGATGACGTCGTTCTGGCGTATCTCGAACAGGTCCAGGCTGGCATGAAAGCCGGTGTAGTCGCCCGGTGTCCACACGATGCCAAGGGATCGGTTGTCCGAAGTTTCGGGCTGCAGGTCGGGGTTGCCGCCAAATTCGGTGAGGTACTGAATGCGCGCCTGGTCCGCACGGCCACTGCAGCCCGGCAGCGAAGAGGCATTGCTGTTGGTGCACGGATCGAAAAGGAATTCCTGACTCTGGTATCCCGTCTGGTTCATGTCCACCAGCGTAGGCGCCTTGAAGCCGGTGGCGTAACTGGCACGCACGAGCAGGGAGGGGGTGGGGCGCCAGCGCAGCGCCACCTTCGGATTGGCGGTATTGCCGAAGTCACTGTAATCGGAATAGCGAATGGCACCATCCAGCCACAGGGCGTTCGCCTTAAGAGGTAGGGAAATTTCGCCGAATGCCTCGCCGATCAGGCGCATGCCCTGGGCAGAGCCGGAGGCAATACCGCCAATCAGTGACAGTCCGTTGATGTCGGTCGAGGTGAAGTCGATGGCTTCCCGGCGGACTTCCACGCCCGCGGCGGCCAGTATATCGCCGGCTTGGTTCCGCCCGAGCGGGCCGTCGGCAATATAGGTCAGGGACGCCATGCGGCTGGCGCCGTTCACCCGGTTTTCCCCACGTATGAAGTCCAGCTGTTCGCCATCAATACTGCCCGGGGTGCCGAGCAGATTGATCGGAACACAGCTGGATTCCGCGTTGCAGGTGTCGCTGCCTTTCAATCCTGCGGACAGGCGGATCGGGTCAATGAGGTTGGTCAGGCGCTCCCTGGCCTCGGTGTAGTGGGCGGCTGCGGTGAGCTCCCACTGCCAGTCGCCGGCATCGCCCTTCAGGCCGCTATTGAGTCGCCAGGTGTCGGTGCTGTTGTGCTGAACCCGTGGGCCCAGTTCCAGCACGCGTTTGCGCACGTCGGTGATTTCTTCGCCAAATGGGTTGTACACCTGGTCAGCGGCAATGCTCAGGTCGCCGTTGTCAAAGCGGGTAAATACCGGCGTGGCCGCCATGGTGGATTCGGCGCGGGTGCGCACGGCCATAAGCTCCGCATAGGTCGCCACCGTGTCGCTGAGCCTTTGGCTGCCGGCAACATATAGGGACTGCTTTTCCGAGGGCACCAGTGCGGAGGTCTGCTCGCGGAAGTTGTACAGGTCCTCCGGGGTCCACGGGGTGTAACCGTCGCCGCGGTTGCTGACAACGCCATCAGACAGGGCGATAAACCCCTGGGGGGAGGCGGAGGAGCGAAGATCGGTGCCGCCGCGGGAGCGGTTGTCGGCGGAGGCGGAGAGATCGCGGTCGCGGCTGAAAATTTCCCCCTGCCGGTAGTGGGCCAGGCTAAACATCAGGTGGCGTTCTTCGTCACCGGCACCCCAGGTCACGCTGTACGACTGGGTTTGCTGGTCGCCGCGCTCTGCCTGGCCGTAGTAGCTGTTCAGCGAGAGGCCATCGAACTCGCGGCGCAGGATGATATTCACCACGCCGGCAATCGCGTCTGAGCCGTACACCGCAGAGGCGCCATCTTTCAGTACTTCGATTCGGTCAACGGCAGACAGCGGGATGGTATTCAGGTCGGCGGCTTCGCCACCGAAGCCATTGTTGACGATGCGGCGGCCGTTGATCAGCACCAGAGTGTTACTTGCCGGCAGCCCGCGCAAGGTCACGGTGGCGGTGCCGTTGCCACCGTTGGTGACCGAGGTGCTGGTGGAGTTGCCAGACACTGCTGGCAAAAATTTCAGTAGCTCGGCGACCGTCTGGGCGCCGGTGATCTCCAGCTCTGGTTGGGCGAGTACGTCAATCGGGGCGTAACTGTCCAGCTTCAGGTGGCGGAGGTGACTACCGGTAAGGTTGCGCCCGGTGACCGTGATCTCTTCCGCCGGAAGGAGCCTTGATTTGTCGCTCTCTTCCGTCTCCTCGCTCCGGGCGATTACGGCGATGGCATTGGTGCCCGTGTGGGTGAACGTGAGGGAGGTTTTTTTCAGCAGTTGGTGAAGCGCGGGGGCAATGCTGCCATCCGGCGTGTCTAGCTGCTGCTGAGGGATATAAATAGAAGAAGCACGGCGATCCTGGACAACGAGAGAGACCCGACACTGGCGCCCAAGGGTGATCAGCGCCCGGGAAAGAGGGCCCGAGGCAAGCTTTACCCCGGTTTTGGGGCAGGACGCAACGGCACTTTCAGAGAGTGCCAGTAGGCCCGTCAGTGACAGTACAGCCCAGTGCCTGAAGTTCAACTCTGCTCATCCCACCTGCAAAACCGACGCGATCGGCGATCGGGCACTGCAGCTTATTGCTGTTTAGTAGTGTGGTTGGGGTGACCGATGCGCTTTTGGCTAAAAAAAGAACGGTCACCCGAGGCAGGTTTTATATCTCAGTTAGGCTTGGCTGACAAGAGAGTCAGGTTGGGATTGCTCTGGTCCTGCTCGAGACCCAGTGCTGCGGCGATCGCAGCCAGGGTGCTTTCCGGGTCGGTCAGCTCGAAGGTGCCGGACAGCGTCTGGTCGCTCACCGCAGGGGAAGCGGCGGCAGGAACCTTGAGATAGCGGTTGAGTTCTTCCAGGGCTTCGCCGAGCGGTGTCTCATCAAAGACCAGTTGTCCGAGCGTCCAGTCCAGCGCCTCTTCCGGCGAAGTGCGGCCGACGTCAGACAGGCCGCTTTTGGACACGCTCACCTTCTGGTTGCGGGTCAGCTTGACCGACTCTGGCTGCAGGCCGCTGGCGGTGCGGGCCTCGCTGACGGCTACGGTGCCGCCAGTTACCGAGATGCGGGTATTTTGCGGATTGCGTTCTACATTGAACTGGGTGCCAAGAACGCGGATGTTGGCGCTGCCGGCTTCCACAGTGAATGGGCGCGAGGTCTGGCGAGCCACGTCAAAGAAGGCTTCACCACGCAGCAACTGTGTGCGGCGGGATTCCCGGCTAAAGCTGACAACCAGCTCAGAGTTGGTGTTGAGCTTCACTTCGGAGCCGTCGGGCAGGGCAATGGTGCGGGTCTCGCCAACGGCGGTGGTATACATCTGCTGCGGTGCAGGGGCCTGCTGAAGCCACTGGTTGCCGATCCACAGGGCAATGCCGAGGCAGGCAGCCACGGCACTTCCGCCCATCAGCCACTGGGGCAAGTTCCAGCCGCTAACTTCAGTGGTACTGGAGTGGGTGGCGGGGCGGGCTTTGGGGGTTGCAGAAGTGCGGCTGGCCCGATAGTCCGGGCTCGGAACGCTCTCCGGGTAGAGCTCATCCAGGGGCATGTGCGAAAGTGCGCCCAGGTCACCCCAGAGTTCGGCCATCTCGTCAAACGCCTGGCGGTTAGCAGCGGACTGAGCCATCCATTCGGCAAAAGCGCGGCGGTCAGCTGGGCTGATCGCGTCGGATCGCAGGCGAGCAACCCAGGCGCATGCCTGGTCCAGCCTGTCTTCCGTTGGTACGTCTTGTACTTCCTGAGGGTTCACCGCACTAATACCTTGTTTTCCGATAACCTGTTTAACTGCCTGTCAGAGATGACTATGAAGTATTAGCGCTTTGCGGCACCATCAATATGGCACCTATTGCTACCCCATTGCACCAATATGGTGCTTAGGCTCGCTACTAATATCAACAGCTCTGTCTTCCGTGTGCAATCTTTGCGACAAATCAACGCAAAATTTAGCACATATTTACTGCAGGGTCCGCATTTTGTTGCAAGGATGCCGCTGCTCATAGATAAGACGAACGATGGTCCGGGCCCCTCAAACAATTTTAAAAATTTTTGCTGCAAGGCAGTGCGCCAGACATTTTTAATGCGCCAATCTTGTTCAGGCTTAGAGGGTAATGATCCCAATCAGCGCTCGTCTACCGAAATGAGACGAGGTGGCTCAGTGTTGAGATGCGGGGAAGGGCTATAAGTTTCCGACTTTCTTGCGGCACATTTTCAGCGCCTGCAGGATGTACTTCTCCACGCTGCTCACGGAGATGTTCATTTCCTGGGCAATTTCGGCATAGGAGAGACCGCGGCTGCGGTGCAGCAGGAAGGCTTGGCGGCATTTCAGGGGGAGGCTGTCCATGGCATCGTGAATCGCCTGCAGCTGCTGCCGGGCGGCCAGAACCCGCTCCGGTGACTGGTGGAACGCATGGTCGTCGTCGGTGGCAGTGGCGCCTTCTGCGGGAAGCTGCTGGCTGACGTACTCCAGGTGCAGCTTGCCCCGGCGCAGTTGGTCTACCGCCAGATTGTTGGCGATCTGGAACAGGTAGGCACGCGGGTTTTCGAGGTCTTTCTCGTCGCTGAGTTTCTGCAGGCGCAGATAAGCGTGCTGGGCAATGTCTTCAGCATCTTCGGTGCTGCGCACGATACGGGTAATGAACCGCACCAGTGCCTGGCCGTGGTCGGCAAACAGCTTCTCCAGAAGTGTCTTCCGGGCTCTATTCATCAGTTGGCGAAATCCCCGTACAGCGCTCGTATTGCTTGTTGTTGTGAGTGCCTTGCCGTCGTTGGCTTTACCGGCATTGGTCTCGAGCACGGGCAAGTTATAACACAGGCGCACAGCAATCGACGAGTGGTCGTTTTGGCACGATGAGTTGATCAGGCAGGTGTGGAGGGGCCTTTGGCTGCGCCCGGTGCTGGCGGGTCTCTATTCCTGCGCGGGGATGCCGGTATAATGGCCGGCTTCTCGCGGTGTCGGCCGCGACACACATCGATCCAACCACAGCACCTGTAGGTGCGGAGAGCGAATGAGTTATCAAGTACTGGCGCGCAAATGGCGGCCGCGACTGTTCCGGGAGATGGTGGGGCAGGAGCACGTGCTACAGGCCCTGATCAACGCCCTGGATAACAATCGCCTGCATCATGCCTACCTGTTCGCCGGTACCCGGGGGGTGGGCAAGACCACCATTGCACGGATTCTGGCCAAGTGCCTGAATTGTGAAACCGGCGTCAGCTCCGAGCCCTGTGGTCAGTGCTCCGTTTGTACCGAAATTGCCGACGGCCGGTTCGTTGACCTGATTGAAGTGGACGCGGCATCCCGCACCAAGGTCGAGGATACCCGGGAACTACTGGAAAATGTCCAGTACGCACCGACGCGCGGGCGCTACAAGGTGTACCTGATCGATGAGGTGCACATGCTCTCCAACAGTTCGTTCAATGCGCTGTTGAAGACGCTGGAAGAACCGCCACCCCACGTGAAGTTCCTGCTCGCCACCACGGATCCGCAAAAATTGCCGGTGACGGTGTTGTCCCGGTGCCTGCAGTTCAACCTCAAGAATATGAGCCCGGAGCGCGTGGTGGCGCATCTGCGCTTCGTGCTGGAAAAAGAGCTGGTGCCCTTTGAAGAGGCTGCGCTCTGGCATTTGGGCCGCGCTGCCGACGGCAGTATGCGGGATGCCATGAGCCTGACCGACCAGGCCATTGCCTTCGGTGGCGGCAAGATTAGCGAGGGCGAAGTGCGTGCCATGCTCGGCACGCTGGACAGCACCCTGGTGTGGAAACTGGTGCAGGCGCTGGCGGAAGAAAATCCCTCCGCCCTGTTCGCCGCCGTCGATGAGCTGTCCCAGCAGGCGCCGGACTACAGCGCGGCACTGGCAGAGCTGGCGGCCATTCTGCACCGCATCGCCATCGCTCAGGTGCTGCCGGAAGCCATCGACAATGCGCTCGGGGATGCTGAACTGTTGCAGCATCACGCCGCTTCCATGGCCGCGGAAAATGTTCAGCTGTTCTACCAGATGGCCTTGCTCGCGCGCCGCGACCTGCCGCTGGCACCGGATCCCCGCGGCGGCTTCGAAATGGCCTTACTGCGGATGCTCGCCTTTAAACCCCAGGGAGTTGCCAATATCCCCACGGCGAGCCTGTCCGGGGCAAACCCGTCTGCCGCGGCACCCGCGCCGGCGGCACTCGCGCAGAATACACCAGTGCAGGAGCCCGCATCTGCGCAAGGCTCTGCCAGCGAGGCGCCGGGCTCGACGGTATCCGCTCCCGAGGTGCCGCCAGCGCGCGTGCCCTCAGAAAACGCGGCAGTGTCGTCACCGCAACCGCAACCGCAACCGCCTGCGGCGATGGCATCGGAGGTGCCTCCAGTGGCCCCCGAGCCCGGCCCTGAATCGGCGGCCCCTGAACGCGCTGCTGGCCAAGCTCATGGCCAAGCCCCTGCGCCGGTCGATGACGCGCCGCCCTGGTCTGAAGATCCCACGCCGCCGACTTCGGTTGCGCAACGCCCGCCCGAAGATCCGGAACAGGCGCTACCGGCAAAAAAGCCCGTCGCTGAGCCGGTGCCGCCGCAGGCTGTGGTGGAGGCGCCGGCACCTGCGGTTGCGCCCCAAGTGCCGGCGTCGCCCCCTGCTCAGCCAAAAGATGAGCGCGCAGCCCTGCGCGAGCAGTTGCGTCAGCAGGTGGCGGCAGTGGAATCGACGCCGGGCCAGGCGCTGGTGGATCAGGCTCTGGCCCAGCCGCAAGCCCCAGAGGCAGGCAGCCTGCAGCCCGCGCAGGAGGTGCAGCAGCCAGTGCCCAGCGCACGCCTGGATGCCCTGTCGCCCGGGAGCTGGCCAGCCATGTATCCCCAGATTGGGGTGACCGGTATCCTCCACTCCATTGCGTCGCACCTGGAGTTACTGGGGCGGCAGGACAATATACTTTCTTTTACCCTGGATCAGTCGTTCAGCAGCCTGTACGACGAGGGCCACCAGCGCCGGCTGGCGGACGTGCTTGGCGACTTCTTCGGTCAGCCGGTCACGGTGCAGATCCAGGTGGGCGAGGTGCATGGCGGCACGCCGGCGCGCTTGATTGCCGCCACCAAAGAAGCACAGCTGCTCTCCGCCCGGGATGCGCTGAATAAGGACCCCGTGGTGCAGGATTTGCAGTCTGAACTTGGTGCCCAGCTGGTGCCGGAATCGGTCGAGTATCTCGGGTAACTTTGTCTGTTTTATCGTGGGTGTGACGCCGAAAAATGTTCGGCGCACACGCCCACAAGTTATGTATGAATTGATTAGGTGGTGGAAGCCATGATGAAAGGTTTTGGCGATTTGATGCAGCAGGCCCAGAAAATGCAGGCCGACATGCAAGAGCGCATGGAAAAAATGCAGAAAGAGCTAACGGATCTGCGCGTCACCGGCGAGTCCGGTGCGGGCATGATCAAGGTGACCATGAATGGTCGTCACGATGTGGTGGATGTGAATATCGACCAGAGCCTGCTCGGCGAAGACAAGGAAATGCTGGAAGATTTGCTGGCCGCCGCGGTTAACGACACCGTGCGACGCGTGGAAGAAGTCAGCCAGAAACTGCAGAAAGAACAGATGGGCGGTCTCGCCGCCGGCATGAACCTGCCGGAAGGGTTCAAGTTTCCCTTTGGTTGATGCCCGGAAGTGTCGATTGCTGCTGGCGCAGTGTATCGACACTGGCCCACCCAAGTGATTTTCGGGTCCGGTAAGGACCCTTTTTCTTTTTTTGAAATGGTCGAACGCACACTATGTTCAGCCCCCTGATTGAAGACCTGATTCGCGCCCTGCGCTGCCTTCCCGGCGTTGGCCCCAAATCCGCCCAGCGGATGGCCATGTATCTGCTGGAAAAAGACCGGGAGGCCGCCGGCCTGCTCGCCAGCTCATTGCAGCAGGCGGTGGAAAAAGTCGGCCGCTGTAGCCGGTGCCGCACACTGACCGAACAGGACGTCTGCTCCCTGTGCAACAACACTCGCCGGGATCACGCGCTGCTGTGTGTGGTGGAAACGCCGGCGGATGTGCTGGCCATCGAGCAGGCGGGCAACTACCACGGGCTGTATTTTGTGCTGCACGGCCATTTGTCGCCGATCGATGGCGTCGGCCCTGCCGATATCGGCCTGGATCTGCTCGGCGAGCGTCTGGGTGAAAAAGTCGGCGGCGGTATTGGCGAGCTGATTATCGCCACCAACCCCACCGTGGAGGGCGAGGCAACCGCGCAGTTCATTGCGGAACGCGCGCGCGCCAAAGGCGTTTCTGTCAGTCGTATCGCACACGGGGTACCCATCGGGGGAGAGCTTGAATACATCGATGGCGGAACCCTGGCCCACGCTTTCAACAGTCGCACGGTGTTGTAATGACGGACCCGAAGACCAGTACCTCCATCGCCGAGAAAAAACTGGTGGATACCACACCAGTGTGGATCGACAGCAGTGAACAGCTACGGGCGCTGTGCGAGCGCTTGCGCACACAGGCGGCCGTAGCACTGGACACAGAGTTCATGCGCAGCCGCACGTTTTACCCGCTCCCCGCGCTGGTGCAGCTGGGCGATGGCAAGCGCTGCTATCTGGTGGACAACCTGGCGATTGAAGACCTGGAGCCGCTGCGGGCATTGCTGCTGGATACCCGCGTGACAAAAATCATGCACAGCTGCAGCGAAGATCTGGAAACACTGGATCGCTTGCTGGGGGTGGTGCCGGAGCCGATCTTCGACACCCAGATTGGTGCCGCCATCACCGGTATGGGCGCAGGGCTTGGCTATGCCGCTACGGTGAATCAACTGTTGCAGATCGACCTGCCCAAAAGCGAAACCCGGTCCGACTGGCTGCAGCGCCCGTTGAGTGAATCTCAGAAGAATTACGCTGCGCTCGATGTCGCCTGGTTGCCGCTGGTGTACGCCATGCTACTGAAAACCCTGCGGGAGCAGGAGCGTCTGGCATGGTTGCAGGAGGACTGCTCCGCGGTTATCGACGCGGCAAAAACACCGGAGCCCCCGGAGCTCTATTACCGCAAAGTGAAGGGTGCCTGGCGTCTGCAGCCGGCCCAGCTGGCCGTATTGCAAGACCTTTGCGCCTGGCGTGAGCGGGAAGCGCGCGCGCGCAATATGCCGCGCAACCATTTGCTCAAAGAAAATGTGTGCATGAGCCTCGCCCAGGCCATGCCCAAGTACCTGGCGACCCTTTCCCAGCCCGGGCTGGAGGGCAAAACCCTGCGCAAGTATGGCGACACTCTGTTGCAGATCATCGCCCAGGCCGGTGCGCGCAGTGACCTGCCCCCAAGGCTGCAGCAACCGCTCAACCGGGAGCAGGGCGAGGTGCTGAAACTGCTGCGCAAAAAGGTGGTCGCACTTGCAGAGGCGGCGGGGCTGCCGCCGGAGATTCTGGTGCGTAAAAAAGAACTCGAGCAGCTGGTACAGGCGGATACTCCGGTACTCGAAGGGCGGCTGACAGGCTGGCGTCGCGCCGTGGTTGGTGAGCCGCTGCTGGAAGAATTAAAGGCCCTGAAGTGTGGTTGAGTCCACCAACTGCACCGTTGAAACATTGAATCGAGAACGTAATTGATGAAGGTCGTGTGTGATATTTACCGCAGCCCGCGGGAACAAGAAATGTACCTGTATGTTGAAAAACAGCAGGGGCTTGGTGGCGTGCCGGAAAAACTGCAAGAACTGTTCGGCAAGCCCGTGCACGTGAGCACCCTGTTGCTGACCGCGGAGCGCAAGCTCGCACGCGCGGATGTGGAAAAGGTCATGCACGCCGTCAAGGATCAGGGCTACTATCTGCAGATGCCGCCGGTAGTGGATGATGAGATGCGGGCGATTGCCGCCCAGAACAGTAAGCTCCCGCGGGGCTGAGCGGGTCACTGTGGTAAGCCAACGCCCCTTCTGGCAGCGCAAAAAACTTGCGGAAATGACGCCGGCCGAGTGGGAGTCGCTGTGTGATGGATGCGGACGTTGTTGCCTGCATCGCCTGGAGGAGGAAGAATCCGGTGAGGTCTTTACCACCTGCGTTGCGTGCAAATTGCTGGATACTCACAGCTGCCGCTGTAGCGACTACCCAAACCGCAAACAGCGGGTACCGGATTGCATTCAGCTGACACCGGACGATGCCGCCAGCTTTACCTGGTTACCCGCCACTTGCGCTTACCGTATTCTTGCGCAGGTCGGATCGCTGCCGGCATGGCATCCGCTGGTGTCCGGCGATCCGGAGAGTGTGCACCGGGCGGGTATTTCCGTACAGGATAAAGTGGTCAGCGAAACCGAAGTGCCTGCGGAAGACTACGAAGAGTACATCGTCACCTGGGTGGGGGACGATTAAGCGGTGCGGCATCGCCGCCAAATCATCAACAGATAACAGCAAACGAAAAGCGAATTAAAAGATGGCGGAAGAATTCAAATTTGCCTGGTCGATTTATGCCGGTGGCACGGTCATTCTGCTGGCCGCAGGCTGGTGGTTTATGCGCAACTGGAGCTGGTCCTGGGTGCGCAACCTGATTTTGCTGGAAGCGGCTACGGTATTGCTGGTGCCCGCGCGGGGCGCTGCCGATGGCCCGCTGATGCCGGTGCTGCCCCTGTTTGTATACCAGACCGTGTTTGAGGAAGAGGGCGCCGCACCGGAAGTGGCTGCCAGCCTGGTATTTGCCGCCGCTGGTGCGCTGGCGGTAATGCTGATTGTGGGCATTGTGACCCTGATACTGCGCCGCCGAAAGGACCGGCCGATGACCGAGAGTGACCAGTACTAATCATCCATTTCTTCGAATCAGCGCCAGTGACCGACGCGCGCGGTAACTGGCGCCATTTCATTTCCCCTGCCGCGCTCCGCGGCTCCCGATCACCCGGCTAACTGCTATATCTATTAAGGCCCGCCGCAATCTCCGCCGCGATGCTCCGCAGGCAGAGCGTTCAACCGGTGAGAAATCGTATGGCGCTTGCGCCAGGGTGCACCCGACAACGGCCAGGACGCCGAAGAAAAACGCACAAAATTCAGCAGTGCCTGCAGTGCATGGAATAAAGGGACAGGGATGCTTGATCACCTGCTAATACTGACCGCGGTCATGCTGGTCTCCGGTATCCTCGGTGGCCTGGTGAACTACTACCAGATGCTGTTTACCGAGGAAGACCCCGCGGGCCTGGCCCGTTGCCTCATCATGGGCCTGTGCGGTGCCTTGATGGTGCCCATTTTCCTCAAGTTCACCCAAAGTGACCTGCTCATTGAGATACAGGGTGATCCCTCCCGCCTGCTGATCTTTACCGGTTATTGCCTGCTCGCGGCAATTGCCTCGCGCATGTTCGTCTTCAATGCCGCCCGGCGCCAACTGCGTGATGCGAGCATCGCCCGCGCTCGGGTAGAGAACCTGGAGCAGGAAATCCGCGCGATGCAGCTGGAGATGATGCCGCTGCTGGAGCACGAGATCGAGGGGGACCCGGATCAGGGCCCCACACTGGACTTCAATCAGATTCGCAAGCTCGACGACAACGCCCTGCATGTACTCAGCCTGCTCAATAATGGCGACTGCGTATTCCGTTCCCTGGCCGGCATGGTGCAGGAGGGTAATATGGAAACCAACTCGGTGGCGCGCGCCCTTAACAGTTTGCTGGTGCTGGAAATGGTCGGCAAAATTCACAGTCACCTGGGCATCCGCTGGTACATCACCGACAAGGGCCGCCAGGTGGTGCGCCGCCGTCGCGCAGAAATGGCCTGATTACCCGGTACCCTCTGGTATTCGAGCTGGTATCCGCACCTTTCTGACTGACTCATCAAGTCTGGTCGCGCTCTCCTCGGGGGCGGCCGCTGCCGTCATTTAATCTGGCCGATTCCGCCTTGGGCACCTTCCCGTACATCCTTTACCATGGTCACTTTACGTGTATAGCAATTCGGAGCGGCCATGAAATTCACCGGAACCGACAGTTACGTCGCCACGGACGATCTGCAAATGGCGGTGGACGCGGCAGTGACCTTGCAGCGCCCGCTGTTGATCAAGGGGGAGCCGGGTACCGGCAAGACCCTGCTGGCAGAAGAAGTGGCCAGCAGCCTCGGCCTGAAACTGATCCAGTGGCATATCAAATCCACCACCAAGGCCCAACAAGGCTTGTATGAGTACGATGCCGTTTCGCGTCTGCGGGATTCCCAGCTGGGGGTGGACCGGGTGCACGACATCGGCAACTACATCAAAAAGGGCAAGCTGTGGGAGGCCTTTGAGGCCGACGAGCGGGTGGTGCTGCTGATTGACGAGATCGACAAGGCCGACATCGAATTCCCCAACGATCTGCTGGTGGAAATCGACCGTATGCAGTTTTATGTATACGAAACCGGCGAGACCATCACCGCCAAGCAGCGCCCGATTGTGATCATCACCTCTAACAATGAGAAGGAGCTGCCGGATGCGTTCTTGCGCCGCTGTTTCTTCCATTACATCAGCTTCCCCGACCGTGCGACCATGCAGAAGATCGTGGATGTGCATTACCCGGCCATCAAGCAGCAACTGGTGTCGGAGGCAATGGATATTTTCTTCCAGATCCGCGAGGTGCCGGGGTTGAAGAAAAAGCCTTCCACGTCCGAGCTGATCGACTGGCTGAAGCTGTTGATGGCCGATGATATTTCCGAGGACGTTCTGAAAAATCGCGATGCCACGTCTGCGATTCCTCCGCTGTATGGCGCGCTGCTGAAGAACGAGCAGGACGTGCATATGCTGGAGCGTCTCGCTTTCATGGCGCGTCGTGAAGGGCGCTAAAGTTACAATTTCGTGGCGGTGATGCTGGCGGGTGGAGGTTTGCGAAACACGGGCTAGGCGCCCCCCCCCCTCAACCCATCCCTGGGGGCTCTGCACCGCCATCTATGGCGGTGAAGGTTTCGCAAACCTCCCCCCGCCAGCACCACCTTCGCCCGAACTCCTTACTTCGTCGTGCGTTTACTATGCTCATTGGATTTTTCCTGAACCTCCGCCGCCACCAGCTTCCGGTATCTATTACCGAGCTGCTATCGTTGCTGGAAGCGCTGCAGCAGCGGCTGGTCTACGCCAACCTGGACGACTTCTATTTCCTCGCCCGCACCTGCCTGGTGAAGGACGAAAAGCACTTCGACAAGTTCGACCGCGCCTTCGCCGCCTACTTCAAAGAGCTGGAAACCCTCGACGATATTCTTGAGCAGATGATTCCTGAGGATTGGCTGCGCGCGGAATTCATGAAGCAGCTGAGCGACGAAGAAAAGGCCAAAATAGAGTCCATGGGTGGGCTGGAAAAAATGCTCGAGGAGTTCAAAAAACGCCTCGAAGAACAGAAGAAAAAGCACAGCGGTGGCAACAAATGGATCGGCACCGGCGGCACCAGCCCGTTCGGCAACAGTGGCTATCATCCCGGCGGTATCCGTGTTGGCGGCCAGAGCCGCAACAAGTCAGCCTCCAAGGTGTGGGAGAAGCGCCAGTACCGCAATCTGGATGACAGCATCAGCCTCGGCACCCGCAATATTCAGGTGGCCCTGCGCAAACTGCGCAAGTTCGCGCGCACCGGTGCGGCGGAAGAGCTGGACCTGAACGACACCATCCGCTCCACCGCCCGCAATGCCGGCTTACTGGATATCAAAATGGTGCCGGAGCGACACAACGCGGTGAAGGTACTGATCTTCTTCGACGTCGGTGGCTCCATGGACCCGTACGTGCAACAGTGCGAAGAACTGTTCTCCGCGTGCCGCAGCGAATTCAAGCACCTGGAGTATTTCTACTTCCACAACTTCATTTACGAGCATGTGTGGAAAGACAACCACCGCCGCTACTCCGAGGCCACCCCACTGGTCGAAGTGCTGCGCACCTACGGCAAGGATTACAAGGTGATTTTCGTCGGCGACGCGTCCATGGCACCCTATGAAATTACCAGCCGCTTTGGCAGCGTGGAGCACATGAACGAAGAGCCCGGCGCGGCCTGGATGCAGCGGGTGACCAACACCTACGAAAAGCTCGTCTGGCTCAACCCCGCCTCAGAGGAGTACTGGCAGTACACCGCCAGTATCAGCATGACTCAGCGTCTGGTGGGCGGACATATGTACCCGATGACCATCGAGGGGTTGGATAGGGCGATTGCCTATCTGGTGAAGGGGCGATGAGGCTTCTTTCCGACTCTGTAGGCCGCTAATTCTTACGGTGGCGGCGAAGTGCCAGGTGCGGGCTTTCAGGACCACTGTAAACCCATCCCTGGGCGTTGCGGCGCAAACATCCTGTTTGCGACGCTCCTGAAAACCCGCACCTGGCACTTCTCCTTCGCATATAGGGTAACACTACGAATTTCTAATTTGAGGAACTCTATTCTAGGCATTTCTGGTTAGGGATAAGGTCAGGCACCGGGTGGAGGTTTTCAGGAGCGTCGGCGACAGGGACGTCGCCGACGCAGCGTACAGGGATGTATTCACAGCGGTCCTGAAAACCTCCACCCGGTGCCTGACCGCCACGGATATTGTTTTTTGCTGGTGAGCGGAGGCTGGTGGCTACTCCCCAAACTTCCGCTTGGGCGCCACATCGTGGTCGGCGGTGATGCCGATTTCTTCTTGGGTGGTGTCTTTCACCACGGTGTGTTCCTCTTCCGCGCCGTGCATCCAGTCCACCAGCTTCTCGCGGATAAAGAACAGGATAACCCCGGCAGTAATCGCCGCAATCGCCACACCGCCAAAGGTCGCGATCGGGCCGGATTCACCCACAAGCTTACCGATCTCCGCCGCGCCCTTATTGGCAATGCCGATAAACGCAAACCACAGCCCCATCATCAGCGACAGATAGCGTAGCGGAGCCAGCTTCGTCACCATCGACAGCCCGATCGGCGACAGGCACAGCTCACCAATGGTGTGGAAAATATACGCCACCACCAGCCACCACGGGCTCGCTTTAGCGGTCTCCGAATCCCCGATCTGCATCGCCGCACCCACCATGGATACGAAACCGAGACCGAGGAAAATCAAGCCCATGCTGAATTTCCCCGGCGAGGTCGGCTCCCGCGAACCCAGGCCCACCCAGATACTCGCCATCACCGGCGCCAGAATGATGATGAACAGCGGGTTCACCATCTGCAGCCAACTGGCCGGAATCTCGAAGCCGAAAATATGCAGGTCGGTGTTGTACTTGGCGAACAGGTTCATCGAGCCCGCCGCCTGTTCAAAGCCCGCCCAGAAAATAACGGTGAACAGCCCCAGGATCAGGATCACCTTGACGCGATCGCGCTCTTCCAGCGTCAACGGACGCTTCTTGTCATCGCCACCCAGATTCGGCTTCAGCCCAAGTTTTGCCGAAGGCTGATTGCCGATTTCACCCAGCATCTTGTCGCCCTGGGTCATTTGCAGAATCAGCCCCAGTAGCATGCCAAGGCCGGCCACCACAAACGCCAGCTGGTAATCCACCTTCTCGCCAATCCAGCCGATCACCAGGTAGCCGAGAATCGAGCCCAGGTTGATGCCCATATAGAAAATGGTAAAGGCGGTATCCCGGCGTTTGTCGCCCTCGTCGTACAGGTCGCCCACCATGGTGGAAATGTTCGGTTTGAAAAAACCGTTGCCGATGATCATCAGCGCAAGGCCGAGCCACAGCCCGTAAATCTCGGTGCCGTCCGGCAGCCACTTGTGCGGGAAGCCCAGGGCGAACTGCCCCAGCATCATCAGCACCCCGCCAAACATAATGCAGCGCCGCTGGCCCCACTTGTTGTCGGCCATCCAGCCGCCGAGGATCGGTGTCAGGTACACCAGCATGGCGTAGGTGCCGAGGTAGCTCAGTGCCTTGGACTGCAGCTCGGTATCCGACAGCGCATCCCAGCCGAAGGCCGCCGCGGCCGCGGCGGAGGTGAGGTAAAACACGAAGATGCCGCGCATACCGTAGTAGCTGAGGCGCTCCCACATCTCGGTTCCGAACAGCAGGAACAGCCCTTTCGGGTGCCCCATCATCTCGCCGGCGCTGGCCGGGGGCTTTGGCTTGAGATCTTGCATGGGGGCTCCTGAACATGTTCGCGCAGCGGTTGCCGGCTTGCTCTGGCAAGTGCGGCTCATCCGTGGGCGATTGCTGGAAATTTGTTGCACGTGGGGCCCGCTGAAGGGGCTTAAACTGCGCCAATGACCTGAGTATAGGCAAAGCCTTCCGCGCAGAGGGACGAGCGCAAGTTTAGGCACAGACCCAGGCAGTCCCCAGCAGGTATAATCGCCGGTTTGCCGTTTTCCTCTGAATAAGCAGTCATATGAGCCGAGAGTCCAGCCAGCCGAATTTGCAGCAGTATCAGCAGCGGTTGCCCCAGTGTATGGGGCGCGACCGCTTTGAGCTGCAGCGCACCCTCAGGAATATTCAGCGGCGGCTGAAAGAGGGCAAGCCCGCGGACCGGATGCTGGCGCAGCTGGAATCCTGGGTAGCCGCATCGCTGGCGCTGGCCGAGGCGCGCCGGCAAAAGCTGCCCAGGGTGGAGTGGCCCGAAGGGCTGCCGGTAGTGACGCGGCGGGAAGAAATCGCGGAATTGATCGCCGCCAACCAGGTCGTGGTGGTGGCCGGTGAAACAGGCTCGGGCAAAACCACCCAGTTGCCCAAAATCTGCCTGGGGCTGGGCCGCGGTATTTACGGTCAGATCGGCCACACCCAGCCGCGGCGGATTGCCGCGCGCACCGTGGCCAATCGCATTGCCGAGGAGCTCGGGCAACCCCTGGGGGACTCCGTCGGTTATCAGGTGCGGTTTACCGACCAGAGTACCGAGCACACCCACATCAAATTGATGACCGACGGCATTCTGCTGGCCGAAATCCAGCGCGACCCACTGCTCAACCAGTATGACACCCTGATTATCGACGAGGCCCACGAGCGCAGCCTCAATATCGACTTCCTGCTGGGCTACCTGAAAACCCTGCTGCCGCGGCGCCCGGATCTCAAGATCATCATCACATCTGCCACCATCGACCTGGAAAAATTCTCCCGGCATTTTGACAACGCGCCGATCATCGAGGTGTCTGGGCGAACCTACCCGGTGGACATTCACTACCGCCCGCCCGCAGACAGTGATGCAGACCTGAATGAACAGATCATCGGCGCGGTGGAAGAGCTGCTGCACGAGGAAAAATCCTCGTCCCGCCGCGGCGGCGACATTCTGGTGTTCATGAGTGGTGAGCGGGAAATTCGCGAGTGTGCCAAGGCATTGCGGGACGCCCAGCTGCCGCACCTGGAAGTGCTGCCGCTGTATGCGCGTCTCAGCCTGGCCGAGCAGAGCCGGGTGTTTGCGCCGCACAAGGGACGCAGGATTGTGCTCGCCACCAACGTGGCGGAAACCTCGATTACCGTGCCCGGTATTCGCTATGTGATTGACCCCGGTACCGCACGTATCAGCCGCTACAGTTATCGCAGCAAAATCCAGCGCCTGCCAGTGGAGGCCATTTCCCAGGCCAGTGCCAACCAGCGTGCCGGCCGCTGCGGCCGCGTCAGTGCCGGCGTGTGTGTTCGCCTGTATGAAGAGAGCGACTTTATCCAGCGCCCGGAATTTACCGATGCGGAAATCCTACGGACCAATCTGGCCGCGGTGATTTTGCAGATGCTGCAGCTGCGCATTGGTGATATTCGCGAATTTCCGTTCGTCGATCCGCCCGACCAGCGCCTGATCAACGACGGCTACAACCTGCTGCAGGAATTGAAAGCGGTTGATGGCAAGGGGCATGTCACCAAACTGGGACGCGCACTGTCGCGGTTGCCACTGGATCCGCGCCTCGGTCGTATGCTGATGGAATCCGGTCCCGCAGGTAGCCTGCGGGAACTGCTGATTATTGTCAGCGCACTGGCGGTGCAGGATCCCCGCGAACGACCGGCAGAGAAGCGTCAGGCCGCGGACGAAAAGCACCGGCAGTGGCAGCACGAGCAGTCGGATTTCCTGACCCTGGTCAACCTGTGGGACGGCTATGAAGCCCAGCGACAGGAGTTGAGCCAGAACCAGCTGCGCAAGTGGTGCCAGAAAAACTTCCTGTCCTGGCTGCGACTGCGCGAGTGGCGAGACATCCACCACCAGCTGCGTCTCGCGATCCGCGACCTGGACCTGAAACTGAATAAGGAGCCGGCACCCTACGCTAGTGTGCACAAGGCGGTTCTCCCCGGGCTGCTGGACAATATCGGCGCGCGCGACGAAAACAAGGAATTCCTTGGCTGCCGCAATCGCCGGTTTCACATCTTTCCCGGTTCCGGCCAGTTCAAGAAACCGCCGCGCTGGGTGGTCGCCGCGCAACTGCTGGAAACCAGCCGCCTGTTCGCGCATACGGTGGCCAAGATCGAACCCGACTGGGTGCTGGGCTGTGCCGAGCACCTGGTCAAACGCAATTACTTCGAGCCTCACTACAACCCGCGCTCGGGTGCGGTAATGGCGTTTGAAAAGGTCACCCTGTATGGCCTGGTGCTGGTGGATAAACAGCGTATCCATTTCAGCAAGCTGGACCCGGTTGTCGCGCGCGAGGTATTTATCCGCGAGGCACTGGTTGAGCAGCGTTATCGCGGTAAAGGCAAGTTCTTCAAGCACTACAAGGCGCTGCTGGAAGAGCTGGAAGATCTGGAGGCCAAATCCCGCCGCCGCGACATCGTGGTGGACGACGAAGTGGTGTTCCGCTTTTTCGACGAGCGTATTCCTGCGGATGTGGTCAATCTGGCGGGCTTTGAAAAATGGCGCAAGCAGGCGGAACAAAAAGATCCGCAGCTGCTGTTCTTGCCCCGCGACCTGATGATGCAGCAGGATGCGGAACATGTCGGCGAGGCCCAGTTCCCCAACTCCCTGATCAGCGGTGGCATTGAATATCCTCTGAGCTACCACTTTGAGCCCGGCAGTGTTGACGACGGTGTCAGTATCCAGGTGCCGGTGGGTGCCCTGCACCAGGTGCCGGCGGCGCGGCTGCAGTGGGTGGTGCCGGGGATCCTGCGGGACAAGTGCATCGCCCTGGTGAAAAACCTGCCGAAGCACTACCGCAAGTACTTTGTGCCGGTGCCCGCGGCGGTGGACAAGGCGCTGCCGCGCATGCAGCCGGAGAATGCCCCGCTGTGGCAGGCGCTGGCCCACGAACTCAAGCGCCAGACCGCGCAGACGCTGCCGGAAGAAGCCTGGCAGCAGGCGGAGCTGGCGGTGGAGGATTTTTACCGGTTCAACATTCAGGTGCTCGACGAAAAAGGGCAGTTACTGGATCAGGGGCGCGACCTGGATGTTCTACAGGCCCGCTACCGAGACCGGGTGCAGCAGGAGCTGGCGAGCGCCGGCGATGGATTCGAGCGCGCAGGCATTATCGAGTGGGACTTCGGTGCACTGCCGGAAACGCACCAGCTCGATCAGGGCGGCCTCAAGGTGCGCGCTTACCCTGTGCTGATCGCACACAAAGACAGTGTCGACCTGAAGCTGCTGGATAACCCCGAGGAAGCGCGGCGCTTGACCCGCGCAGGTGTGTGTCGTCTGGCCATCCTGCATCTGCCCGAGCCGGTGAAGTATCTGCGCAAGGAATTGCTGAAAGGTAAAGAGCTGGGCCTGAGCGCCGCAGACCTTGGGCGCCGCGAGGAAGTGGCCGACGATATCCTGATGGCGGCGGTGCGCGAATGTTTCTGGCAAGACGAGTCCTGGCCCCGCAGCCAGGAAGACTTTATGACGTCGCTGGCGCAGCGGGAAAAGCTGGTTGCGGTTGCGCAGGAAATAGCCAGTTTGCTGGTGAAGACCCTGTCGCAGCTGGTGCCTCTGCGCAAACAGATCAAACAGCAGAAGAATCTCGCCGTGGCCATGGCCGTAGGCGACATCAACCGTCAGCTGGGGGGGCTTTTCTACCGCGGGGTGCTGTTTCACACGCCTCTTGAGATGCTGCGGCAGTACGGTCGTTTTCTCAAAGGCATTGAATTGCGTCTGGAAAAAGCGGCCCTGGACCCCAACCGGGATCGCCGTCTGACGGCAGAGTTCCAGCAGGCCGAAGAACCCTATCTGGCGCTGGCGAGCAAGCAGGATCCGCAGTGGATGGCGGGGGATCCCCGCCTGGTGGAATACCGCTGGATGCTGGAAGAGTTCCGGATTTCTCTATTCGCGCAGACCTTGAAAACCCAGATACCGGTGTCGATCAAACGGCTGCGCAAGTTCTGGAGCGAGCTGGATTATTGAGGCCACCGGGCTGGCCGCTCCCTGGCCTGATGACAGCGCTGCCGTGCATCTGTTTTTATTTTCCCGGCGTATGTAAGAATGTGCCTGCGCCTACGACCAATAAACAGTCCCCATAAAGGCGCCCTTGCGGACCTGGCGCACGTTCTGTTGAAGTCGCTGAAAGTCGCTTGAACTTACGAGCTGAACCACTGGTCTGACTTTGAGGGCAATTTAGCCTCGGGGCACTATAATCCGGGAGCGGTGATTTTCACGTCCGTGGGGTACCGACACCATCGCGGCCTGAAATGAGCAGCCTCTTAGTACGCATACATTTGGAACTTCCAACAGGAGAACAATCATGAACAAGAAAAACCTGCCGATGGCGGCCGCTGTGAGTGCTGCTTTTATCGCGTCTGCAGCCATGAGCACCGCTGCCTCTGCGAATCCGTTTACTGCGACAGAACTGACGGCTGGCTATAACCTCAAAATGCTGGATGACCACAAGCAGAAAGAAGGCAAGTGTGGCGAAGGCAAGTGCGGCGAAGACAAAAAGAAAGAAGGTAAGTGCGGCGAAGGCAAGTGCGGCGAAGGTAAAAAGAAAGAAGGCAAGTGCGGCGAAGGTAAATGCGGCGAAGGTAAAAAGAAAGAAGGTAAATGTGGCGAGGGTAAGTGCGGCGGCTGATCGCAGCTTATTTCCAGGAACCTTTCTTCGGAGCGTTTCTTCGGAATCTTTCTCAAGAGCCTTCAATAGGTACCTTCAACAGCCCGGCCTAGTGCCGGGTTGTTTGTAAACGTAAAAGTGCTAATTCAAGTGCAGTGTGCCCTGAAAAAGGGCCTGCACTGCGAACGCGGGGTGTATCCAATGCGCCAATCACATCATTACCCCGTTCAGGGCGCCGGCCTCGGTCTCAGGCGTTCCATGATGGGGGAAACCGTTTCCCCGGAGCAGGTGGATTTTCTCGAAGTCGCGCCGGAAAACTGGATCGGCGTGGGCGGAAGATACGGCCGCTGGTTTCGTGAGTTTACCGAGCGTTTTCCCTTTGTCATTCACGGCCTGTCCCTGTCGATCGGTGCGCCGGACCCGCTGGATGAAGCGCTGGTGCGGGCCATCAAACAGTTCATGCGCGACCACAACATTCGTTGCTACAGCGAACACCTGAGTTACTGCTCTGAGCAGGGCCACCTGTACGACCTGTTACCCATCCCCTTTACCGAGGAAGCCGTGCACTATGTTGCCGGTCGAATTCGGCGGGTGCAGGATATCTTGGAACAGCGCATCGCCATGGAGAATGTGTCCTATTACGCGGCGCCCGGGCAGGAAATGTCGGAGCTGGAGTTTTTGAATGCGGTGCTGCAGGAGGCCGATTGTGACTTGCTGCTGGACGTGAACAACATTTATGTAAACGCCATTAATCATGCCTACGATGCAGAAGCGTTTCTCGCAGGGTTGCCCGCAGAGCGTATCCGTTATGCCCATGTTGCCGGGCATTTCGATGAGGCCGAGGATCTCAAGGTGGACACCCATGGCGCGCCGGTAATCGACCCGGTATGGCAATTGCTGCAGCGTACCTATGAAATCTACGGGCCCATCCCCACACTGCTGGAAAGGGACTTCAATATCCCCCCGTTACCGGAATTGTGTGAGGAGTTGCAGCGTATTCGCGCCTGCCAGGCGGCTGTGCGCAGCGGGCAGGATGCGTCGGCCCGGCCGGTGGAGGCTGTGTATGGCCGTTGATCAGCGCGAGAAAAAAACAGCGGGCTTCCGGAAGATTCAGGGGGACTTCGCCGCGCACTTGCGTGCACCCGATAAAGTGGAAGCGCCGGCAGGCATTGAAGACCGCCGCATGGGTATCTACCGGGATCTGATCTACAACAACATCGAGTCGTTTATCGCCGGTGGGTTTCCGGTATTGCGCAGCATTCTCGACGACGATCACTGGCATGCCATGGTGCGCGACTTCGTGCGTACACATCACGCCCACAGCCCGTACTTTTTACAGATCAGCGAAGAGTTTCTGCAGTATTTGCAGGCGGAGCGCGCAGCCAGTGAAGACAGCAGCGGGGACCCGGCTTTTCTGCGGGAGCTGGCCCATTACGAGTGGGTAGAGCTGGCGCTCGATGTGAGTGAGGGGGTATTTCCTGCGGGGCTCGAGCTTGACTACACCGACGCCCAACTGTTGGATTGGGCGCCAATCGCCTCGCCACTGGCCTGGAATCTGAGTTATGAATTCCCGGTGCATCATATAGGCCCCGCATTCCAGCCGGCCGAGCCACCGCAAACCCCTACATTTCTTGTGGTGTATCGCAATCGCGCCGATGATGTCGGCTTCCTGGAGGCCAATGCGGTGACATCACATTTGTTGTCGCTGATTCAGTCGCATAATGCCACGGGCGACGAGGCGGCAGAGCCAGAGTTGCGCACCGGCCGCGCACTGCTGGAGGCGCTCGCTGCGGATATCCAGCATCCGCAGCCGGCGCAGGTAGTGGATTTCGGCAAAGAACTCCTGCGCAAGCTCCACGCCCTGGATATTCTTGCGGGCTTCCGGCCTGTATAAAAGCTGCCAGTGAACATGGCGAAAACTGCCAGCTGCTATGCTGCCTAAGCGGCCAGTGGTAATATCGCGAAAACGGAAAAACAGATCCTGGTTTGAACAATCGAAAATATTTTGCGAGGAGCAGGGAATTGCTTGAGCGCACACCTTTAACTGCCTTGACGCTGGCCGCCTTGCTGTCAGCGCCTCTGGCAACGGCGCAGGATGCGTCAGACCCCTTTGCTGAAATTCCTGACGAAGCTCCAGCCGCCGTTCCTTCGCCACAGCCTGCTTCCGAGCCGGCCGGTGACGCTGATCCCGGCGAGGTTGATGATTTTGGCGCCGGTAGCGAGGGCGACGTCGCGACGGATGCGGATGCCGGCGGCGCGGATGACTTTGGTTCCGAGCTTGAAAGTGAATATGGCTTTGATCCGGCAGACGAATTCTCCAGTGCGGAGGAGCCGGAAGATCGCGATCCCTGGGAGGGGTTTAATCGCGCCATGTTCCGCTTCAATGACACCGCGGATCGGTGGTTCCTGAAGCCTGCCGCGGTCAGTTATCGTCAGATAACGCCGGTTTTCATGCAGACGGGCATCTCCAACTTTTTCGCCAACATGCACGAAGTCAACAATGTCCTGAACAACATCCTGCAATGGAAGTGGGGGCAGGCGAGCAATGACACCGGACGATTCCTGATAAACAGCACTGTCGGTGTTGTAGGGTTGTTTGATGTGGCCCAGCACATGGGGCTGGAGCGCAGTGATGGCGAGGACTTTGGCCAGACCCTGGCCGTTTGGGGGATGGAGTCCGGCCCTTATCTGGTGGTGCCGTTTATGGGCCCTTCCACGGTGCGTGATGCGCCCGCGATTGTGGTCGACTGGTATACCAACCCGCTGACCTATCTGGAAGACAACGCCGTCGAAAATACCCTCAAGGGCATCGATCTGATTCAACTTCGCGCGAGCCTTCTGCAAACCGAATCGCTCCTTCAGGGCGACCGTTATGTGCTAATGCGTGATGCCTATTTGCAGCGGCGCGAGTTCCTGATCAACGATGGTGAGCAGGAAGATGATTTTGGCGGCGACCTGGATGAATACGACTTCTGATACCCGTCGTGTCAGGTCGGCGCCGGTTGATACCGTGCGTCGGCCTGTAGCTATGCGCAGGGCGCCATGTTGAGCGCACCTGCGGAGTCAGCAGTCCAGGTCGGTGAGCGCGCGCGTCACGCGCTGTTGCTGATCGATTCAGATTCCCCTTCTTGTGGCCTGGTGCAGGGCGCGCTTGCGCGGCTCGGTTATCAGGTCGCCGTGCTGGACAGCGGCGTACAAGCTATCGGCCAGTTCACGCCCGACACCTATCAACTGGTGATTACCGACCTGCACCTGCCGGATATGGGCGGGCTGGAAGTGCTGCGCAAGGTAAAGCACCTGTCGCCCGATACCCCGGTGGTGGTGCTGGCATCCGACAGTGAGGTGGACGATGTGGTACAGGCACTGCGCCTGGGGGCCAGCGACTACTTGCTGAAGCCGATTGCCGATGAGAGCGTGATCGACCACGCGCTGACCCGGATTGTGGAGGCCCGGGAACTGGCCGCGCAAAACCGCCAGTACCGGGAGCAGCTGGAGTCGCGCAACCGCGAACTCAAGGAGCACATCGAGCTGCTGCAGCGGGATCACCAGGCCGGACGACAGCTCCAGCAGCACCTGCTGCCGCGTACTCCCTATGAATACCCGGCCGGAATCCAGGCCGCCTACCGCTTGCAGCCCTCCCTGTACCTGAGCGGCGATTTTATCGACTACGGACTGTTTGGTGAGCGCTTTGTGGCGTTTTACCTGGTAGACGTGTCCGGGCACGGGGTGTCTTCGGCGCTGGTGACCGCGCTCATCAAGCACAGCATCATGCACCTGTTGAGAGAGCGGCCGTTGTTCAGCCAGCTGAACACCCTCGACAGTGACCTCACCGAAATCCTGGAAATGATCAATAGCGAGCTGCTGGCCACCCGGCTCGACAAGCATGCCAGTATGTTTGTGGGCGTGGTGGATAGCCGCGCCCGGCAACTGCACTACGCGGTGGCGGGGCAGGTGCCCATGCCGGCACTGGTGACCAGTGATGGGGCTCGTTGGCTGGCTGGAAAAGGGCGCCCGCTGGGTCTGTTTGAGCACGGTGGCTGGGAAGTGCGCCATTGCAGCCTGCCCGCAAGCTGGCGCCTGGTGGCCTGCTCGGATGGGGTGCTGGAGCTGTTGACGGGCGATCTGCTGCAGAGGGAAGATGACTTGTTGCAGCTCATTGATCGCAGCCGGGGTGACCTGGACAGCCTGTGCGCGGCGCTCAAGGTGGATACCGCCGAATCTTTTCCCGACGACATTACCATCCTCACCCTGCGCCAAGACGAGCGCTAGTGGTCCATTTCTTGCTGGGTTTGTTACTACCCCCGGCCAGCGATGTTGCTCCCGATACCGAATACATGACGCTTTGCCGGCGTATGCCAGTTTTACGCTAGGCATGCACCGGACATTGGTGAGGCATTCATGAGACATTCATGAGTCATTCATAAAAAGTATCGGAAACTGGCCCCGCGAACAGGGTTTTGTGGGGCGTATGGAGAGCCCGGAAATATAAACTACCGGACTTTCTGGTCACACCTGTTAACCCGTTCACACTGGTCTTGTCAGTACCGGTGGGCAGGAGTAAGCTCCGCCCCACTTCTGGCTCTATCGTGCGAATCCTCGCAAAGGTGCAGATTGAGCTAGGCTTGCACAAGGAACTGTGCCGCGGTCACAAGCCGCAAATCATCCATCTCGCCCCTGGCTCGGGACAAGAGCAGGGAGCGCGTGAGGTTACTATGCAGTCCGGGCAGATCATGGTTGGCGACCACCAGGGCATCTACGTGGTGAAGCTGGTTGGCGATGTACGCCTCAATTTGTGTACGTCTTTCGATAGTTTTATCGACAAGATGTTTTCCCACAGCGAATTCCGCGGTGTGGTGTTTGATATGCACGAAACCCAGGGGGTCGATAGCACCACACTGGGGCTCATGGCGAAAATTGCATTCCGCAGTGCCGAGCGCAAGGGCGGCCGGCCGCTGGTGCTGTGCGAAGACCGCGGGCTACTGCACCTGCTGGACTCGATGGGATTTGACGCGCTGATGGATATCTCGTCCGATGCCGATAACGACGCCTATCAGGCGGAGCCAGCCCCCCTCAAGTGCAATACACCGGACGAGCAAAGCGCGCGGGAAATGGTGCTGGAAGCGCACCGTGTATTGATGAGCATGAACGAGCAGAACGAAGCCACGTTCCGCGACCTGGTGCATGCGCTGGAGAGTGAGCAGACCGCGAAGGCGGCCGCAAACCACTAGCCGCGCGCACTCTGTAAGCTGCGAGCAGGCGCCTGCTCAGGATTCAATATCCCGGTCGCGAGCCTCGGCGCGGGCGCGGGTAAACAGGCCATGGGGCAGGTAGATCAGCTCCGCTACACGCCGGATCAGGTGCTCCTCAAAGGCGTCTATCTCCCCATCTGCAAACGCCACTTCCCACATCTGCTTGATCAGCAAATATTTGTCCCGCTCACTGAAGTTGTCATTCACCGTCTGCGTGAACTCGTAGAGTGAGGTGGCCTCATTGCGATCTGCCAAGGCCTGTTCCACCATGCTGTGGGCGGTTTCCTCTTCGAGCTGGTAATGTTCCCGCAACAGGCGCACCAGTGCCGCGTGCTCGCGCTCATCCACCTTCTGGTCTGCGGTAGCGATTTCCGCCATCAGTGCAGCGCTGATCATGCGCACGTCTTTTTCGGTGCGCACCTCCACACTCTCTCCGCGGCCGATCTGGTCGAACAGTTTGCGAATCTGCTGCAACATGGCGTTTCCTTGTTCTGTTGGCGTTAGCGCGCGTTTTGTAACAGTTCCTCGAGCTTCAACTGATCCGCAACAAAATTGCGGATACCCTCCGCCAGCTTCTCCGTGGCCATGGCGTCCGCATTCAGCTGGTAGCGGAATTCCGCCTCCCGCATCGGGGCGGCAGGGCGCGCCTGGCTGGGGATGTCGCTATTGAGTCCATCGGCGAGGGTGCCGTTGTCATCCTGTAGCTCCTGCAGCAGTTGCGGGCTGATGGTGAGCTTGTCACAGCCTGCCAGGGCCTCGATCTCGCCGGTATTGCGGAAGCTGGCGCCCATCACGATGGTGGGGTACTCGCGGGACTTGTAGTACTCATAGATGCTGGTCACGGAGAGCACGCCGGGGTCGTCTTTCGCAGTGTAGTCATCCCGCCCGGTGCTGGCCTTGTACCAGTCGAGGATACGGCCCACAAACGGGGAGATCAGGGTGACGCCGGCTTCGGCGCAGGCCACCGCCTGGCATTGGTTGAACAGCAGGGTCAGGTTGCAGTGGATGCCCTCGCGCTCCAGCACCGAGGCCGCGCTGATGCCCTCCCAGGTCGAGGCAAGTTTGATCAGAACCCGCTCGCGATCGACACCCGCCTGCTCGTACATGGCTACCAGTTGGCGTGCGTATTCAATACTGGCGGTGGTGTCGAACGACAGGCGCGCGTCCACTTCGGTAGATACCACTCCAGGAACAATTTGCAAAATCTCATAACCGATGGCCACCGCCAGTTTCATCGCGGCGAGGGCGATCACATCGCCGCCTTTCTGTTCCGCCCAGGCGATGGAGTCCTTCAGGTGTTGCTGGTACTGGGGAAGCTGAGCGGCCTTGTACAGCAGTGATGGGTTGGTGGTGGCATCTTCCGGCTGATAGCGGCGAATGGCTTCGATGTCCCCGGTATCGGCGACCACCAGGCTGCGCTGTTTGAGTTGCTCCAGTTTGTTCATGTTCCCCACTTCCTTATTGCGAATGTTTACTTGTTTTATGTGTGCCCAGAGCGCGGGTCAGGCGGCTTGCGTGACCAGCGTCAAAGCGTGTTCCAGTACTTCCGGTCCGGCGCCCGCGGTATGTGCGTGCTCACTCAGGTGTCGGCGGAAGCGTCGTGCCCCCGGCACGCCCTGGAACAGCCCCATCATGTGTCGGGTAATATGATTCAGGCGCTGACCGCGCGACAGTTCCCGCTCGATGTACGGCAGCATGTTGCGTACCACCTCGGCGGGTGTTGGCCCGGGTTCACCGTCAAACAGTGCGGCATCCACCCCGGCGAGCAGGCCCGGCGTCTGGTACGCCGCGCGCCCGAGCATAACACCATCCAGTTGTTGCAGATGCGCGCGGCACTCATCCAGCGTGTTGATGCCGCCATTGAGGACAATTTCCAGCTCGGGGAAATCCTGCTTCAGCTGGTACACCATTTCGTATTTCAGTGGCGGCACTTCGCGGTTTTCCTTGGGGCTCAAGCCGTTCAGCCAGGCCTTGCGCGCATGCACAATAAACGTAGTGATGCCGGCCCGTGCCTGCGCTTCCACAAAGCGCGTGAGCCCCGGGTAGTCCTCCATATCGTCAATACCGATACGGTGCTTCACGGTGACGGGTATCGATACCGCACTCTGCATCGCCCCCAGGCACTCGGCCACCAGATCCGGCTCGGCCATCAGGCAGGCACCGAAGCGTCCTTTCTTCACCCGGTCACTGGGGCAGCCACAGTTCAGGTTCACTTCGCTGTAACCCCAGCGCTCGGCAATTTCCGCACAGCGCGCCAGGTCCTGTGGATCACTGCCGCCCAATTGCAGCGCCACCGGCTGCTCTTCCACATTGAAATCCAGGTGACTCTGCTGGTCGCCAAACAGGATGGCGCCGGTGGTGACCATTTCGGTGTAGAGCAGGGCGTGCTTGCTGAACTGCCGCCAGAAATAACGGCAGTGACGGTCGCTCCAGTCCATCAGTGGTGCGGTGCAGAAACGGTGTGAAACAGCCGTTGCCGTTCCCGCGGTGATGGGCGTGGGGGAAGTTGGGGATGGGGACGATTCGGACATAAACAGCGATCAGAGGATAAAACTGCGCGCAGTATAACAAGATACGGCGCGTTTCCCCGGATCGATCCTCATTGGGCGCCGGACATTACCCGACTGGTCGCGGCAGGTACGGACGGGGGATCACAGGTTGCGCTCTTTGGCGTCCTCGCGGGTACCGGTGCTGTGGGAGGCGGGTGCGGGCGCCAAGTCCTCTTTACTGGCAAGCAGCGGGCGCAGCTTCTTTACCACACTGCGCGCGGTAGCGCGGTAACTGGTGAGCTTGCCGCCGGCCACGGCGACGATCCGCGGGCACTTGGGGTTGTCGGTGCAGATCATGGTTTCGCGGCTGCGGGAGAAGGGGTTGTCGCTGGCATGCGGCAGCACCCGCAGCCCCGCCCAGCTGTCGCTCAGGTCGCTCAATTGCAGTGGCCGTGTCTCCGGGAAGTACTGCTTTAGCGTGCGCAGCAGGTAGGCTTTCTCCTCCAGCGTGGGGGCCACCTCGGCGGGATCACCGTGGTAGGGGCGCTCGGTGGTGCCAATCAGGGTTTCGCCCTGCCACGGCATCACGAACACCGCCCTGCCGTCTTCCGCTTCCACATAAAAGATTTTATTGGCGAGCTTCAATGGCACCTGAATATGTGTACCGGCAACCAGTTCCAGTGGTGGCAGTTTCGCGCTGGGCGCGCACTTGCTGTTGGTTTCCTCAATCCACGGCCCGCTGCAGTTCACCAGGGCGCGGCAGTGCAGGGTGTTGAGCTGGCCATTGTGGAAGTAATCGACCCGCACGAACTTGTCGGTCACCTCCGCTCCCACCAGGCTTGCCGGGCAGAGCAGCTCGGCGCCACCACGCACCGCGGTCTGGATGACTTCTCGCGTCAGCGCCGCATCGTCGGTTTGCGCGTCGTAGTAGCGGTATACTGCCAGCAAATCATCGCTGTTGAGCCCGCACAGCGCATCGTAATCCTGCGTGCTTATCGAGCGGAAACGGGCGTAGGAGGAAAACAGCCCGGACAGCAGGGCGTAAAAACTGAGCCCCAGGCGTATTTTCCAGCTCGGGCGACGGCTGTGCCGGTACACCGGGATCAGGAAGGGCACCATGTGTACCAGGTCCGGCTTGTTGGCCAGTAGCCAACGGCGCTCCTTCAGGCACTCGTAAACCAGCGAGAACTGCCCACTCTCCAGATAGCGCAGCCCACCGTGAATCAGCTTGGAGGAACGGGAAGAAGTGCCGTAAGCCACGGATTCCTGTTCCAGAATGGCCACCCGGTGCCCGGCAGCTGTCAGCGCTTCCGCGACACCGGCTCCCTGAATCCCGGCACCGACCACCAGCACATCATATTCCATAGACATTGCTGGCCTCCCGGGAGCGCATCAACAGCGGCAGGTTGCCCGTCAGTATGTGGTGTGCACCACGATGGTGCCAATGAACCGCCCCCTGCGCGGTATTGATCTCCTGAACCACCCACTGCCAGGGACCCGGTGGCAGTTCCTGACAATCTACCGTTGCGTGGTCGATAAACAGGAAATCTGGCGCCAGCGTAACGACATCGGCAGAAAGGCAGCGCGCGACACTCGGCACGCGCAGCGCCACCTGATAGAAACCCAGATTGCGGGCAAGCCGCAGGCTGCGCAAGTCGGACGCGAGTATCACAAACGCATCGGTACAACCCGAAATTTCATCGCGCAGTGCGCGGATCGCCGCCTCCGCGCCCATGTGCGCGAGGGTCTCCGGATTCAATTCCACAAACCACTCCAGGTGCCGGTGGCGGCCGGCCCAGTCCACCAGCTGCTGGAAGCTGCTGAGAGGCAGCGCCTTGAGGTCGCGGTCTTTCAGGCGGTGGAGCGGCGTTGAAATACCCGCCTGAACAAAGTCCATCCCCTCACCGGCACAGCACCACGCCGTGCGGTCCTTGCTGAACTGCACCTCGGTCGCAATGGCGCAGGCGCCGAGACCATGTGCGGCCTCAAAGGCGGCAAGGGTATTTTCCGGGTGGTGAATTTTGTCGCCCAAATGCGCAATCAGCATTGATGTGAGTTCCCGCCGGGTGTGGCTTTATTGTGTGAATAAAGGAGGTGGGAGATACCGCGAAATCTCTATATGAAAAATAGTTGCTGCGAGGGGGGTTGCAAGAAAGGACTGGCGCGCGCTTTGACATCAATTGTACCCCCGGAGGAATACGCCGGGGTTCGTCGCCGGGGCGGCACCTACACTGAATGTATTCGGTATTGCCGTGTTAGAGGTATTTTTAGTTGGCACAGGCTCACGATGACCCCGCTGTATTGGGTCGCGCAACCCCGGTATTCCTGGTCGGGCTGACCGCCGTACACGTGCTGGTGGCACTGGCTACAGCCGTACCTGTGCTTGCGGAAGATCGAGCCGGGGTGGGGAATACAGCCACCGGGACCCTTCAAATACGCCTGGTGCTGCCACCGCGTGTCACCGTGGAAGCCGTTGAGCCCTCCGCGATACAAACCCAAGCGGATGATCCCGCAAGTGACCAGCTCATGGTGTGCCTGCACCATTTGCCCACCGGTAGTGTCCGCGTGCTCTGGGAAGAATCCCGGCGCGAGAGTGACGCCTTTCAGGCCTCGGCCATGCAAGGTAGCCGCAAAATGTCCCGCCGCCCTGGTTGCTATTACATGCCCGACTCTTACCTTACATCCAATGAGCACCAGCGGGTGCTGATCGCTGCCGACTAGGCCGATTACTGAGCGCCACGAACACCTTGATTTAGCGGTTGTTTATCCCTTTCATCCGCTTAAAATGGCGTGAAATGACGTTATTGATGGCTGCTTCATGAAAAAAATACTGGCCGTACTATTCGCCTGCGTGATCAGCCCGGCCTGGGGCGCCATGTCACTGGATAAAATGATTGTGTACCTCAAGTCGGTGCCCAACGCGCGCGATGATATTGTCGTGCGCAATCCCGATGACGCCCCCCTGTATTTGCAGACGGAAATATTTCGCGTCGAAAATCCCGGTGCAGAAAATCAGACCCTGGTGCCGGTGACTGATCCAAAAGATTTCAAATTACTGGTGAGCCCTTCCAAGGCGGTGATTGCACCGGGCGAAGAACGGCGCTTTCGCCTGATGTCGATCGAGTCCAATGTCGATTCGGAAAAAGTGTATCGGGTGACCTTCCGGCCGGTTGTGGGGGAAATACAAACCGAGGCTACCGGGCTGAAGTTGCTGGTGGCGTTTCAGGCAGTGGTATTTGTGCAGCCGGTGAACGGACAGTTCGATCTGGCATTGAGTGGTAGCGGCAGTCGCCGGCAGCTTAAAAATACCGGCAACGTCAATGTGGAAATCAGCAGTGCAGCCTATTGTTCTTCGCCCTCTCAGTGTGAAAATATCGGGCCGTTAGGGCGAGTGTACCCCGGTGGGGAAAAAACCGTGGAGCTTCCCGGGGAGCGCGGACATATCGAAGTACGCGCGTTTGATGGCAAGGAAGCCAGGCTGATCACGTTACCGCTTTGACGGCGCTATTCCGGAGGTTCTACTCGGGAACCACGGTGATACGCAGAGTATCCTGGTAGTTAGTGTCTTGGGCCGAGGTCCAGTCCGCGGCGCTCAGGGAAACCAGGATGCGCGCATTGTTATTGGTGCACTGGAGGTCGGATGTGCGGGTGAAAGCCCCTTGTACAGATCCGTCACTCGCCGCGGCGACACCGGTCGCCGAAGTCAAATCGTTACTGAAGGCTACGGAATAGGGCAATCCGTCGCCGGAAGTAGTCCCGTTCAACTGAAACGGGAATGCCCCGCTTCCGCCCGTCGAGCCATTGTCACTGGAAAAGCGCACGACAAACCGGCTGAAACCATACCCCCCGATACACAGCGGCTCTTCCTCTTCGATCGGCGCACTCCGGTCCAGCGGCGGTGTCAGTTCGATATCATCAATATTCCTCACCACAATCTGTGCCGGGATTACCACGGAGAGAGTAAAAGTGAGCCCGCTTTTGGTGTCACATCTCGAGCCGCAGGCTTTTGACTGAATTGCATCCAGGGAGAATGCGGCCGAATAGGTGCCTGCGGTCAATGGGGTACCGGAGGCAGGGGTGACCGTTACATTGAATGCGACCGGTGCCAGGTTAACGGTTCCTGTGAACACGTCGCTTGGATTGGCCGGTGTGAATGGCGCGGTTGCGTTAGTGCCGTCGGTAAAGGTCAGTGAAATCGGTAACCGAGTACCACCGGGACCGGTGAGGTAGTAGTTGGTGCCATCTTCGTCCCCGGTCAGCGTGAGTTCGTAGTCCGGCGCGTTCGACTTATGGCAGTCTTTATTACTGCCCTGTAGCTTGCAGCTTGCCAGCTCAAATCCCGCATTGAATGTCGTTTGTGTTGCAGAATACGTATGGGAGTAGGTTCTGCCATCCAGGTTACATAGACGCAGTGCGGCATCCGGGTCGCAGTAGTCCTGCGCGAAAACTGGCGAGGATGCGAGGCCCAGCAGGCAAAGCAGCAGGTACAACCATTTAATGGGATGCAAGTGCGCCACCCTCCTGTTGGTTGTCGCAAACCGCATTATCTAGATCCAGAGTGCCCAGATTGACCCAGTGCGTGTCAGACGCCAATGCATCGACCGGTACCTTACACTGATTCAGAATCACATGATCGAACGTTCTTTTTCCGGGCAGCGCGTAGTATTCGAGCTGGAACAGTCCGTTTGCGTCCGATTTTACCCGCTGATTGCCGATGCGGAAGGTGGCGCCGGCAACCGGCACGCCGCTGCGGGTGAGCTGGCCCATCACCAGTATCAGGGTTTTCATTTCGATCTGGGTGTTGACCATATTACCCGGGTAGATCGTCACCGTTTCTAATGTGTTCTGGTAATCGTAAAAACCGCTGCCTAGCGGCTTGACGTTGATCTGGTAGCTCTCAAACGCCGGCACGCTGATCAACGAGCGCTGCCCGCCTTTCGCGTAGCCGCGGCGGTTTCCATCTACCAATACCTCGAAGTCCTCGTCAGGCGCACCGACAATATCTACCAGAACCGCGCTGTCGTGACCGGTTTCGCCTCCCCAGGAAAAGTGTTCCCCATCGGTGGCCAGGGTGGTGCTGAATCCCCCGGTGTAGCTCAGGGTATCACTGTCGGCGGCGAGGTAATTGATACTGGATGTGAGATTCCCGCGATGTCCGGCAATGCGCGTCAGACTGCGGAGTGCCTGGTTACCGGCACCCGCCTCAAGATTCATACTCTGCTGCACTTCAGCGGCCCACAAGTCGCGGTCATTCCATACGCTGTTGAAACCGGCATAGTGGTTATCGCCAATTGGATCACTGGACTCGGAGCGCAGGTAACCCGCGTTCCCCCAGCGTCCGCGATTGTAGCGCAGCTGAAAATTCAGCGACCAAAGCTGCTCCTGGTCACCTTCGCTGTAGCCGAAGCGCAGGTCGCCATTCCAGAAGCGGTTTCGCAACCAGGGGTACTGAAATTCCAATGTGTGCAGGCGCGAGGTCGCGAGACTGTTACCGGGCAACTGTACCAGTGGGCTATTCAACTCCTGAACATTATCGCGCTCACTGTAGCGGGCGGTGAAGCGGCCTTTGCCCACCGGCACAAACAGGTTGGCGATGCGATAGTTATAGGCCGAAGCGAGGAAGTCGGTTTCTGAACTCGCAGGTGCTTTGTCGACTTCGGCCTGCTGAAACGTCAGCGACGCCCACTCGCTGCGAAATGAAACACCGATTCGCGAGCCGGTGCGCCCGGAATCCGTGATCACGAACTCCGGCGTTACATCCACGTAGTCGCTCAGCCAGCGCACGCCGAGTTCCAGCATCTGGGATTGCTGTCCGGCGGTAATCCCTCCGGTTAGGCCCCAGTTTTCCTGAACCCTGCGACCAGCGCCCAGCTGTATAAAATAATCCTCGCCAGGCTCGGGGATACTGCGCTCACTGGAAATGTCCACGGGTGCGCCGAGCATCAGGTTCCAGTTCCACAGGCCGATCGGGGGAAGTCGTGAGTCCTTGGTGAAATACTGCTGGAATTCCGCCAATGGCTGCCCGGATTCGGTAAAGGTTTTTACCACAACATCGTAGGCTCCCTGGGGAAAGCTGATACTGCGCACCAGCTGGTTACCCGCCTCGAGCATTTCGCTATGGATCAGGCGGCCATCGCGAAACACTTCCACGCGCCCGCGCGTGGGCATGTGAACCTCAATGGGGGTGCCTGAATTGATATGGGTATCGATACGGGTGTTATCGGATCGATAAAATTCCAGGCCGTAAATACTGCCCAGCCCGAGAAAGCGCGAGCTGTTACCACTGGGCTGGAACAGGCCCGCGGAAACCGCGCGCCCGCGAAAATCCCGGGTCCAGTACAGATCGGAAACCTCGAGCCGGGACGCGCCTTGTGGGCTGTCTGGGCTTTCACTGAAAAACAGGTTTCCGCGAACCGAGGACTCTCCGAAGCTGACGATCGACTCCGAGTTCAGCGTGTAACTCTGGTTGCTCTGTACCTGATCGTCTCCGTCACTCTGCGAGCCGGACCAGCTGCCGGAAAACTGCTGGCTTACCGCGAACCGGTTAGTGGCTGCCGGAAGGAAAGGGTCGGCAAGGATTTCACTGGTGTAAAGAAAATCCGGGCCGATAAACAGGTCGACGCGAAACTTGCTGGAATCGTAAATCACCTCCACTACCTCGGCATCGAGCACGCCACATCCAGAGCGCACGCTGTTTTTGCAGGCTCTTGCGGAGTTTGCCGGAAGTGTCTCCTGTAACCGATCAACAATACGCTCAGGCTGTTTAAGCGCGGGCAGAAACTGAAGAATTTCATCGGGTGTTTCAAACTGGAAGGTGTTTGGCGTAACCGTCGCGCGTTGGTTTGCGCTGAGAAGTCGTCCACCGTAATAGACATCCACCACCACAGTGGCTGGTTCGGTAATGTCCTCAAAGCCTGCCGGTGCCGCGGTTTCCATAGAGAATGCAGCAGCGGCCGCCGCATGCACGGAATTGCTGCCCACGATAAACAGGCTGCAGAAGAAGCTTAGGGGGAGGGCGCGCTTCATAAGAGGTGTTAAATAATGGGCCGCGCCAGATAAGCGCGGCCCGGATCGCGCGAGGCGATTACAGTGCGGTGACGGTAACCGTCAGCACGTCGGAGTAGTTGGTGGCAGTTGCAGTGTCAGGAATGTCTGCCGGATCAACCTCTACCAGGATCTGGGCGTTGTCAGTAGTGCCGCCTGTACCATCGCAACCCAGGGTGCCGAGGGTCTCACCGTTCACGTCAAAGCCGGTACTGTGCGCGGCCGTTGTGCCATCGCTGGCATCGGAGTCGTGATCGTACAGGACGCTGTAGGGAATATTGACGGAGCCGTCGGTCAGCAAGAAGCCGTTGTTGCCGCCGGTAAAGGTGATGTTGTAGTTATAGCTTGCCAGACCGCCCACGCACAGGTTGCTTACACCGGTGTACATCAGAGTGGTAGCGTTCTGAGCGAGATCGATATCATCGAGGCCGCCGATGGAGATCAGCTTGTCGATCAGCAGGTTTACGGTCAGATTACCCTCAGAGGTCACACCGTTCTCGCCGTCGGTGGCGGCAAAAGCAGAGGTTGCTGCCAGGGCTGCAGCGGCGGCCAGAGAGCGAAGCGCAAATTTTTTCATTGGTATTTCCCTAAATCCCGAAGTGTTGTCGTTATGGGGCCGTACATTTTATGTGCCAGCCCTGGCGTCGGCTACCGTGAATTGGCGGTAATTCCTCCAATTTCGTCGACATAGCAGCAATGATACCTATTATGTGACGCTAGTCACGGATTTTTATTTGCAAATCGACATGCCTGCAAAATTAAGTCTGTTTAGTCTGGTAGGACAGGTTCGGGTGGGCGCGTTTTGGTCTGTGCGGCCACTCTTGCCGGCGATATAATGCCGCGCCTTTATCGTCTATCTTCCTTTTCCAGTCACCAGTCCAACATCAGGATTCCAATGACCGTAAGAACCCGTATCGCGCCATCTCCCACCGGTGATCCCCACGTAGGTACCGCCTATATTGCCCTGTTCAACCAGTGCTTCGCCCAAGCCCAGGGCGGCCAGTTTGTACTGCGTATCGAAGATACCGACCAGGCGCGCAGCACCCCGGAATCCGAGCAGGCGATCCTCGACAGCCTGCGCTGGCTGGGGCTCGACTGGCAGGAAGGCCCGGATGTGGGCGGCCCGCACGGCCCCTACCGCCAGAGCGAGCGCGGCGACATCTACAAGCAGTACTGTGACGAGCTGGTCGCCAAAGGCCACGCCTTTCATTGCTACCGCACTGCGGAAGAATTAGATCAATTGCGCGCGCAGCTGCAGGAGTCCGGCAAGGTAACCCTCAAGCCGAGTGATCTCGCGCTGCCCGCGGAAGAAGTCGAGAAGCGCAAGGCGGCGGGTGAGCCCTACGTGGTGCGCATGAACGTGCCGGAGTCCGGCACCTGTGTGGTGGAAGACCTGCTGCGCGGCACCATCGAGATTGACTGGGCCCAGGTGGATGCGCAGGTGCTGCTCAAGTCCGACGGCATGCCCACCTATCATCTGGCCAACGTGGTGGATGACCACCTGATGGAGATCACCCACGTACTGCGCGGTGAGGAGTGGATCAACTCTGCGCCCAAGCACAAGCTGCTGTACGAATACTTCGGCTGGGAAATGCCGGTGCTCTGCCACCTGCCGCTGCTGCGCAACCCGGACAAGACCAAACTGTCCAAGCGCAAGAACCCCACCTCTATCCTTTATTACCAGCGCGCCGGCTTTATGCCGGAAGCCCTGCTGAACTACCTCGGTCGCATGGGCTGGTCCATGCCGGACGAGAGCGAGAAGTTCACCCTGGCTGAAATGCTCGCCCATTTCGACATCCAGCGGGTATCCCTCGGCGGCCCGGTATTCGATGTGGAGAAACTGAGCTGGCTGAATGGTCTGTGGATCCGCGAGCTGGAAGACGAGCAGCTGGCCGACCGTCTACAGCAGTGGCTGCTGAACCGCGAAAACCTGCTCAAAGTGCTGCCCCAGGCCAAGGGTCGCATGGAAACCTTCGGTGACTTCCTGCCGTTGGTCAGCTTCCTTGCTTCTGGCAAGCTGCCGCTCAGTGAAGAGAGCTTTGCTGGCAACAAGCTGGCGCTGGACGACCAGAAGAAGCTACTGCAATTCACCCTGTGGAGGCTGGAAGCGCTGCGCAGCTGGAGCAAAGACACCATCTTTGCCACCGTCAAAGAGCTGTCTAACCAGATGGACATCAAGCTGAAGGACTTCAATGCGCCCTTGTTTGTGGCCATCAGCGGCACCACCGCCAGCTTCTCGGTGATGGACGCCATGGAACTGCTCGGCCCCGACCTCAGCCGCGCCCGTCTGCGCCAGGCCGTCGAGGTACTGGGCGGTGCTGGCAAGAAGGTGCTGAAGCGCTGGGAAAAAGAGTTCGCGAGCCTCGGCTAAGCCGGCCTGAACAGGGGTTTGCGTGTCATCGATGCCACTCGGGTATCCGAAGTGGCATTTTTTTTGCCTGTCTAAACGTCATACTCGCCGGGTGGCAGATTGTTGAATTAAGAGACAGTTTGTATCAATCGCCACATATTATGTGACAGGTGTCACACAATGTGGGTAGAATCCGGCAAGCTTCAGGAATCGAAGGGTTAGGGAGTTAACCCGGAAGTAATTTAAAGAAAAAAGGAAAAACTTATGACCGCAGTAAAAAAAGCAGTCATCCCTGTTGCGGGTTTGGGGACCCGTATGTTGCCCGCCACCAAGGCCATCCCGAAAGAGATGCTGCCGATTGTGGACAAGCCGCTTATCCAGTACGTGGTAAATGAAGCGGTCAAAGCCGGGATCAAGGAAATTGTCCTGGTCACCCACGCCAGTAAAAACGCCATTACCAACCACTTCGATACCTCGTTTGAGCTGGAAGCCCAGCTGGAAAATCGCCTCAAGCGCCAGCTGCTGGACGAAGTGCGCGCGATCATCCCGCGTGATGTCACCGTGATTTCCGTGCGCCAGGCAGAGGCGAAAGGCCTCGGCCATGCCATTGCCTGTGCCCGCCCGGTGGTTGGCGACAACCCCTTCGCAGTGCTGTTGCCCGACGTGCTGGTGGATGAATACGCCGCCGACCTCACCAACACCAACCTCGCCGCGATGGTGCGCAACTTCGAGCAGACCGGTGCCAGCCAGATCATGGTGGAGTCCGTCGACTGGGAAGATGTGAGCAAATACGGCGTGGTGGATTGCCTGGGTGCAGATCTCAAGGTGGGTGGTGTTGCCAAGATCGACGGCATGGTAGAAAAGCCCAGCGTCGATGCCGCCCCCTCCAACATGGCCGTGGTTGGCCGCTATGTGCTGCCCGCCGAAATCTGGTCCCTGCTGGATCAAACCCAGCCCGGAGCAGGTGGTGAAATCCAGCTGACCGACGCCATTGACGAGCTGCTGAAAGTCCAGCAGGTCGATGCCTACCGCATTGTTGGCCACAGCCACGATTGCGGCAACAAGCTGGGTTACATGAAGGCCCAGTTCGAGTACGGCCTGCACCACCCGGATATTGGTGCCGGACTGCAAGAGTTCCTGACCAAACAGAAGCCACGGGTCGAAGCCGTCGCCTGAGGCCCTGCTGCTGATGAATACAGGGCCAGCGGCTGACCCTGTATTCACCAGAAACCGCGGGCGCCTATCTCCTAGCGGTTTCTAACTAATTGATTAAAAAGTCGTTTTTTCTGGTTGACACCCGAAGGGCCGCTGTTAAAATGCGCCTCGCTTTCGGGGGAAACCCAAGCAAGAAAGCAACTTTGGGGCTATAGCTCAGCTGGGAGAGCGCAACACTGGCAGTGTTGAGGTCAGCGGTTCGATCCCGCTTAGCTCCACCAAATCAAAAAAGGCCGCATCCGAAAGGATGCGGCCTTTTTTGATTTGGCAGTGCTGCCCGTGAGCGAGGCAAGGCCCCGGTTCACAAGGACCCGTAGGCGACGCAGAGCGCCGAGAGGCGACCCCGAAGGGGTGAGCAGGCAAAGCCTGCGAATCATCCCGCGCAAATGAACAAGAATTCCGCTGCGGGGGCGAATGGGGCCACTGCACGAGCATCCGATAGGATGCGGCATTTTTTAATTTGGCAGAACTGCCCGTGAGCGAGGCAAAGCCCCGGTTCACCTCATCGCTTTCGTGTAATGGTGTGTAATTAAATTACAGGTGTTTTTAGACGTCCGTTCTTGTACACTTCTGCGCCTAAAAGTTGGAACTCCGTCACACTTTTTGTGGTTGAGTAGTCGAGAAGGATCTCTTGACAGTATTTTTCCCGAACTTTCGGGGTCGCCGTGGGGACAGTTTGGCGACAAACCGGCACAAACAAGAATCCGAACGCTCAACATGCATCCAGCACACAACCGCAGCCCGTGGCAAATCCAGCGCGATGTTATTCACGCGCTGCTGATCCGCGAGATGAAGACCCGCTTTGGCAAGTGGCGTCTAGGCTATGCGTGGGTGTTGCTGGAGCCAGCCATGCACATCATGCTGCTGGCGGCCATTTTCAGTTTCATGGGACGGGAGTTCTACCCGGGCATTCCCACCATGCTATTTATGCTGGCCGGAATCGCGCCCTTTATATTCTTCAGTAATTGCTTCAGCAAGGGCGTCGCGGCTGTAGAATCCAACCGAGGCCTGTTCAATTACCGTCAGTTGCGCCCGTTTGATGCGGTACTTACGCGGGTGCTACTGGAATTCGCCATTTACCTGGTCAGCCTTTTTGCGCTGCTGGTTATTCTCGCCTGGTTCGGCGTTACCGCGCGCTTCAACGATTTCCTGCTGCTCGTTGGTATCAACCTGCTGTTTTTCTGCTTCTGCCTGGGGATCAGTCTCACTATGTGTGTGGTGGGTACAAAATTTCCCGAGGCCGCCAAGTTTGCCCCGATGATCGTGCGCCCGCTGTACTTTATCTCCGGAGTGTTTTTCTCCCTGGAGCAGGTGCCGCAGGAGTATCACGGCTACCTCTCCTGGAACCCGTTGCTGCACATGATCGAGCTGACTCGTGAAGGGCTGTTCGCCAGCTACCACGGCATGTTTGCCGATCTGCCGTACCTGGCGACCAGTTCACTGGTCATGCTCGCATTTGGTCTTCTGGTCTACCGCAGCCAGTGGCGAGACATGGTGCGCAGCCAATGATCGAGTTGCGCAATCTCACCAAGTCATTCCGCACACCGGCCGGCCGCAAGGTCTTGTTCCGCGATGTGAATGCGGTTTTTCCGGAAGGCAAGAACATCGGCATACTTGGGCGCAATGGCGCTGGCAAGTCCACGTTGCTGCGGATTATGGGCGGCATCGACTACCCGGATTCAGGGCGCGTGATTACCGACCAGCGCATTTCCTGGCCCATGGGGCTGTCTGGCGGCTTTCAGGGCAGTATGACCGGGCGCGAAAACGCGACGTTTGTCTGCGGCATTCATGGCATCTGGGGCAGTGCCAAAAGGCAAGTGCTCGAGCGGGTGCAGGAATTTGCGGAGATCGGTGACTACTTCGACGCGCCGGTAAAAAGTTATTCCTCCGGCATGCGCTCGCGGCTTGCCTTTGGCCTGAGCATTGCAGTGGATTTCGACTATTACCTGGTGGATGAGGTGATGTCGGTGGGGGATGCGCACTTCAAGCACAAGTGCGAGCAGGTTATCGCGGAAAAGCGCAAAACCGCCAACTTCATTATTGTGGCTCACAGTATGCCTATCTTGAAGAAAAACTGTGACGTGGGGATTTATCTTGGCCCTTCCGGACTGCAGATTTTCGACACCGTACAAGAGGCGATTTCCGTTTACCAACAGGGAATACCCAAGCCCGCAAACGCCGCAACGGGCGCATAAATAGAAAGAGTTATGGAAACAGCAGAAAGAACACCGGCAGTGAGTGAGCAGAAAGCTGCAGACGCAGCACGCAAAATCACCCGCAAGCTGTCCGCAGCAAGTATTGGCGCGGTGCCTGCGCGCGCAGCGCGTTGGCGCGGGCTGCTCCTGTGCGTTGTGTTACCACTGGTGCTGGTCAGCGGATACTACCTGTTCTGGGTGTCCGACCGATACGTGAGTGCCGCTCAGTTAATCGTTAAAGACAACAGCAGTGGTCAGGGTATGTCTTCCACTCTGGGCTTTCTGGTGCCGGGTATGGGGGGCGACTCTCAAGATGCCTTCCTGGTGGTGAACTACATCCAGTCCCTGGATATGGCGCAATATCTGGATCAGGAACTGGGGCTGGCTGATTACTACAAAAGCGATAGCTATGACGTATTTTCCCGTCTCGCGGTCGATGCCTCCCAGGAAGATTATCTCGAGTACTACCGCAGCCATATCGGCATCGGTCACGATGAGGCTACCGGCATCATCACTATCGAGATGCAGGCGTTCGAGCCCGCATTCGCCCAGCAGTTGGTCGAAACGGTCATTCGCAAGTCCGAAGACTTCGTGAATGCCATCAGCAACCAGCTGGCCGACAAGCAGGTGTCGTTTGTCCGCAGGGAATTGGAGCTGGCACAGGGCAAGCTGCGTACCAGCAAACAGAAAATCCTGGATTTCCAGAACAGAAACCAGGTGGTAAGCCCGGAAGAAATGACCAAGGGCATCAGTGCCATTATCCAGGGGCTGGAGGCCAAATTAGCCGAATCGCGGGCCAAACTCACTGCTGCCAAAACGTACCTGCACACCGACTCCTCCCAGGTGGTCTCCCTGCAGGCAGAAATCGACTCTCTGCAGCAGCAGATCGAGGCCGAGAAAGTGCGGTTGGTTGGCGTCTCCGATGAAAATGGGGAGCAGCGCCTCAACAGCCTGAACGCGCACTTCCAAAATCTGCAGCTGGATTTGCAGTTCGCCATGGACGCGTACCAGGCCTCGCTCACGGCGCTGGAAACCGCGCGTATGGAGGCTTCAGGCAAGCTCAAGCACTTGATGGTGATCAGTCAGCCATCGGTTGCCGAAGACGCGGAGTATCCACATAAGCTGTATAACCTGGCAAGCCTGGCGGTGATCCTGCTGCTGTTGTATGGCATTGGCAAAATGCTGGTGGCGAGTATTCGCGATCACCGCGTGTAAACGGCGAAAAATTCTTCTTTTTAATGTTCGATGAGCTTTATGACCAATAAACGGATGACAAGTTGGGTAGTCGCGGTGCTAGCCGTGGTGAGCCTGTGTGCCAATGTGTACGCACTGGATACCCAGCAACTGAATAAAAACCAGCAGCAAATTTCCGCAGGTAATCACCTGCCGGCCTTCGGCGAATCGCTGTTTAAAGGGGCGTTCAAAGATCAGCCGTTTCGTGGTTTTAATGGTGGCTACCGGGTTACCGTGGGGGACCAGATTGCCCTGCAGCTATGGGGTGCCTACAGCTTCAGTGCGGTGCTCACGGTAGATGCGCAGGGCAACATTTTTATCCCGGAAGTGGGGCCGGTACGGGTGGCTGGGGTTGCCAACGGCGAACTGAATGCGTTTGTGCTCCGGCATGTAAAGCGTGTGTTCAAGAATAACGTGCAGGCCTACGCGAACCTGGAGGCGAGCCAGCCGGTGAAGGTCTTTGTCACAGGCTTCGTGGAAAGCCCTGGCTTGTACCCCGGGTTCTCTTCCGA